>JBJDYM010000188.1:0-1686 GCA_051867315.1 Faecousia sp.
CTGCCCAGCAAATCGGTGTTTGACGGGCAGGGCCCGCGGCCAATTCGTTACGAACTCTGGGCAATCAACCCACAACTCCTGGGCCCTCGACCAGTACTGCCCAGCAAATTGGTATTTAACGCACCCTTGGCTCCCCCGGAGGGGAGGGCAAGAACCCCACTAACACCAATTTGTATCAGCAGAAAGTTTTTATGGGAGGGGCTTGACAAAGCTGTCTACTTATAGTAGAATATAGCTGTCTACAGATAGTAGAATAAAGGAGGAAGCCTGATGGCGGAATATAAGCTGGGCGAAGTGGAATCCATTTTCGCCGACATCATCTGGAAAAATGAACCTCTGTCCTCCCGGCGTTTGGCGGAGCTGGCGGAGGAGCGTCTGAACTGGAAGCGTACCACCACCTACACCATTTTGAAGCGGCTCTGTGACCGGGGCTTGTTTCAGAACGCCGGGGGAGAGGTGACCTCCCTCGTCAGCCGGGAGGAATTCTATGCCCGGCAAAGCGAGCAGTTTGTGGACAGTGCCTTTCAAGGCTCCCTGCCGGCCTTTCTGGCGGCCTTCAGCCGCCGGAAAAAGCTGTCCGATTCGGAAATCCAGGAGCTGCAGCAGCTCATTGATTCCATGCGGGGGTGAAGGTGATGAAAGACATCTTTTTGCAGATTCTGAACATGAGCCTGACGGGCAGCGCGGTGATTGCCCTGGTGCTTGTGGCCAGACTGCTTTTGAAGCGGACACCCAAAATCTACGCCTATGCCCTGTGGGCTGTGGTGCTGTTCCGGCTGCTGTGTCCGGTGTCTTTGTCGGCCTCGGTCTCCGCCCTGGGCTGGCTGAAGCCGGAGGTGCAGCCCGCCACGCCGGTGGCCAGCACCGTATCCTACCTTCCCGGCACGTACGTACGGGATCGGGAAGAAGCAGCAATTCTCCCACAAGCGGCTCCCACCCGGATGCAGGACATTCCCGCAGATAACATGGACGTACCAAATCTTTTGGACATTGCTTCCTGTGTCTGGCTTGCAGGCGCATCCATCATGGCGCTTTGCAGCGTTGTTCAATTTCTCCATCTGCGCAGACAACTGGTCGGAACGGTTGCCCTCCGGGATGGAGCCTATCTGGCGGATTCCATCGATACCCCCTTCGTGATGGGAGTTCTCCGGCCAAGAATCTATCTGCCCTCTGGCATTTCGGAGGAGGAACAGAAATTCATCCTGGCCCACGAGCGGCAGCACATCCGCCGGGGGGATCCCATCTGGAAGCTGCTGGGCTATTTGGCTCTGTGCATCCACTGGTTCAATCCTCTGGTATGGGCGGCGTTCATCCTTGCCACAAAGGACATGGAAATGAGCTGCGACGAAGCGGTGATCAAGCAGCTGGGTTCCAAAATCCGGGCGGATTATTCGGCGGCCCTGCTGCGGCTGACCACCCGCCACAATGCCATTGCGGGAATGCCCCTAGCCTTTGGAGAGGGGGACACCAAGGGAAGAATCCGCAATATGGCCCGATGGAAGAAACCCAAAACCTGGGTGCGTATTGCCTGCGTGGTGCTGTGCCTGGGCATTCTGATGGCCTGTGGGCTCAATCCCAGACAGGCGGAGGGAGAACAGAACGCTCAGGTATCCGGCCCTGCCACCATTCAGGTGGGGGAGCTGTCCTATCAGCTTCCGGAAGGACTGACCTATGAACACCAGGAAA
>JBJDYM010000189.1:0-1685 GCA_051867315.1 Faecousia sp.
CCCAGGTGGTGCTGGGAGGCAATGACAGCTACATCGCCATGTGCCACAAATGCTACGTCCGCGGCATCCGGGAAAACCGGGTCATTCGCCTCCACGGGCAGAGATGACGGTAACTTGTTGTTTGGCGGGCAGGGCCCATGGCTCCTTTGTGTAAAGGGAGCTGTCAGCGAAGCTGACTGAGGGATTGGGCAGCAGGCACTTGCGTTTCTTGGAAGGTTTGGGCGAAGAGCGTACCAGGTATTACCTTGTACCTCCTCGCACCGCAAACAACAATTTGTGCATTTGTTCGGACCAAAATGCAAAGGAGTTATGCTGATGAGTTTAACGGTAAACATTTATTACACCGGCAAGGACGGGGACGCCAGAAAATTTGCGGAAGAAATGACCTCCAGCGGGTTGGTGGCGCGCATCCGGGCCGAGGAAGGGAACGAACGCTACGCCTACTTTTTCCCGGCGGAGGACCCGGAAACCGTGCTGCTGATTGACCGCTGGCGGGATCAGGCGGCGCTGGATGCCCACCACAAAACGCCGATGATGGCCGAAATCGCCCGGCTGCGGGAGCGCTATCATCTGAAAATGCGGGTAGAACGTTATCTTGATGCACCAAATGAAAGGAAGTAATGACCATGGAATTACAGGAAATTCTATCCAAATGTGACCACACTCTTCTGACTCAGACGGCCACCTGGGCGGAAATCAAGGCCATCTGCGACGATGGAATGAAGTACCGCACCGCCTCCGTCTGCATTCCGGCCTCCTTTGTGAGGCAGGCCAAGGAATATGTGGGGGAGAAGCTGCCCATCTGCACCGTCATCGGCTTCCCCAACGGCTATGACACCACCGCCGCCAAATGCTTCATGGCCTCCGATGCCGTGGACAATGGAGCCGACGAGGTGGATATGGTCATCAACATCGGCTGGGCCAAGGAAGGGAAATTCGACGCCGTGCGGGACGAAATTTCCGCCGTCAAAAAGGCCTGCAAGGGCAAGCTCTTAAAGGTGATCATCGAAACCTGCCTGCTTACCGACGAGGAGAAGATCGCCCTGTGCGGTGCGGTGTCCGATTCCGGGGCAGACTTCATCAAGACCTCCACCGGCTTCAGCAAGGCGGGAGCCACCTTCCACGATGTGGAGCTCTTCGCCGCGCATGTTGCCCCCCATGTGAAGATCAAAGCCGCCGGCGGCATTTCCAGCCTGGAAGACGCGGAGAAATTCATCTCCCTGGGCGCCTCCCGCCTGGGCACCTCCCGCATCGTCAAGCTGGCCAAGGCCATGGAGGCGGGCAAGCAGGCCCAAAACGACGGTTCCTACTAAGGAACCTCTGAATAAATCGTCCGCGGCTGGACGGCGGGTCTTTTGCCCCATCCGCGCAGTACCAAATTGCAGCGGACGACAATCCCATGAAGCTTATGTCCCTGGCCATGAGGCCGGTGTCTTCGCCCCCATTCCCCTTGGAACGGATCGAGGAAATGACCAGGCTCATGGGCGGCGACGGCGAATTGATCTGGTAACCGTGTTTCATCGATTTTGAAAAGGAGAAATGCACTATGTTTCCAACCCCAACCCCTCATATTTCTGCAAAGCCCGGTGATTTCGGCAAAACCGTGCTGATGCCCGGCGATCCGCTGCGTTCCAAATTCATTGCGGAGCACTTTCTGGAAAATCCTCAGCTTGTGAACAACGTCC
>JBJDYM010000190.1:0-1685 GCA_051867315.1 Faecousia sp.
GGTGGATGTGGTCACGCTGGAAGACTTCTCCCAGAAACCTTTGGATGTACTGGCAGATTTTCTGGAGCACTGCCACTACGCGCAGGAATAGGAGGCGAACAACATGGGAATGTTTATCCCGGAAGACAAATTCTACGATGAAACCAAGCGGCAAACCGGCTTCAACCGCTACAAGCAGCTTTTAGGCCGCCATTTTGGGGACTGGTTCAAGCTGAACGCGCTGACCATTCTGGGACTTCTGCCCCTGGCGGCAGGAATCGGGCTGGCCATCGCCACCTCCAGCATTCTGGTGCTGATCCCCTGCGCTGCTGCGGGCGGTATGATCTTCGGGCCGTTCCTGTCCGGAATGCAGGACAGCCTGCTCCGGGCCATGCGGGATGATCCCATGCCCTGGTGGCTGAGCTACAAGAAAAGCTGGAAGCAGAATTTTGGGGGGAGCCTTGTTCCCGGCGCGCTGCTGGGGCTGATGGTTGGCTTCTTCTGCTTCATGGGCATGATGCTCTGGTGGTCACAGACTGCCCCCTCCCCGGGAACCATCCTGCTTTTCCTGTTCGCTGCTCTTTTGACCATGGTCATCGCGCAGCTCTACTGGTCTCAGCTGGTGCTGTTTCAGCAGTCTCCGGGAATCCGGCTGCGAAACGCCCTGCTGTTTACCATTCAGAACTTCTGGCGCGTCATGGGTGTGGGGCTGCTGCAGGTTTTTTACTGGGGAATCTGCATTCTTTTCGCGCCCTGGACGCTGCTGATTGCGCCCATTGTGGGCATCTGGTATATTCTGTTCCTGTCCCAATTCCTGCTCTATGATCAGCTGAACGAGGCTTTTCAGATTGAGGAACAATTTCATGAGGCAGGAGTATAATTTGGAGTCAAACCATGCGCTTTACATTCTATTCTGATCCCAAGAACGGCCCCTCCTGCAAATGCAGCGAGGCGGGGATCACCTTTTCCCTCTCCCAGGATTCCGCATTCCAAAACCGGGACTACCACTTCTGGGGGGACAGCTTCCTCTTCGACGGCTACTCCCACTGGTTTCGCGGAAAACGCAACTGCCTGCCGGATGGAGAATGCTTTACCATCAGCCTGAGCTTTCTTCCCATCACCTATTCCGCCCACGGTGACGGACTGTTTACCTATTACAGTGCCAAAGAAAACAAGGGCATAGAGGTCTTGCTGGAGCAGGGAGGTATTGTCACCGTAAACCTGGGCATTGACCGCGCCCCCATCCGCTTTTCCTCCATCCGCGCCCACGCCCGGGCGGAGGTGCGCAATGTGGTCACTGTGGCGTATCGTGGGGATGCGGGCTGGTGCGATCTATACGTGAATGGTGTGTTTTCCAATCGGAAGCAGTTCCGGCGGCACACCAAGCTCACCTTCCCGGAGGGCTGTCCCTATATCGGCAGACGGATGGACGGTGACTTCTTTACAGAAGATGTGCCCTTCGGCTGCTTTTATGGGTTCCTGCAATGGGCAGAGCTGGATGCCGCTGCCAAAAGCGAAGAAGATATTCTCTCCCTTCACCGCGCGGTATTCACGGGAGAGCGGGAGGAAACCGCCGTCCTTCTGGCCATGCCCCGAAGAAGCGCTTACGCAAATGACCGGCAGCGGCCAACCTATCACCTGTGCCCTCCGGGGAAATGGATGAACGAGCCCCACGGCCCCATGTACTATGACGGCTGGTATCACAT
>JBJDYM010000191.1:0-5503 GCA_051867315.1 Faecousia sp.
ATTGACGGCAGAGTCTGGATTGCAGCCCAGGAGCCGCTGCAGGAGGGCGACTTTGTGATGGTTCATATTGACGGAACCCAGGACGGTGACCTGACGGGCTTTTTGGCAGAGGAGGAAGCATGATGACGACTGCAAGCAAAATCACTCTGGTCAGAGTCTTTTTGATTCCGGCGCTGATGGTCGCCATGTATCTGAGCGGGGGCGTTTCGGGAGTGTGGATGTACATCTCCCTGTTCCTGTTCATCCTGGCCAGTGTAACCGACTACATTGACGGTCAGATTGCCCGAAAATGCAACCAGGTCAGCGATTTCGGAAAATTTCTGGACCCGCTGGCAGATAAGCTGCTCACCATCGCTGTGATGACCATGTTCTGCGAGTGGGGCCGTTTCCCCGCCTGGGCGCTGATGATCGTGCTCACCAGGGAGTTCGCCGTCACCGGTCTTCGCCTGGTGGCTGTGGGGAAGGGCACAGTGATTGCGGCCGGATGGAGCGGCAAGGTAAAAACCGCCAGCACCATGGTTGGACTGTGCGTATTGATGGTGTTCCCCCAGAATGCGTTCCTGATTTGGACGGTTATTGCGGTCATCATCCTGACCACGGTATACTCCGGCGTGGAATACTTCATTCAGAATTGGAAATGCCTTTGGGAATAAAACAAAACCAGCCCTGCATTTGCGTGCGGGGCTGATTTTTCTCTGGCTTTTCTGAATTCCGTGTGCTATAATCAAAAAGCATTTTTCAAATGATGAGGTAAAAACGATGAACGAAAAAGAAATCGGCGAAATTCGCCGCCATCTGCGCCGTGACCGCAGCAATATGACCGCGATTTTCGGCTGCTTTGTCAACGACAACAAAGAGATCATTGCCGAATACCGGGCCAGCACCGGCATCATGTCCGAGAATGAAGCGGACAAGTATTTTGCCATCCTGCGCAAGACGCTCTCCGGTTCCGTTGGAAAGAACCTGATCGATTTGACGTTTAAAACAAGTCAGGTGGCCGGCAGCCCGGAGCATGAGCTGCTGATGGAGCTGCGCAAAACCACCCTCCAGGACGAGGAACTGCGCAGGACCCTCTACAAAAAGATGATCGATACGATTGTGCTGGAAGGGAATTACCTGATTCTATTGGGCTGCGATACCTACGACGTTCCCTTCAAGAGCAAGGACGATTCCCTGCAAAACGACTCCGCAGATGAGACCTATACCTACCTCATCTGTGCCGTTTGCCCGGTGAAACAGACAAAGGCCAATCTGCACTATGTCCCGGAGGAGAAAACCTTCCACGACGGGGCCATGAATCAGCCGGTATCCGCTCCGGAGATCGGCTTCCTGTTCCCGGCCTTTGATAACCGTTCCACCAATATCTACAACGCACTCTACTATACCCATAACACCAAGGAAAATCAGGATGCCCTGATTGAGGCGGTGTTTCATACTCCCGTGCCCAAGCCTGCGGCGGAGCAGAAAAAATGCTTTGAAGCCCTGCTCGCCACGGCCCTGGGGGACGAGTGCAATCTGGATGTGGTGCAGACCGTCCACGAGCAGCTCTGCGAACGAATTGAGCTCCATAAGGAGAGCAAGGTTCCCGATCCGCTGCTGATTGATAAGAATGTGCTCAAGGATGTGCTGACCTCCTGCGGTGTTTCCGAAACCGGCGTGGCCAAATTCAGTGTGCAGTACGATGAAGCCTTTGGCTTTGAGGCAGAGCTTCATCCCAAGAACATCATTGACAGCAAGCATTTTGAGATCCACACCCCGGATATCGCCATCAAAATTGACCCCACCCGCACCGACCTGGTGGAGACTCGGGTCATTGGCGGCGTGAAGTACATTATGATCAGCGCGGATGAAGACGTGGAGGTAAACGGCGTCAGCATCCATTTCCAAGCCCAGCAGGAAAAAGAAGCCGAACCGGCAAATGCCTGATAAAAAATCCCGTCCACGGCAAAAACATGCTTTGGACGGGATCATTTTTCAATTTATTTGCTGTTTTTCACGGCATTCAGAATGATATCCGCGCACTGCTCAATACCCAGGACGCTGGTGTCCAGGCAGATGTGGTAATTCTGTGACAAGCCCCAGGTGCGGCCGGTGTAGTGCTGATAGTTCAGTCTGCGGCGCTTATCCCGGGCCGCAATCAGAGCTTCCGGATTTTTCTCATTGGGGCTTGCTTCCAGAATTCTGGCAACGCGATAGGGAATGTCCGCATGGAGGTAAACATTGAGTACGTCTTTTCGGTCTTTCAGGATGTAGTCAGCGTTGCGGCCAACGATTACGCAGGGGCCTTTCTCCGCAAGCTGCAGGATCACCTTGCACTGCACGTTCCACAAAAAATCGGAGGTGGAAAGTCCATTCATCACACCCGGAACCCCCTGGGGAGCAAAGGCATAGGAAAATACACTGCCGCTGGGGGAGTGCTCTCCGTGCTCCTCAATAAATTTGGGGGCAAAACCGGACTCCTCAGCAACATGTTCAACAAGCTTTTTGTCATAGAAGGGAATACCCAGTTTTTCGGCAATCAACCGGCCCACCGGCAGACCGCCGGCGCCGTACTCTCTGCTGATGGTAATGATTCGTTTTTCCATAATATTGCCTCCTTGCTGAGTGGTTGCTTTTATTATAGTCACTTTCACTGAAAATGTCAACCGAAAAGCCGGATATTTGGTGAGACTGTCGGACGGATGGGAATTATTGGGCCAAAATTGCGACAAAGGCAGAAATTGCCGCAATGGACGTTTCACCGGAAACCGATGCCAACACCGCGCTGCCTGCCCGGTTTTCCTCTGCGTAAACCTCCCATTTTCCCTCCGGCAGGGTCAATTTTACCGGATTCCCACTGGGGTTAAATACTGCAAGAATGACCTCATCTTCATCCCGGAGCTGAAAGACCGTGAGATCATCCGGGGTACCGGGCAGCAGTGTGATGCACCGGCACACCGCATCCGGGTCCGTCATGCGGAAGAGCCGGTGCTTTCCGCGCAGGGAGAGAAGACCCTGGTAATACCGGACGGTGTTCTGAACCTCCGGTTCTTTCAGACGGCTCCACTTGATTCCGTTGACCTGGTCGGGAGAACGGTAGCTGTTGCCAACATATTTTCCAGATCTGGTTTTCTTGGTTCGCAGCATTTCCTCTCCTGCCTGGAGGAAGGGAATTCCGGTACTCAGCAGATAAAAGGCGGCAGCCATCCGGCACCGTTTGGCAATTTCTGCTTCCTCTGCCCGCGGAAGGGCCTTGGCAATCCGGTCGTGGAGGGTGTGATTGTCGTGGCAGGAGACGTAGTTCACGATCTGGCTGGGCATACAGCTCCAATCCATTCTGCCCTGGAAGCATTTCAGCAGATGCCATTTGGATACCGGCGCACCGGAGATGAAGCCCGGCAAATGATAATCAAAGACGGAACCCCGCATGGTATCCCGCATGGTGTCATTAAAAAAAGCAAATTCGGGTATCATCCAGGCATTTTTCTGAATGGCCAGGGGCACATTGGGTTTGGTAACCTGGGTGGCAATATCCCAGCCCTCTCCGTAGAACATGACATGGGGATGCTTCCTGCGAACGGAGGCGATGATTTCCTGAATGGTGATGGTATCCAACAGGCCCACCAGATCAAACCGGAAGCCGTCTACATGGTATTCGTCCGCCCAGTAGCTCACGGAATCCACGATGAATTTTCGCACCATGGACCGCTCTGAGGCAGTATCGTTGCCGCAGCAGGAGCCATCGGAGAGGGTCCCTTCCTCGTTTTCCCGGCTGAAATACCCGGGGACAATCTGGTTCATGGAAAACTCAAAGGTGTGGTACACGTGGTTGTAGACCACGTCCAGAATGACCCCCAGGCCGTTTTGATGCACGGACTGGATCATCTGCTTCATCTCCCGAATCCGGGTGAATCCGTCAAAGGGATTGGTGGAATAGGAGCCCTCCGGCACATTAAAGTTTACCGGATCATAGCCCCAATTGTATGCTTTTCCGGGGTTTGCTTCATCCACAGAGCCGTAATCGTAAACAGGGAGCAGATGAATGTGGGTTACGCCCAGTTTCCGGATGTGATCCAGTCCGGTAGCTTCGCCGGATTTCAGTTTGGTCCCGGTTTCTGCCAGACCCAGGTACTTTCCTCTGTGGGTGATTCCGGAGGATGCCAGTGAGGAAAGGTCCCGGATGTGGAGCTCATAAATGGCGTAATCGGTATAGTTCCGGGATTTGACCGGGGTGCAGTCCCGTTCCCAGTCATCCGGGTCGGTACTTTTCAGATTGCAGACCATGGCCCGCTTTCCGTTGACCCCTACGGCAGCGGCATAGGGGTCACAGGCCTCCACCATGTTCCCATTCGCGTTTACAAGGTAAGTGTAATAAATGCCGTTCAAATCCCCGTCGGCCCGTGCAATCCAGGTCCCGTTTTGATCAGCGGTCATGGGAAGGCTGCGAATGAAATCCGCTGTGCCCGCCGTGCCGGAGTGGTAAAGGCATACCCGAACAGATTGGGCCGTGGGTGCCCACAGACGAAAAAAAGTTTCATTTGGGCTCCAATTTGCCCCTAAATCATTTCCCGTATAGGTGAATTTCTTTTCAAATTCTTCGCAGCTGTATTCTGCGTACATCGGAATCTACCCCCTTGCTTTTTCTGTACGAATCATACCATATAGGACAAATTCTGTAAAGGACGGATGCAGAAAATCACCGGCTTCCGAATCGGAAGCCGGTGAGACGGGATTATTCAGCCAGCAGAGCAATGGCATTTTTGATGCGGGAAACCGTTGCATCATAGCCCAGAATCTGCATGACGGTGTACAGGTCGGGGGAGTTGGTCTTTCCTGTCACCGCCAGGCGCAGGAAGGTGGATACGTCTGCAACCGTGCCGGGGTAGGCGGCGGGGTCGGCTTTATAGGCCTTCATATCGGTGGTGAAGCCCAGTTCATTGGTGATTGCCTTCACCTTGTCAAACCAGGTATTGGAATCATCCTGGAAGTTGAAGCGCTCCAGGAATTTTTCCAGGGCACTGCGGATGACCGCCTTGTCAAACTTCTCATCAAAGCAGGGCGCTTCCAGATAGTCGTCATAGAAAAAGCCCATGTACGGCTTGGCCTCGGCCCAGGTGGCCATGTCCTTGCGGGGCTTTTTCCCGCCCCGGCCAATGGCCAGAATCTTCTTCGCAAATTCGGGATCTGCTTCCAGCTTGCTGCCGAATGCGGGGTCAAATTCCTTCGCCCAGTCCAGAAGTAAGGTATAAACCTGCTGGGCGTCCATTTTGGCGATTTCATTCTTGGAGACATCGCACAGCTTGGCATAGTCGAACAGGTTGCCTGCCGGGTTCAGCTTCTTGGGACTGAACTTGAATTCTCCCGCAGGGGCGGTGGGATTGGCCCGCCGCCAGTCCTCGTAGTTGGAATTCAGCAGGGTCATGATATATTCGTATACTGCCTGGACAGGGAAGCCCTCTGCCTTGTAGTAGGTCAGGGCCAGCTCCGGGTCCTTGCGCTTGGAGAGCTTTCTCTTGGAATTGCC
>JBJDYM010000192.1:0-1683 GCA_051867315.1 Faecousia sp.
CCGGCCGCTCCTTTCTTCATGTGTCCAAATTTCACATTGATGTATTCTTTTTTTAGATATACCTTGACAGATGAGGTACTATATGCTATTATGATGCCACGAAGGAGGGATTGGAATGTCCATTGCCGGAGATCTGATTCGCGGCCACACGGATGCCGTGATTCTGGCCCGCCTGCTGCGGGGTGACAGCTACGGATACGAAATCAACAAAACCATATCCACCCTCTCCGACCGGCGGCTGGAGCTGAAGGAAGCCACACTCTACACCGCCTTCAAACGGCTGGAGGAACAGGGCCTGATCACCTCCTACTGGGGCGACAGCGGCGCAGGGGCCCGGCGGCGTTACTACGCCATCACCCCCGCCGGGCGGCTGGCCTGCCGCCGACTGATGGAGGAATGGCACGAAACCAAGGAAATCATGGATAAGCTATTGGAAGTGGAGGAAGAAAAATGAGAGAGCAGCTGATTCAATATGTGAACCTTCTCTTCGCCGGGAACGACGGTGTGGAGGACATCAAGCAGGAAATCCTGCAAAACACCCTGGACCGTTACGACGATCTGATTGCCCGTGGGAAATCTGCGGTGGAAGCCTACCGCCAGGCCATCACCGGCATTGGGGACGTAAACGAGATCATCAACGGGAAAGCCGCCCCGGATTTCGTCGAAGAGAACCGGGAGCCGGTCTACGCACCCATGCCGGAATTTGAGGGCACCGCCTCGGCTGTGTCCCGGATGATGCGAGCCGTCGCTATTTTCCTGTACATCATCTCCCCTGTCCCCCTGTTTCTGTTCAGCAGGTTAGGCTGGGATGAGGTGGGTCTGTGCTGCCTGCTGGTGATTGTTGCCGTTGCCACCGCCCTGCTGCTCCTGTTCAAAAGCCCCAGCTCCGCCGCCAGGGAAAAGAACAGTGCATACGTTGAAAGGCCCAGAAGCGATGCCTCCCGGAAGCAGCTGAAAAAGAGCGTGGGTTCCCTGATCTCCACCGTGGGTTTGGTTCTGTACTTTCTCATCAGCTTCGCCACCGGCGCCTGGTTCATCACCTGGCTGATCTTCCCCATCATCGGCGCTGTCAAGGGCGTGGTGAATGCCTGCATCGACCTGAAGGAGGATTACTGACATGAAACGAAACGCCATTGTCCGAATCGTTCTCTTTTCCATCCTCGCCCTGGCCCTGATTGCCGTGCTCCTGGGCGGCATTGGGTTCAGGATGTACGGCAATCATGCGATCATTCTGAAAAAGGGCAGCGACGCTCCCATGGTACAGGAAACCTCCTTTTCTGCCCAGGATATCGAGAGTCTCAAAATCTCCTGGGTGGCCGGAACCATTCATCTGGAGGCCTGCGATACCGATAAGATCACCGTCACCGAGTCCCGGAGTGAGGACGACAAACCCATGGTGCTGAAAAAGGGCGGTTCCCAGCTGATTGTGGAATACAGCGAGAACAACAGCATCATCTCCCTGAACCTCCCATCGAGCGTCAAAAAGGATCTGCACATCACCGTTCCCCAGGATTGGCTGTGCGAAGAACTGGAAATCGACGCCGCCTCCGCCGACGTGATGGTAACATATCTCAGCATCGACGAAGCCGACGTGGAAACCGCCAGCGGGAAGCACACCTTCCAAAACTGCAATGTCCATTCCCTGGAGATGGACTCCGCCTCCGGGGACCTGGACTTCACCGG
>JBJDYM010000193.1:0-1683 GCA_051867315.1 Faecousia sp.
CCCTCTGCCTTCAGGGCGCCGGCCATCAGAATATGGTCGATGGCCTCTGATTTGGCGGAATCGATGAAACCGCAGGTGTTGATGACAACCACGTCGCAGCCCACGATCTCACCGCTGACGGTATATCCTGCCTCCTGGACGCGGTACATCATCCGCTCACAGTCAACCTGGTTTTTGGCACATCCAAGAGAAATAAATCCAATCACAGCCATTTATTCGTCCTCCGGAAAATCATCGGCATCAAAACAAAGCTCATTCAGCGCTTCCCGAATCACCCGGTAGCTGTGTCCCCGGCGAAGAAGGGAATCCACCGCCCGTTTGATCTGCCTTTGATCCGATGCATTGGTAATTCTTGATTTTAAAAATGCGGAAATTGCGTCCTTCTGATCCGGGTAATCTGCCAAGGCAGCCTCCCAAAGCTCCTTGGGAATCCGCTTTTCGTAGAGTGCCTGTTTGGCTCTCGCAAGGCCGTAGCCCTTGGAAATGCAGGAGTGGACGATCTGTTCTGCGGTTTTCTCATCATCCAGCAGGTTCAGCTCTTCCAGCCAGCGCACCGCCTGGTGGGCATCTGCGGGTTTTTCTCCCTTCTGAACAAGCCGGCTTTCCAAATCTTTTTTGGAAATATTGGATGCGGAAACAATTCGAACCGCCCGCATTTTGGCGGAAAGCGCCTCTGCGGATTTTGAGAGCTGCTCAAATTGCTCCTGGGTAAGCTCCATGCCGGAATAAAGGGAGAAATCCTCCAAGGTCTGCCGGTACAGCCGCAGCACGCTTCCGTTGTCAAACTGAACGAAATAACGTCCAACCCGGTCAGGGGTGGTTTTCAGCAGCTCAATCCTCATCGTTGAAGTCGTCGGCACTTACGGCAATGGGACGCTCCGCTGCTTTGGCAGGCGCCTTGGGAGCGCCGCCGGAGATCTTCCACAGGTTCTCCCGAACCTCGGCCTCCACCCGGTCGGCAATCTCGGGATTGGCCAGCAGATAGGCCTTCACACTGTCCTTGCCCTGGCCGATGCGCTCGTCACCCATGCTGAACCAGCTGCCGCTCTTCTGGATGATGTCCATCTGGACCGCCAGATCCACCAGCTCGCCCCATTTGGAAATGCCCTGGCCATACATGATGTCGAAAATGGCTTCCCGGAACGGGGGCGCAACCTTGTTCTTGACCACCTTGACCCGGGTCTTGTTGCCCACCACATTGCCGTCTTCCTTGATGGACTCCACCCGGCGGACATCCAAACGGACGGAGGCATAGAATTTCAGTGCATTGCCGCCGGTGGTGGTCTCGGGGTTGCCGTACATCACGCCGATCTTCATGCGCAGCTGGTTGATGAAAATGACCACGCAGTTGGTTTTGGAGATGGTGCCGGCCAGCTTCCGCAGGGCCTGGGACATCAGTCTCGCCTGGAGGCCCACAAAGGTATCGCCCATCTCGCCCTCGATTTCCTGCTTGGGCACCAGAGCGGCCACGGAGTCCACAACGACCGCGTCCACCGCACCGGAACGGACCAGGGCGTCGGTAATCTCCAGGGCCTGCTCACCGGTGTCGGGCTGGGAAACCAGGAGATTATCGGTATCCACACCCAACGCAGCGGCGTAGACGGGATCCAGCGCATGCTCTGCATCCACGAAGGCAACCTCACCGCCCCGCTTCTGGGCCTCGGCCAGAATGTGCAGGGCAAG
>JBJDYM010000194.1:0-1679 GCA_051867315.1 Faecousia sp.
AAGGAGGATATTAACATGCAAATCACCGATCCCGTAGCAGATATGCTGACCCGTATCCGGAACGCGAACTCTGCCAAGCACGAAACTGTGGATGTTCCCGCATCCAACCTGAAGAAGGCCATTGCCCAGATCCTGCTGGACGAGGGCTATATCAAGGCGTTCAGCGTTGTCGACAACGGCAACCAGGGCACCATTCACATCACCCTCAAGTACCTGGGCAAGAAGCAGGCAGTCATTTCCGGTCTGCGCCGCGTTTCCAAGCCCGGTCTGAGAATTTACGCCGGTGCTGAGGAGCTGCCCAAGGTTCTCAAGGGCCTGGGTATCGCCATCGTCTCCACTTCCAAGGGCGTCATGACCGACAAGAAGGCCCGCGAGCTGCACATCGGCGGCGAAGTGCTGGCCTTTGTCTGGTAAGGAGGATTCGGAAATGTCTAGAATTGGTAAGAAGCCGGTCATCATTCCGGCAAATGTCACGGTGGATATTGCCGAGGGCAATACCGTCACCGTGAAGGGCCCCAAGGGCACCCTGAGCTACACCTTCCATCCCGACATGATCCTGAAGGTTGAGGGCAATGTCCTGACCGTTGACCGCCCCGATGAGGAGCACCTGCACAAGTCCCTGCACGGCCTGACCCGCACCCTGCTGCACAACATGGTGGAGGGCGTTGAAAAGGGCTATGCCAAGGAGCTGGATGTCAACGGCGTCGGCTACCGTGCCGAGAAGAAGGGCAATCAGCTGGTCATGCGTCTGGGCTACTCCCACGAGGTGTTCGTGGACGAGATCCCCGGCATCACCATCGAGGTTCCCAACCCCAACAAGATCATCATCCGCGGCATCGACAAGCAGGCCGTCGGCCAGTTTGCCGCCGAAGTCCGCGGCAAGCGTCCCCCCGAACCCTACAAGGGCAAGGGCATCAAGTATACCACTGAGGTCATCCGCCGCAAGGTTGGTAAGACCGGTGGCAAGAAGTAATGGAGGTGTGCCGAAATGGTTAGCAAGATCAATAAGAAAGCAATGCGCCTGAAGCGGCATGTCCGCGTTCGTGGCAAGGTCTCCGGCACCCCTGAGCGTCCCCGTCTGAACGTGTTCCGCAGCAATGCGAACATCTACGCCCAGATCATCGACGACGTCAACGGCGTAACTCTGGTTTCCGCCAATACGCTGGAGAAGGAATTTGAAGGCGCCACCGGCAACTGCGAGGCTGCCAAGAAGGTGGGAGCTGTCCTGGCTGAGCGCGCCAAGGCAAAGGGCATCGAGCAGGTCGTTTTCGACCGCGGCGGTTATGTTTACCATGGCCGTGTTGCTGCTCTGGCCGAGGGTGCCCGCGAGGGCGGACTTCAGTTCTAAGGTAGAGGAGGAAAAGAAATGGCTTACAATAAGACTCCTAACAATGAAGCTCCCGAGCTCATTGAAAAGGTCGTTTACCTGAACCGCGTCAGCAAGACCGTGAAGGGCGGCCGTGTCATGAAGTTCTCCGCTCTGGTGGTTGTCGGTGACGGCAAGGGTACCGTTGGCTACGGCCTGGGCAAGGCCGCCGAGGTTTCCGAGGCCATTCTGAAGGGCATCGCCGATGCCAAGAAGAACATGGTCAAGGTCTCCCTGGCTGGCGACACCATCCCCCACGATGTCATCGGCATCTTCGGCGCCGGCACGGTTATGCTGAAGCCCGCCCCCGAAG
>JBJDYM010000195.1:0-1678 GCA_051867315.1 Faecousia sp.
GGCTACAGCTTCACCGCTCTGGTGTGCCTGGGCATCATCTGCGTGATTCTGTTTTACACCCTGATGCCCCTGGTGGGCCGGGTTTTCCCCCGGTTTGCCCGGGTGACCACCATTGTGTTCACCCTGGCCCTGATCTGCGGCCTGGCGCTGTTCAGCTTTACCGAGTACCACATCATTCAGGCCAGCTCCGGCACCCCGGGAGAAGAGGCGGAGTATCTGGTGGTGCTGGGGGCCAAGGTAAGAGATGACGGCCCCTCCGTGTCCCTGTGGGACCGGATCTATGCCGCCGCTGAGTATCTGGAAAGCCACGAGGATGTCATCGCCATCGTCTCCGGCGGCCAGGGGCAGGACGAGCCCATCACCGAGGCCCAGAGCATGTATGACGAGCTGGTGAAGCTGGGCATTGACGAAAGCCGCGTCTGGATGGAGGACAAGGCCACCTCCACCGACGAGAATATGCGCTTCTCCCTGGACCTGATTGAAGAAAAAACCGGCAGCCGCCCGGAAAAGCTGGCAATTCTCTCCAGCGAATACCACCTTTACCGCTCCGGCCTGATGGCGGAAAAGCTGGGGATCGAATTTGTGGGCGTGCCCGCAAAAACCTCCCGGCTGCCCCAGCTCATCAACCACGCCATGCGGGAGGTAGCCGGGGTCTGGCATTTCCACATTTTTGGGAGGTAACCATGATCACACAAGCTTATGCGGATTACGCCTGGGAGAAAACCGCCCAGCTGCTTTCCATCGATTCCCCCTCCGGCTTTACGGAGCAGGCAGCCAAATGGGTCTGCGCCCAATTCCAATTTTTGGGATTTAACGCCGCCATCACCGCCAAAGGGGGCGTCCTGGTGGATCTGGGAGGCGAGGACAGCCAGGACGGACTGCTTCTGGAGGCCCACACCGATACCCTGGGCGGCATGGTTCGCCAGATCACCGGCAGCGGGCGGCTGAAAATCACCAGCCTGGGCGGCATGAACGCCAACAACGCCGAAGCGGAAAATGTCCGCGTCCACACCCGGGAGGGCCGGGTGTATGAGGGCACCGCCCAGCTCCACGACCCCAGCATCCACGTCAACGGCAGCTACGACGACACCAAGCGCAGCTGGGACAGCGTGGAGATCGTGCTGGATGAGGACGTCACCAGCGCCGAGGCGGTCCGGGCCCTGGGCATCGAGGTGGGGGACATTGTCTGCTTCGATCCCCGCACCCGCCGCACCGCCTCCGGCTATCTCAAGAGCCGGTTTTTGGACGACAAGCTCAGCGTGGGCATCCTGCTGGGCTTTGCCAAATACTTAAAGGACAATGCCATCATCCCCGCCCGCCGGGTTTACGCCCACATCACCGTATACGAAGAGGTGGGCCACGGCGGCAGTGCCAGCGTGCCCCAGGGGGTCACCGAGGCCATCTCCGTGGATATGGGCTGCGTGGGCGAGGGGCTAAGCTGCACCGAGCGACAGGTGAGCATCTGCGCCAAGGACTCCGGCGGGCCCTACAGCTATCAGGTGGTGGGCAGGCTGATCGAGGCCGCCAGGAAAACCGGGGCGGACTACGCCGTGGATGTCTATCCCCACTACGGCTCCGACGTGGAGGCCACATTGAGGGCGGGCTATGATATCCGCCACGGCCTGATCGGCGCCGGCGTCTTCGCCAGCCACGGCTACGAGCGCAGCCACATCGACGG
>JBJDYM010000196.1:0-1672 GCA_051867315.1 Faecousia sp.
CCCGGGCTCTCTGACCGGCTGGATGGAAGGTACTCTTCTCTTCACAGCTTTTGTAAAGTATATTATATCCAAAAGAACCCAACTTTGTCAACAGAAATGTTTTGTGGGCGCATCGGGTTGATGGGCAGTCCGTCAAATTGGTGTTTACTGCACCAGCCACTGTGGGGAGGCTATCAGCCTCCCGCTTTTGTATCGAAACGGAGCGTTCGGCCCAATGGTACAATGCTGAACGCTGGTACGGATTCGCCCAACCCGGCATCACATTGAAGGTTTGTACCGCGCGGGAGGATGATATTCTCCCCTTGGGTGCGGTGCAACCTACAAACGCCAATCTGTCTGATCAAACTTCCAGATCGTAAATCTTTACAATTTCCGTAGGGCCTTCCTGGTAGAGGGCCTCCACTTTTTCCTGGCCGGTGACGGTGACATTCAGGGTGCCGCCCCGGTTGTTCAGGGTCAGCTTTCCCCCGGGGAGCTTGCCCTGCAGCCACAGGACGGTGGCCACGCTGCCGCAGCCGGTGCCGCAGGCCAGGGTGAAATCCTCCACTCCCCGCTCAAAGGTGAGCACGTTGACCTCGGTATCGGACACCCTGGAATAATAGTTCACATTGGCTCCCTTGGGGAAGGCGGGGTCGCGGCGCAATTCCTCCATCTCCGGGCGAAGCGTTTCTGCATCGGCCCATACATCCCCCCGGTATTCCCGCACCGCATGGGGCAGGCCGGGATTGCCCAGCTCCACATAGGCGATGTCCCCCTTCCGGTGCAGGTCCACCGTGGTGGGAGTATTCAGCCGGATGCGGTAGCGGCTGCCCTCCAGGTGCCAGCCGGGCACCGGTCCGGCATCGGTCTCCACGGTCATATTCTCCCCCGCGATGCCCAGTTCATTGGCAAAGCGGCAGATGCATCGGGCACCGTTGCCGCACATCTCCCCCCGGGAGCCGTCGGAATTGTAGAAATGGAGCTTGAAATCGGCGGTTTCGGAGTAATCCACCGCCATAAAACCGTCCGCACCGGTGATGGCGCAGAGCTTTTTAGAAAGGGCACCATAGTCCGGGTTCAGCCCCCGGCCATCCATGACCATAAAGTCATTTCCGGCGCCGTTCATATAGTATATTTTCATGCCAACGCCTCCTTGAGCAAATTGAGGTTGATGACAAATTGGTGTTTGTGGGGTTCTTGCCCTCCCCTCTGTAGCCGAGAAAAGCGAGGTCGGGTGGGGTGTCGTCGCATAAGTGGCACAATGTTCCGATTTCTGGGGCTCTGTTCCTCCGAACCGGCGACACCCCCTCAGCCTCGCTTTTCTCGGCAGCTACCCCAGAGGGGGAGCCAAGGGTGCGTTAAATAACAATTTACCGGGCGGTCAGCAGACTGCCCATGTTGTACATGCCCTTGGGCTTGCCCACCATAAAGCGGGCAGCCTCCACGCCGCCCTCGGCCAGCATGTTCCGGGTGGAAACCTCGTGGCGCAATGTGACAGTCTGGCTTGCAGTGCAGATGTGCACTTCATGAACGCCCACCACGCTGCCCATCCGCAAAGAGGAAATGCCCACCTCGTCCTTTGTGCGCTTGCACTCGCCGGAGCGGCCATCGTGCTCCACCGCGTTGGGCCGCACGGATTTCACCGCCTCAAAGAGCATTTTGGCGGTGCCGCTGGGGGCATCCACCTTCCGGT
>JBJDYM010000197.1:0-1672 GCA_051867315.1 Faecousia sp.
TCCCAGGGGTCGGTGGTGTTGGGGTCGGTGAACAGCAGCACCAGGTCGATTTCGTTGTAGGCGATGCGGGCGTTAATCTGCTGATGCCCGCCCTGCTTATGGGAAAGCAGCAGGGTGATGGGCAGGCCGGTATTGTCGGCAATCAGGCGGCCGGTGGTGGCGGTGGCGAACAGATTGTGCTTCATCAGCACGCTCTTGTAGGCTGTGCAGAACTGAACCATCAGTTCTTTTTTCTTGTCATGCGCCAGGAAAGCAATATTCACAGCAGTCACTCCTTTATATAATGGGAATCCCGCAGGCGGGTTCCCTTGGTGTTGAATTCCTTCAGCGGAAGGGGATGGGCTGATAAATCCCCTGAATCCGGGCGGCGATGCGGCGGCAGGCTCTGGCGGCGTCACAGCGGCCGGCGTACTGCAGCAGCGGCAGCCCGAAGGCGGCGGCCAGGGTCACGTGGGGGTCCTCCAGAATCACACCGGCCAGGGGCAGTCCGGCGGTGTCCATCACGTCGTCGATGGTCATGCGGACGGTGGAGAGCATGGCCTTATCCACCCGGTTCACCACCAGGCGGACGCCCACCTTCCCGGCCAGCTCCAGAAGCTCTCCCACCCGGGCGGCATCCCGCACGGCAGCGGGGCCTGCGCCGGTGACCACCAGGAACTGGTCCGCCGCAGCGGTGGCCAGGCGGAACCCGGCTTCCACCCCGGCGGGGGCATCCAGGAAGAGATAATCGAATTCCCCCTTGGCCCGGTGGAGCAGGTCAACGAAGGGCGCGGGGGCAATGTCCTCGGCACTGCGGTTCATGGGGGCGGTGAGGAAAGAGAGGGTGGGATAGGTGCTGTGGCGGGGGGCATTTTTCAGATCGTAGCCGAATTCACACACATCCAAAAACGACAAATTGCCGCTGTCGGACATGCCCAGGGAGATATCCAGGTTCCGCAGGCCCACGTCGCAGTCCACGCAGAGCACCTTTTTTCCCGCTTCGGCCAGGGCGGTGGCAATCCCGGCGCAGACGGAGGTTTTCCCGGTTCCGCCCTTTCCGGAAACAACGGCATACAGTTCGCCCAAACCAATCGCTCCTTACCACAGTTTGCTTTATTATAAAGCAAAATCGCACAAAAAGCAATAGGAAAATCAGGGTTTGAAAAAGAAATTTCATCACTTTAACCAAAATAATTCTTCCCCTGGGAAAAGCTGCACGGAATCCCGGGATCGGGAAAAAAAGACTTGCACCGAAAAAGAAACTGAGCTATAATTCTCTTGTAAAATTATGGGCGTTTCGCCCGGATATATGGAGGTTGATTCCAATGTTCACATCGATGATTGAAACACTGAAGGCGAATCCCCGGAAGATCGTCTTTACCGAGGGCACCGACGCCCGCATTCTGGAGGCCACTTCCCGGCTGGTGGAGGGCGGCTTCCTGACCCCCGTGCTGGTCGGCAACGTGGAGGCGGTCAAGGCCGCTGCTGCCAAGGGCGGCTTCAACATTGAGGGCGTGGAGATCCTGGACCCCGCCACCTACGCTGGCATGGACGAAATGGTGGAAACCATGGTCGCCCTGCGCAAGGGCAAGATGAGCGCCGACGAGTGCCGCGCCGCGTTGAGCAAGGGCAACTATTTCGGCACCATGCTGGTCAAGCAGGGCAAGGTGGACTGCCTGCTGGGCGGCGCTAC
>JBJDYM010000198.1:0-5429 GCA_051867315.1 Faecousia sp.
TCGACCCCGCCGTCATGGCCTCCCCCTTCATCACCACCATCGTGGACGCCATGAGCCTGCTGCTGTACTTCTTCTTTGCGAAGATTCTGTTAGGTGTATAGGCCGATTCGCCCCTCCCAACCGGGAGGGGCTGTTAGCTTTTGTGGGCAATGATACGCGGAATGGTGTTGACAAAGATATAAAAAATAGATATATTATTTATATCAACGTAAAAAGGTGGTAAGAGAGTGGACTACAATCAGGTGCTTCGGGAGCTGTCCGTGCAGGGTGGAGGGATTATTTCCACAAAAGCCGCGGAATCGGCCGGATTGTCCAGGGCAATGCTGTCCAAGCTGTACCGGAAGGGCAGGCTCCATCGGATTGCCAGAGGTCAGTATACGCTTGAGGATGAACTGGCGGACGAGCTGCTGTCGCTCAGTCTGCGGACGGAGCAGTTGGTTTTTTCCCATGAAACCGCGCTGTTTCTCCAAGGAATATCGGACAGAACCCCGTTTCTCCATAGCATTACGGTGCCCACAAGCTGCATCCCTTCCCCCGCTCTTCGGGAAGAATGTAAGGTCTACTATGTCCGGCCGGAGTTTTTTGACTTGGGCCGGGAAACAGTACAGACACCATTCGGGAATCCGGTTCCCTGTTATGATCTGGAGCGAACCCTCTGCGATATTCTCCGAAGCCGGAACAAAATTGGTACGGAAACCTTTCTGGCCGCGCTGAAGCAATATGCTGCCAACCCCAGGAAAAATCTGAACCGATTGAATCAATACGCAAAGAAAATGAATTTGACCAATTTGGTCAGTCGATATCTGGAGGTACTGCTATGAGCAATGCCATGCGTTTAAAAGCCAGAATCCGAAATTTAGCCAAATCCAAAAACCTTCCTGCCCAGGTGATTCTGCAGAACTATATGTTTGAGCGCCTGCTGGTCCGGCTGGCTCAATCGGAGTATCGGGATAAATTTGTGTTGAAGGGCGGCATGCTGGTGGCCGCCATTGTGGGGCTTCACAACCGGGCAACCATGGATTTGGACACAACGCTGAAAAATCTGCCTCTGACACCGGAGGCGATCCGGACAGCGTTGGAGCGAATCGCTTCCATTGACTGCGCAGATGCGGTCAGCTTTGCAGTTGGCAGCATCCGGCCCATCCGGGAGGATGATGTCTATGGGGGATATCGAGTGATGCTGGATGCAAGGTTTGATTCCATCCTGGTGCCGCTTTCCATCGATGTATCCACAGGCGATGCCATCACACCCCATGCGGTTGCTTATTCCTTTCATGAGATTTTCGATGACAGCAAGTCCTTCTGTCTGTGGGCCTACAACATAGAAACTGTTCTGGCGGAAAAAGTGGAAACCATTCTCCGCCGAACGGTGTTCAATACCCGCCCAAGGGATTTTTACGATGCCTATATTCTGGCTGCAACCCAGCAGTTTGATCGAGAATTGTTCCGGCAGGCCCTGCAGGCCACTGCCCTGCACCGGGGAACGGCAGCGCAGATAGCGGATACGGCCGGGATTCTAAAGGATATTTCCGAAAGCGACACGCTTCGGGATATGTGGGAAAAATACCGCAGACAATTTGCTTATGCGGAGGGAATCTCCTTTGAAATGCTTGTCCGGACGCTATCCCAAATTTTATAAGGAAATCCCCCTGTGTGTGGCACGGGGGGATTTTGGCATGTTCGCTTACTCGGCGCTGAAGAGGATTCGGTCGTTATCGACGCCGTGCTGGTGGAAGGCCTGAAGCAGCTCGTCGGTGGTGATGGTGCTGCGGCGCTGGCCGGAGAGCTCCAGGATGATCTCGCCGTCCTTCATCATGATGGTGCGGTTGCCCAGTTGGAGGGCGGACTGGACGTTGTGGGTGATCATCAGGCAGGTGATGAAATTTTCCGCCACGATTCTCTTGGTCAGTGCCAGCACCTTTTCCGCGGTAGCCGGGTCCAGGGCGGCGGTGTGTTCGTCCAGCAGCAGCAGCTTGGGGGTCACCAGGGTGGCCATCAGCAGCGTCAATGCCTGGCGTTGGCCGCCGGAGAGCAGGCCCACCACCGTGTCCATCCGGTCCTCCAGTCCCAGCCCCAGCTGGGCCAGCTTCTCCCGGAATTCCCTGCGCTCGGCGGCGGAAATCATGGAGAAGGGAGAGCGGGTTTTGGAGGCCCGCAGGTAGGCCAGGGCCAGATTTTCCTCAATGGTCATGTTGGGGGCGGTGCCCTTCAGCGGGTCCTGGAACATCCGGCCGATGAATTTGCTCCGCTTATAATCCGGCAGCCTCGTGATGTCCTTCCCGTCCAGGATCACGGTGCCGGTGTCCGGCTGGAAGATGCCCGCGATGGCGTTAAACATGGTGGATTTGCCCGCGCCGTTGGAGCCCAGCACGGTGACGAAATCCCCGGGGGCCAGGTGCAGGTTCAAATCGTTCAGGGCCCGCTTTTCGTTCACGGTGCCGGGGGCGAAGGTTTTGGAGATATGATTCAGGCTCAGCATTTCACCTTGCCTCCTTTTTTGATCTGGATGGCGGGCAGTCCGATGGCCAGGGCCACAATCACGGCGGAAATCAGCTTCAGGCATTCGCTGGGCAGATCCATCCGCAGGGCGACGGCAATGATAAACCGGTACACAATGGAGCCCAGAATGGCCCCCAAGGCCTTCAGCCACAGCTTGCCCTTGGGCAGAAGGGCCTCACCGATGATCAACGAGGCCAGGCCGATGATCACCATGCCGTTGCCCAGGTTGATGTCGGCGGTTTTCTGGTACTGGGCCAGCAGGGCGCCGGACAGGGCGGTGCAGGCGTTGGAGATGCACAGCCCCACGGTGATGGTGAAGGAGGTGTTGATGGAGCTGGCCCGGACCATGTCCGGGTTGTCGCCGGTGGCCCGGATGGACAATCCCAGCCGGGTTTTCAGGAACAGCACCATCAGAACTGCCACCAGCGCCGTAATAATTGCGGCGGGAACAAGGCGGTAGTAGGTCCCCAGGTAGGGCTTGATCAGGGTGAACAGGGTGGTTTTTTTCAAAAGACTGACGTTGGAGGAAAAGCCCATCACCGCCAGATTCACGGTGTAGAGCCCTGTGTCGGTGATGATGCCCGCGAGAATGGAGGGAATCCGGAATTTGGTTTGCAGCAGCGCGGTGATGAAGCCCGCCGCCGCTCCCGACACCATGGCGGCGGGGAAGGCCAAAAACGGATGCCCCGCCAGGGCCAGCGTGGCGGACACGGCGCAGCCCAGGGTGAAGGCGCCGTTGGTGGTCATATCGGCGATGTTCAGCACCCGAAAGCTGAGAAACAGCGCCAGCGCCACCAGCGAATAAATGCACCCCAATTCCAGGGCACTGATCACAACGGCAGTTGAAAACATGGGAAGTCTCCTTAATTATATTGTAGTTCGGTTGAATGGAACCCGGTGATGGGCCGGTACGGATTCGCCCGACCTGGTTTATCAGCCTGGGTTTGTACTGCCGCGGGAGGCTAATAGCCTCCCGCGCAGTTTGCTGGGCGGTTATCGGAACATCGCACCATCATCGGAACACAAAGGTATCGTTACCGGGCACCACCCAGGAGTTCCGGATGACACACACGCCTGGAGCGCCATTGTCTGCGGGCATTGCCCGCCAATTTGCAAAGGCATGGTTGCTGCCTGCACCTTGCGGTGCAGGCAGCGGGGAGGAGGATACATATGAAAATGTGCAGGTATTGATTATTCTTCGCTGGTGACCACTTCCACCACGGTGTTAGCCATTTCGCTGAACACGGAGTAGTCAATGCCCAGGGCTTCGGCGGTCTCGGTGTTGACGGTGATGATGCCGCCGTCCATCACCTTGTATTCGGGAATCTCGCCGCCCAGCAGGATGTTAACGGCCATCTCGGCGGTGTAGGCGCCCAGCTCGGTGTAGTTGACGCCGCAGGTGGTGAAGGCGCCGCAGGCCACGAAAGAGTCCGCGCCGGTGTAGTGGGCGATGCCGGCCTCGGTGAGGATTTCGGCAACGGCGCTCTCAGCGGCCATGACCACGTTGTCGGTGGGGGTGAACACCACGTCGCAGCGGCCGACCAGGCTGGAGGCGGCGGAGAGGATTTCGTCGGTGGTGTTGCCGGTCTTTTCCACATAGGCGATGCCCTTCTCATCCAGGTATTCCTTGGCCTGGGCAATGGGCATCAGGGAGTTGGTTTCGGAGTTGGAGTACAGCAGGCCCACGGTCTTCACGTCAGGCTGGACAGCGAAAATCATGTCCATGATGAAGGGGGTGTTCAGCGCGTCGGAGGTGCCGGTGACGTTGGGAATGCCGGTGAGGCCGGAGGACTCGGGGTCGGAGATGGCGGCGAAAATCACGGGGATGTCGGTGTCTTCGGTGGCGGTGGTCATGCACAGGGCAGCCAGGGTGGCGATGGGGATGATGGCGTCATATTCGTCGTCCACCACCTGGGCGCCGATCTGGTTCAGCACGGTGGAATCGTTCTGGCCGTGGAAGTCCTTCACTTCCACGCTGAAGCCCTTTTCCTCGGCCAGCTCCTGCAGCCGGGCGTCGCAGGCGGTGCGGATCTCATCCAGGGAGGGGTGGTCCAGCTGCTGCACGATGGCAATTTTGAAACTTTGCTCCGTGGCAAAGGCGGAAACGGAAAGCATGGAAACGGCCATTACGGCGACGAGAACGAAACTGATCAGCTTTTTCATAATAATAACTCCTTTAAATTAGAAAGATGATTGATTTTTGTGGTTGGGTTTATGCGCTCCGACGCCATCGCCTGCCGGGATTGCTCATGAGAATTACCTCCTTGGGAAATAAAAAATGCCCTCATTCCCTCTACTCAGGGAACAAGGACAGAATCAATATTCTGCGGTACCACCTTGCTTGCCGCCGAAGCGACCACCTCATGCAGATGCCAACACATCCGCTGCCCCATAACGCTGGCAATGCGTCAGAAGATACTAAGGACGAGCCTGTTCCCCCTGCCCTCGACGGCCCATTTGCCAACCCGCTTTTCGCTCCGCTCTCAGCTGTGCGGAACTCTCTGTGGATGCGCTGCTGGCTTTACTTCCGTCTCAACGGTTTCACATTTAAGCTATGCCTACTATACACGCTTTGTGTCCATTTGTCAAGCACTTTTTTTCGCAATGGGCGGACATTTTTTTTCGATTGTCTTTCCTCAGCAAAGCCACTGTACGGGAGGCGATCGGCCTCCCTACAGTGATGGTGCGAACTGGGGAAGCTCTGATGAAATCGGCAAGAGCTGACGGCGAGGGATTTTGGCTCAGCCGAAAGTACCAAACCCCCGGGAATACTTTGTGTATTTCTGGGGTTTGGTACTGCGCGGATGGGGCAAAAGACCCGCCGCCCAGCCGCAGACGATTGATTCAGAGGTTCCCTGGATTTAATCGTAAATCCTTCTGCCCTGCTCGTCGTCGATGTCGCTGATGCGGTGGAAATAGGTGTTGATGAT
>JBJDYM010000199.1:0-1667 GCA_051867315.1 Faecousia sp.
ACATAATCAGAAACAGGGCAGTTTTCCGGTCTCCCAGGGTGTCCAGCTCCAGCTCGTCATAGGCGGTCACTTCCCGCAGCTCGGCAATATCGAATACCGCCAGCCGCGCACCGCAGGAAATCAGGATGGATTTTGCTGTTTTGCCAGCGGCTAATTTGTATTTCTTATACTGCCTGACTGCAAAGTGTTCCGGCTTTTCCGCTTCCAGTGCATCGAACATCAGGTCAACCGGGTTTTTGAACTCCTCATCGTCCTCGCGCACCTCCATGGCGTTGATGAACTCAATCAGGGTGGAGAAATTCTGTTCCTCCACCGGGGCCTCATAGTGGATGTAACCGATCAGCGCCGTATAGAGCAGCGTTTCGGCTTTTACCCAGAAATCGTCCCCGGCTTTACCTTCGCCCTTGGTGTTGGCGATCAGAGTAGTGACGAGCTTCAAAATATCCTTTTCCGAGTGGATGTACGCGAAAGGATTGTAGTGCATCGACTTTTTGAAGTTGATGGTGTTGAGGACCTTAATCCGGTACGGCTCGTAAATGACCTTTCCGTGCTTGTCCTTCATGGGCTTTCCGTCCTTGCCCAGCTTCGGTGTCCCGCGCTGGAGCATTTTGCCGCACTCCACCAGAATGGTTCCCTTGGGGTCCGTCACCACATAGGACGAGTGCATCTGCATTAGGTTGGGCTTCAGCCAGAACCGTGTCTTACCGGAGCCGGAACCGCCGATAATCATGACGTTCTTGTTCCGGGCAGTCCTGGGGTCCTTGGGGCGGCTGTTCATGGTCAGCCGCTCCGTCTGGGTGAGAATGACGTTGTTCTGGAATACCGGGTCAATGTAGGGGGCAATGTCCTCATGGGTTCCCCATCGGGCGCTGCCGTACTCCATGTTCTTCCGGTATTTCTTTGCGTTTTTTCCTTTCACATAGACCGCCAGCCGCAGAGCCGCGCCGCAGCACAGTCCCACCAGAAGGTCAACCGGATGAAAGCTGGGGTAAGGGGACTGAAATGCAGCGACAAAGCCCTCCATGATATGCAGCAGCTTCCCGGAAAGGTCCGTACCGGCAGCCAGCCGGTACGCCTGCCCCAACTTGGTGGCATACAGTCCCAGCAGGAAATAGGGCAGATTGAGCAGTACCAGCTTTTTGATGTTTTTCTGCTTCATCGTTCCAGCTCCTTCCGTTTGGTCCTGTCCACCACGGCGTGTTTTACCATTTCTTTGAACTGGCCCAGCTTTTTCAGCACAGAGGGCCGGTTGGCCTTTTCCAGCTTCTTCTGGCTGTACTTTTCAAAGGCAGCGGTCATGGCTTCCTCGCTGGGAGCCTTGAAGAATACCTGATACTTGCCTTTGCCCACTTTGTAGACGCTGTATTTCACTTCATGCTGTCGGGCGATACGCTCAAACTCCTTGATAGAGGGGTCTGAAATATCCAGGCGGCGCAGATCGCCCTTCTGTGCCTGAAGCTCGGCCATGCTCACCCTGCCGCCGTGTTCTACCGGGTGGTCACGGCTTTTCTGCGCTTTTACTTCTTTGCGGTGTGCCAGGTACTTGGAAATACCGGCTTTCAGCAGTCTCCCGGAGAACTTGGAGCCGCTGATAATCAGGGATACTGTTCTGTTTTCCACTTCTTCCTGCATTGCTCATCAACTCCTTTCCGTGGATTTTGCAGGGG
>JBJDYM010000200.1:0-1666 GCA_051867315.1 Faecousia sp.
GTTTTCAGGGTGGTGATGGCATCCATATTCCTGCGGAACTTGACCTTGGCACCGCCCATGCCCAAATCCTCGTCCGTAATGCGGAAGTTTTCGCCACTGGGGATGGGCGCATCGCGGGGCGGCTCAGGTTTCTCCGTGCGGAGGGTTTGCACTACAATGTCATAGGGAAGATTATTCTTTTCTCCAGGGTATACTGCCACGGTTTCGGTGGATGTTTCCGGCTGAACAGGCTGGTTTTCCTGTTCCTCAATATACCTTCTGACAAAGGAAATGGGTTCCGTACGGAAGATGGGAAAGCCGGTGGAATTGACAAAGGTAATGTCCTGAAAATTGACGGAGCCAAAGTCCAGATTTACCCGGTCAACAAGGAAGGTTCTTCCGTCGATTTCAAAGGTGGATTCACCGGGAATCAGGTGATCCCTGGCAAATTCCTCGTCAGAAATCCGCTGGGCATCCGCTTCTGCCTGCCGGACAATGGGAGCTGCGTCCAGCTTTTCCGCATCCACAACCTCGCCGTTCACAATGCCGTGTTCCGCAAGCTGCTCCCGAATGGCAACGGGGTCAATATCGTCAAGACGGTCATATTCTTCCTCAGTATAGAATTTTTCCGCCTTGATAAGCTGGGCAATCCGGCGCTGCACCTTCGGCCATGGCAGTTCCATTTGTTCCGGGCTTCCAGAACGGATGACGAACGGGCTTTCGCCGCCGTCGTACTCGCGGGACAACCATGCGGCAGTGTCCCTGTCTCTGGCATGATCCTTCATGTAGCGGACAACAGCGTGTTTGCTTTCCACACTGCCGTTCCACGCACGAATGGCATCGTCAATGTCATCCTGGGACAGAGGCCGCAGTAATTCTTGGAGGTTTGGATAGGTTTCATCAATCACTTCCTGATGCAGACGATGGCGAAACTCTGGCACATCAGAATAGAGCCGGATTAGCTCCAGATCCCCGGAATTGAGAATGGCACGGCGGACAGCGGCATTTCCCTCAATGACCGCATTTTCACGGTCTGAATGGCCACAGGCGTTGCGATAAGCTGTGTCCTCAGTGATGGCGGCAGCTACAGTGGGTTTATATTTTTCAAGCTGCTCCTCTACCATGGGGACAGGCGGTTCCAGCTTGGCAAGGGAATAGGTATTGCGGCTTCCATCCTCACTGACAGCGGAAACTGTCACAGGGTGCTGTAAGCGCAATTTGTCCAGATTTTCTTCCAACTGATGCGCCGGGATGCCGCACATATCCACCCTGCCACCAGTGGGGACCGGGCGGGTTCCGAGGTGCAAATCCAGCACAGGAGCGGCTTGTTTGGCATCCTCACCGTAGATTTCAAAGAAATCCCCGACCTGATACAGCACAATATCCTCCGGGTGGGCGGACTTAATCTCGTTGTACTCCCAAACAGCAGGCTCGGATTCCTCCTGTACTGGTGGGGGCGGTTCGTTGGAGGTAGTTTCATTGACCACAGGCTGTTCCGGCTCTGTGATTTCGGGCAGTTCTGACCCAAGTGCCCCATCAATGACTTCCCCATACCGCTGTTCCAGCTCCTCCGGGGGAGCAAACCGCCCGGATTCCATCAGAGCATCATAATACTTGACTACCTTTGTCCACGGCAGCTCAATGCGCGTACAGTTCGGCTTATCATAGCGAATGCCTTTCCCGTCAG
>JBJDYM010000201.1:0-1665 GCA_051867315.1 Faecousia sp.
CATGGTGCTGTTCGTCATAGCTGCCAGCTACGACTTATGCACAACGCTTCGCGCAATTTTTGTAGTTGTGCGCTTCGTCCACAAACATACGGTCAACGCCCAGTTCTTCAAAGGTCACAACATCGTCTTTCTTATCGTCAGCCCGCAGTTTTTCCAATCGGGACTCCAAACCGCGCTTGGTACGCTCCAGCTCCTTGACGCTGAATTTCTCACCGCCGCTTTCCTTCAGCTCCGAAATGCCCATGGTGATCTCCGCAATCTGATCTTGTAAAAGCCGCTCCTGCCGCTGTTTGCTGATGGGGATTTTCTCAAACTGGCTGTGACCGATAATGACCGCATCATAGTCGCCGGTGGCAATCCGAGCGCAGAACTTCTTCCGATTCTTGGTTTCAAAATCTCGCTGCTTGGTGACAAGGATGTTGGCGGAGGGGTACAGGCGAAGAAATTCCGACGCCCACTGTTCTGTTAAGTGGTTGGGAACCACAAAAATAGACTTTTGGCACAGTCCCAGCCGCTTGCTCTCCATGGCGGCGGCAACCATTTCAAAGGTTTTGCCCGCGCCTACTTCGTGTGCCAGCAGGGTGTTGCCGCCGTAAAGCACATGGGCGATGGCGTTTCGCTGATGCTCCCGGAGGGTAATTTCCGGGTTCATGCCCGCAAAGACGATGTGACTGCCATCGTATTCCCGTGGGCGGGTGCTGTTCATTTCCTCGTTGTACTGCCTGACCAGCGCCTGACGGCGTTGGGGGTCTGCCCAAATCCAGTCCCGGAAGGCATCCCGGATCAGCTGCTGCTTTTGTGCCGCCAGCGTGGTTTCCTTGGCGTTCAGTACACGTTTTTTGTGCCCGTCCGCATCCTCAATGGTGTCGTATACCTGGACATCCCGGAGGTTCAGAGAATCCTCCAGAATTTCGTAGGCGCTGACGCAATCCGTACCGTAGGTGTTCCACGCGGCAACATCGTTGTAGGAAATCCGGTTTTTGTTGCTGATGCTCCATGCAGCGGTATAAGGGGAATACTGCACATCCATGGAATAGCGCAGATAGCTGGGGGTATCGAAGGTTTCAAACATGAACTGCTTGATATAGGACCTGTCAATCCAGGTTGCGCCCAGACGCACCTCGATTTCCGAAGCATCCAAATCCTTGGGCTGCGCCGCCCGCAGCGCTTCCACATTGACCTGATAGGCAGGATTCTCCGCCGCAGCCGCTTCCGCCTGCCGGAGCTTCTGCCGCACATTGCCGGACAGATATTCGTCCGCTGTTACCCAGCCCATGCAGTCCTCTGCATTGCCGAGGGTGGGGTCGTGGAAGATAACGCCCCGCAGTTCCGATGCCAGTACGTCAGAGGTTTTCCCGGTGAGACTGGACATATATTCCATGTCCACCGCTGCCTTTTCCGCAATGGAAAGAGTCAGGGCTTCACTGGCGGTATCCACGGAGGTGACAACCCGGTGGGGCTGAATGGTTCGCTTGGTGAACATATCCGCCTTGCGCTGGAAATTGCCGTCATCGTCCATGATTTCCAGAGCGCACAGCAGGTAGTAGGCAGAATCATCGGAAAATGCCAGCCGGTTGCCGCGGCTATTGATAATACCGTATTTCTCCGTAAAGCTGTCGTAGAGCCGGTTTAGCTCCCCCTGCTTCTCCCTAATGGTGGAATCCG
>JBJDYM010000202.1:0-19237 GCA_051867315.1 Faecousia sp.
GCCAGCCATAGCCAGCCCGACTATCATAACATAAGTGTGCCCAAAAGTAAAGGATTATTTAACGTGTTTTTGGAAAATTCCCAATCTTTCCGCCAGATAACGATTATGGCGTGTGTGGAGGAATGGTACCAGGTCCCATTTACCGCCGGGTGCCGTCATTGCGTGTTTCGTCGAATGGAACCAAGCCCCGATGACCACCCGGCCACCGGGAGGATATCATCCTCCCGTCAGCCAACGTGCCTGGGTGTTTTGGTGAATGGTAAAATGTCCGGTATTGTACGAATTCGCCCAACATGGTGCTTTTTTCTGGGTTTGCACCGCGCGGGAGGCTAATCGCCTCCCCTGCGGTTAGGGCGGAGCGCGAAATGTCCTTATATAAAAAACACTTGACTTTTCTATAAACACAAGTATAATTGTATACATTGATGCAAACCCAAAGGAAAGGGGTCTTACCTATGTTGGAGATTTCCAGTAAAACCAACCTGTTGGAGAAGAATTCCTACAAATATTCCCTCCAGGACATTCCCGAGCCCAATTTGCAGCGGGATATCTATTCCTACGGCACCGTGCCCAAGGTGGCCTTCAACCACCGGCGGGTGCCGCTGAACATGCCGGAGGAAATCTGGATTACCGATACCTCCCTGCGGGACGGGCAGCAGAGTGTGGAGCCCTATACCGTGGATCAGATTGTGAACATCTACAAGCTTCTCAGTAAGCTGGGCGGGCCCTACGGCATCATCCGCCAGACCGAGTTTTTTATCTACAGCAAAAAAGACCGCCAGGCCCTGGAAAAATGCATGGAGCTGGGCCTCCGCTTCCCGGAGATCACCAGCTGGATTCGGGCCAGTAAGGAGGACTTCAAGCTGGTGCGGGATCTGGGGATCAAGGAAACCGGCATCCTGGTGTCCTGCTCCGATTACCACATCTTCAAGAAAATGAAAATGACCCGCTCCCAGGTGCTGGACTACTACCTGGGCACGGTGAAGGACGCCTTTGACGCCGGGGTCATTCCCCGCTGCCATCTGGAGGACATCACCCGGGCGGATTTCTACGGCTTTGTGGTGCCCTTCGTCAATGAGCTCCAGGCCCTCAGCCGGCAGGCGGGGATTCCCGTCAAAATCCGGGCCTGCGACACCATGGGCTACGGCGTGCCCTACACCGAGGCCGCCCTGCCCCGATCCGTTGCCGGCATCGTCTACGGCTTGCAGCACTATTCCGACGTGCCCAGCGAATGCCTGGAGTGGCACGGCCACAACGATTTCTACAAGGCCGTGACCAACGCCTCCACCGCCTGGCTCTACGGGGCATGCGCCGTCAACTGCAGTTTGCTGGGCATCGGCGAGCGCACGGGCAACATTCCGCTGGAGGCCATGGTGTTTGAATACGCCTCCCTCCGGGGCTCCCTGGACGGCATGGACCCCACGGTGATCACGGAAATCGCGGAATATTTTGAAAAGGACATCGGCTACAAGATCCCTCCCATGACCCCCTTCGCCGGGGCCAGCTTCAATTCCACCCGGGCGGGCATCCACGCCGACGGACTGATGAAGGACGCGGAGATCTACACCATTTTCGACACCGAGAAGCTATTAAACCGCCCCGCCACCGTGGAGATCAGCAAAACCTCCGGCACGGCGGGCATCGCCTACTGGATCAACCAGCACTACCGGCTGAAAGGGGAGGACCAGGTGGCCAAATCCGATCCGTTGGTTGCCTCCCTCAAGCAGTGGGTGGACGAAGAGTACGAAACCGGCCGGGTGACCATGATCTCCCACAGGGAAATGGAGGAAAAAATCCAGGAATTCGCCCCGGGAAGGTTTCTCAGGGATTAACCCTCGCACCACTGGGGAGGCGATCCTCCCGCGCGGTACGGGCCCCACAATTACCGGGCAGATTCGGCGAAGAGCGTACGAATGTCCAACATGATTCCACGCAATCAGACACTGAAAAATCGTCACCTGGCAGGAGGCTGACAGCTTCCCCTGCCGCTGGCGTAACAATCATTTCCAATATTGGAGGAAGCTATGGCAGTATTAAAATCCATCTCTCTGGCGGATCAGGTATTTGACAAGCTGGAGACTGATATTATCTCCGGGGTTTACCCCCGGGGCGAGGTGCTCACCGAACTAAAGCTGGTGGAGCAGCTGAACGTCAGCCGCACCCCCATCCGGGAGGCCCTGCGCCGGCTGGAGCAGGAGCGGCTGATCCGGGATTCCGGCAAGGGCAGCGTGGTGCTGGGCATCACCCTGGAGGATCTGGAGGACATCATGGACATCCGCCTGCGCTGCGAGGGCCTGGCCGCCTACTACGCCGCCAAAAACCGCACCGAGGAAGACGCCAGGCGGCTGCGGCAGCTCAGCGAATTGCAGGATTTCTATTTTGCCAAGGGGGATTTCGATCATCTGCGGGAAATCGACGATGAATTCCACGAGAGCATCTACGAAATCAGCGGCCGCACCGTGCTGATGGACACCCTGCGCCCCCTGCACCGGAAAACCCAGCGCTACCGCCGCAACTCCATGGCCGCCCGGCGGCAGAAGAGCATCGACGAGCACAAGGCCATCTGCGACGCCATCTGCGCCGGAGACGCGAATCTTGCGGAAAAGCTGGTGAGCCAGCACATTGAAAACGCCAAAATCACCATGATTGAGAGGTTCAGTCAAAATGGGTAACACGATTGCACAGAAAATCATCCGGGCCCACCTGCTCTCCGGGGATATGACCCCGGGCAGCGAGATCGGCCTGAAAATCGACCAGACCCTGACCCAGGACGCCACCGGCACCATGGCCTATCTGGAATTTGAGACCATGGGTATCCCCCAGGTAAAGACCGAGTTTTCCATCGCCTACGTGGACCACAACACCCTGCAGTGCGGCTTCATGAACGCCGACGACCACCGCTACCTCCAGTCCGTGGCGGCAAAGCACGGGGTCCGGTTCTCCCGGCCCGGCAACGGCATCTGCCATCAGCTCCACCTGGAGCGCTTCGGCAAGCCCGGCAAGACCCTGATCGGCTCCGATTCCCACACCCCCACCGGCGGCGGCCTGGGGATGCTGGCCTTCGGCGCGGGGGGCATGGATGTGGCCGTGGCCATGGGCGGCGGCGCTTACTATATCAATATGCCCAAGCTCTACAAGGTGGAGCTGACGGGAAAGCTCCGTCCCTTCGTCTCCGCCAAGGACGCGGCCCTGAAGCTGCTGCAAATCCTCTCCGTCAAGGGCGGCGTGGGGGCCATCATCGAGTGGGGCGGTCCCGGCGTGAAGACCCTGACGGTGCCCGAGCGGGCCACCATCACCAACATGGGCGCGGAGCTGGGGGCCACCACCTCCATCTTCCCCTCCGATGAGCAGACCCGGCGCTTCCTCGCGGCCCAGGGCAGGGAAGCCGACTTCGTCCCCCTGGAAAGCGACGCCGATGCCCAGTATGACCGGATCATTCCCATCAATCTGAGTGAACTCGTGCCCATGATCGCCTGCCCCCACAGCCCGGACAATGTGGCGGAGGTTTCCAGCCTGAAGGACGTGAAGGTGGATCAGGTGTGCATCGGCTCCTGCACCAATTCGTCCCTGGTGGATATGCTGAAGGTGGCCGCCATTTTGAAGGGCAAAACCATCGCCCCCGGGGTGAACCTGTCCATCTCTCCCGGCTCCCGGCAGGTGCTGAGCATGCTGGCAAGCTGCGGGGCGCTGAACGACATTCTGGCCTCCGGCGCAAGGCTTCTGGAATGCGCCTGCGGCCCCTGCATCGGCATGGGCTTCTCCCCCAACTCCGGCGGCGTGAGCCTGCGGACCTTCAACCGGAATTTCCTGGGCCGCAGCGGCACCAAGGACGCCAACGTCTACTTGGTCTCCCCGGAGACCGCCGCCGCCTCGGCTCTGGCAGGTTCCATCTGCGACCCCACCACATTGCCTGCCATTCCGGAAATCGAATTGCCGGCGCAGTTCGCCATTGACGACAGCTCCGTCCTCCAGCCCCTGCCTCCCGGGGAAGCGGTGAATGCCGAAGTCCTCCGGGGCCCCAACATCAAGCCCTTCCCCAAGGGCAAACCCGTTTCCGACACCATCCGTGCCCAGCTTGTTTTGAAGGTGGGAGACAACATCACCACCGACCACATCATGCCCGCCGGGGCCAAGGTGCTGCCCTACCGCTCCAACATCCCCAAGATGAGCGAATTCTGCTTCGAGGTCTGCGACCCGGACTTCCCCGCCCGGGCGAAGGCGGCCGGAGAGGGCATTATCATTGGCGGCAGCAACTACGGCCAGGGCTCCTCCCGGGAGCACGCGGCGCTGGTGCCCATGTACCTGGGCATCCGGGCGGTGGTGGCCAAGAGCTTTGCAAGAATCCATGTGGCCAACCTGATCAACGCCGGCATCCTGCCCCTGACCTTCCAGAAGGAAGGGGACTATGACCAATTCGCCCAGGGCGGAACGCTGACCATCAGCGGCATCCTGGAGGGCATGAACACCGGCGCCGTCACCATGACGGACGAAGCTGGTCACTGCGCCCGGCTCAGCTGCCAGCTGACGCAGCGGCAAAAGGCCATCCTCCTGGCCGGCGGCTTGCTGGCCCATACCAAGCAGAGCAATTGATTTCTTATTCAGGGGGAAATGCGATGAATTCCATTGAAAAAGCCTTAAATGATTTACAAAACGCGGTGAAGGACGAACTGGGCGTCCAGGCTCAGGTGCTTTCCGCCGTGGATTCCTTCCGGGTGCTGCTGAAAGAGCAGCTGGATCGGATTGCCCATATGTCCACCGAGAAGGTGGATTTCACCTCCAGGGAGGTGGTGACCATCGGTCTGATCGACGGCGACGGCATCGGCCCCATCATCATGGGCCAGGCCCAAAGGGTGCTGGAAACGCTGCTGGCAGAGGACATTGCCGCCGGGAAGGTGGTTTTGAAGAAAATTCAGGGCCTGACCATCGAAAACCGTCTGGCCCTGAACAAAAGCGTACCCGACGAGGTTCTGGCCGAAATCAAAGCCTGCGACGTGCTGCTGAAAGGCCCCACCACCACCCCCATGGGCGGCAAAATGGAGAGCGCCAACGTCACCTTGCGCCGGGAGCTGGATCTTTACGCCAACACCCGCCCGGTGACCATTCCCGAAGAGGGCATCGACTGGATGTTCTTCCGGGAGAACACCGAGGGCGAGTACGTGCTGGGCAGCCGGGGGGTGGAGCTTCCCGGCATGGCGGTGGACTTCAAGGTCACCACCGACGCGGGCACCCGCCGGATTGCCCGGGCCGCCTTTGACTATGCAAGGCAGAACGGCAAAACCAGGGTGTCCATCGTCACCAAGGCCAACATCATGAAAAAGACCGACGGCAAATTCACCGCCATTGCCCATGAGGTGGCGGCGGACTACCCGGAGATCACCGTGGACGACTGGTACATCGACATCATGACCGCCAACCTGGTGAACAAAGCCATCCGCAATCAGTTCCAGGTGGTGCTGCTGCCCAACCTCTACGGCGACATCATCACCGACGAGGCCGCCCAGATCCAGGGCGGCGTGGGCACCGCGGGCAGCGCCAACATCGGCGACCGCTTTGCCATGTTCGAGGCCATCCACGGCTCCGCGCCCCGGCTTCTGGAGCTGGGGCTGGGGGATTACGCCAACCCCCAGAGCATCCTCAAGGCCGAAGCCATGCTCCTGCGCCACATCTGCCGCCCCCAGGCCGCACAGAAACTGGAAAAGGCATTGGAAGCCTGCCCCGTCACCGTCACCGGCGACCGGGAGGGCGCCACCTGCCAGGCCTACACCGACGCGCTGCTGGAGCTGCTGTAAACTTTGTTATTCCACTTCCTCCAGCCGGGGCATGGCGGGGATGGCGCCGTGGCGGCTGGTGGTGATGCTGGCGGCTTTGTTGGCAAAGGCGGCAATCTCTGCCAGATGGTCCAGGGTCAGCTCGTCCAGGTTCTCCTTTACCAGCTTGGACAATGCCGCGCCGAAGAAGGTATCTCCCGCGCCGTTGGTGTCGCCCACCTTCACCCGGATGCCGGGGACGCTGCCGGTCTGCTCGCCCAGCCGGAAGAAGGCCCCGTTGGCCCCCAGGGTGATGAAGACCAGCCGGATGCCCAATTTGGACAGCATGGCGGAACCTGTTTCCGGGTCCGTGGTGCCGGTGAGCAGAGGCAGCTCCTCGTCGGAGATTTTCAGAATGTCGCACAGGGGCAGAGCGTTCTTCATCTCCCGGATGGCCTCCTCCTCGCTGCTCCAGAGGCTGGCGCGGTAGTTGGGGTCGTAGCTTACGAGACATCCGTTTGCCCGGGCGGTTTTAGCGGCATGGAGGGTGGCGCTGCGGGCGGGCTCTGCGGTGAGGCTGACGGAGCCAAAATGGAGAATCCGGGTTTCCTTCAAAAGCCCGGCGGGGATTTCCTCTGGGCGGAGGTTCACGTCCGCGCTGGGGTCCCGGTAGAAGCTGAAGCTCCGCTCTCCGGTCTCGTCCACGGACACCACCGCCAGGGTGGTGTGCTCTTTGGCATCCTCCAGCAGTCCCGTGGTATCCACGTTATTTTCCTCCAGCACGGCACGCAGGTACTTGCCGAAGGCATCCCGGCCCACCTTGCCGACGAAGGCGGTGCTGGCCCCCAGCCGGGCAGCCGCCACCGCCAGGTTCGCCGGAGCCCCGCCGGGATTGGCCGCATACTGGCCCACGCCCAGCTCGTCCACACCCTTCTGGGTCAAATCAATGAGCACTTCGCCAACGGCTACAATGTCTTTCATATCTGGGTTCCTCCCTGTATTTTTTTGACAATCACACAATCTGTGCTATAATGAAGACGAGGAAAAGGGCACTGCCAGCAGGCGGTTTGCTCCCCCCTTAGTTAGTTACAAGAAGTAACCGCCAAGTTGGTAGCTCGGGCGGTTGCTTCTTTTTTTGCATATCTGCTTTCACCAGTAAACCAGCAAATTGTTGTTAGCGGTACGAAAACACAAAGTTTTCGTGGTAACAGACTACTACAAGGCGTGTGCGATTATTTCGCCAATTCCTCCGCCAGGCGGCGGATGCTTTCTTTGGTCTGGGCGTTCATGGCGGACTTGATGGTCACCTTTTCCTGGGCGAAGGTGATATTTTTGCTCTTTTCCAGGGCGGCGGCCATGATCCGGGCCGCGGCGGGGGCCCAGGTGCCGTTTTCCATGAAGGCCACGGTGCGGTTCTGGTAGCTGCGCTCCGTCAGGGCGTGGAGGAAGGCGTGCATGCAGGGGAAGAGGCCGCCGTTGTAGGTGACGGAGGCCAGCACCAGCCGGTCGTACCGGAAGGCATCCCCCACGCACTCGGCCATGTCCTTCCGGGCCAGGTCCACCAGCACCACCTTCTGTCCCCTGGCTTCCAGCTCCTTGCCCAGCGCTTCGGCGGCGGCCCTGGTGTGGCCGTAGATGGAGGCGTAGGCAATCAGCACGCCGGACTCCTCCGGCCGGTAGGAGGACCAGATATCATATTTTTCGATGTAATGGCCCAGGTTTTCCCTGAGGACGGGGCCGTGAAGGGGGCAGATGATTGCAATATCCAGGGTGGACGCCGCCTTCAGCAGCTTCTGTACCTGCATGCCGTACTTGCCCACGATGCCGATGTAGTAGCGCCGGGCCTCGCAGTCCCAGTCGTCCTCCACATCCAGGGCGCCGAATTTGCCGAAGCCGTCGGCGGAGAAGAGCACCTTGTCCGTCCTGTCGTAGCTCACCATCACCTCGGGCCAGTGGACCATGGGGGCGAAGACAAACTGCAGGGTATGGCGGCCCAGCTCCAGGACGTCCCCGTCCTTCACGGTGAGCTGCTTCATCTCAGGCGCGTCGGGGAAGAACTGGCCCATCATTGCAAAGGTTTTGACGTTGCCCACCACGCATACCTCGGGGTAGCGCTCCAGGAAAGCCACAATATTGGCGGAGTGATCCGGCTCCATGTGCTGCACCACCAGGTAGTCCGGCTTCCGTTCGCCCAGCACCGCGGCGATGTGATCAAGCCACTGTGCCCCAAAGCGGGCGTCCACCGTGTCCATCACGGCGATTTTATCATCCATTATCACATAGGAATTGTAAGCCATGCCCTTTGGAACCAGGTACTGTCCCTCAAACAGGTCCACCTCGTGGTCGTTCACGCCCACATAGCGAATATCATTGGTAATCATCTGAATATCCTCCTTCTTTTTCTGCCCCATATTATACAGAAAGCCCCGGATGATTTCAATAGGTTTCAATCCGATTTGAAATGATCCGGGTTTTTCCTTTTTTCAGACCAGCCGGAAGGATTTCCAGCTTCCTTTTTTCAGTCTTGCGTACTGCACCGCGCCTTTGACACTCCAGTCGCAGCACATGGCGGCGGCGATGCCCAGCACGCCCCAGTTCAGCCACACCGCGAACACCACCGACAGCACCAGCCGCACGGCCACCGTGGTGAACAGGGACAAATACATGGTGAATTTCACATCCCCCGCCGCCCGCAGGCCGTCGCCCAGGGCCCCGGCGAAGGGAAAGACCAGGGCGTTGAAGCAGTTGTGGATGACCACCAGCCAGAAGACCAGCTCCTTTGTCTCCGGCTCCAGGCTGTAGCATTGGAGCACCAGGGGCGTCAGGGCCAGGATCAGGGCATTCCACCCCAGGGAGAGGGAAACATTGATTTTCAGCAGTCTGGCGAAGCTTTCCTGCGCCGCCTCCGGTTCCCCGGCGCCCATGCACCGGCCAATCACCGTGATGAACACCGGCCCCATGGCGATCCCTGCCAGCGCGGCCAGGGACCAGATGCTCTGGGCCACCCCGTTGGCGGCGATCTGGCAGGTGCCGAACAGGGCCACAATGCTGGACAGGGCCACCTTGGTCAGCTGGAACACACCGCTCTCGATGCCGTTGGGAATGGCGATGCCCAGCATTTTTTTCAAAAGGGAACCGTCCCAGCAGAAGATGCCCCGCTGGTCATACCGCACCGGCATTTGGGGCCGGAAGCAGAGCGCTGTGATCCACAGGGCGGAAACGGTCCTGGCAATCAGCGAGGGCCAGGCCACACCGGCGACCCCGGCCTTCAGCACAAACACGCCGATGCAATTGCCCGCCACATTGATGAGATTGGAGACAAAGGAAATATTCATGGTCACCCGGGTTTTGCCCAGGCTGCGGCAAAGGGCCGCGCCGGCATTGTAAATGGCCAGCATGGGGTAGGAGTAGGCGGAGATCCGCAGATAGGTGACGCAGGAGGCCATCACGTCCTCCTCCACCCGGCCGAACAGCAGCGAGAGCATCCTCCGGCCCCCCAGCAGCACCCCGGCGCCGAGTACCAGGGAAAACACACTGGAAAACATCAGCAGCTGCCCGGAGGCCTTTCCCGCCATTTTGGCGTCCCGGCTGCCGATGTACTGGCTGATGATTACCGCGCCGCCGGAGGCCAGAGCGGTGAACAGATAGATGAAAATCGTGTTGAACTGGTTTACCAGCGACACCCCGGACACGGCCGCTTCCCCGGTGTAGCTGATGACTAAGGTGTCCGCCACGCCCACCAGGATCACCAGCAGCTGCTCGAAAAACAGGGGGACAATCATGTCCCGCAGCTCCCGGCCGGTGAAGGATACGCCTGTTTCTTTTTTCATCAGAATCGCCGCCTTTCTGCTTTCAGAATACCAGAAAGACGGCGATATGTCCAATACTTTGTGATCATGGTTAATCCATGCCTGAAAGGCATCGATTTCCACCTGCCAACCGCAGGGGATGCGATCAGCCTCCCGCGCGGTATAAACCCGGATAAAAGAATCAGATTTGGGCAAATTCGTACCGGCGTCCGACATTTTACCTTTCAACCGAGCACTTCGTTTCGATACCTGACGGGAGGATACAGGATCTGATTACTGATTGCCCATGAGGATCTGGGCCAGGGCGGAATTGCTGTCCAGGATTACGGTTTTCTCCGTGCCGTCCAGGCTCTTTTTCAGGGCGTCCAGGGCCAGGTTGAACTCGTAGAACTCCTTCTTGTCGTCGCTGTCGTAGGCGGCGGCCAGCATGCGCATGTATTCACCCTCGCCTTCGGCCACCAGCTTGGCGGCTTCCGCTTCCGCGTCGGAGACGATGATGTTCACCTGCTTGTCCACATTGTTCCGGATGATGGAGGCCTCGTAGTTGCCGTCAGCGGTGTACTTTTCGGCCATCTGGTTCCGCTCGGAGATCATCCGGTTGTACACGGCGTTCAGGTTGGATTCGGGCAGGTCAAACTGCTTGATCTTCACATCCTCCACCCGGATGCCGTAGGTCCGGGCCAGCCGGTCCACATCCGTGGCGATGTTGCTGTAGATGTCGTTGCGCCGGGCGCCGTCCTCCATGTTGATGATGTCCGACTGGGCCAGGGTGCCCATGACGGTTTTCAGCTCGTTGTAGGTCAGCGCGTCCAGCCGCTGCTCCGCGGTGGCGGTGGAGCCCAGGGTCTGGTAGAAGAGCTTGGGGTCGGAGATGGACCAGAGGATGTAGCAGTCCACGGTCATGTTCTGCTTGTCGCTGGTCAGCACCTCGCTGGGCGGGATGTCATAGAGCTGGGTGGCCTTGGTGAAATACTTCACACTGTCCATAAAGGGAAGCTTGAAGTGGAGCCCCGCATCGGCGGTGGTGCTGATGATTTTGGAGAAGCGGACGGTGCAGGCGTATTCGTTCTCCGCCACGGTGAAAAAGCACCCGGACAGCACCGCAAGCACCAACACTGCGGCAATGCCCAAAACGATCCATTTTGTTTTTTTCATATCAATCATTACCTCCAACGTCGGCCAACAGGGTATCCAGCGGCATCAGCATCTGCACGTCGCTGCTTGCGCCCGTGTTCACAAAGAGCTTCACGCCGGGCAGGACCTCTGAAATGGCTTCATAGTACATTCTGGAGCGGGTGATCTGGGGGTTGTTGACGTATTCGGCGTACATGGCGTTGAACATGGCCACCTGCTCGGTTGCCTCGTTGATCCGCTTCTGCTTCAGATACTCCGCGTTCTGCACCAGCTGGTCCGCCTGGGCCTCGGCCTTGGGCAGCTGGGCATTCTGGTATGCCTTTGCGTCGTTGATGACGGTTTCAGCCTTCTGCTTGGCGGTTTCCACAGCCTTGAAGGCCTCAATCACTTCCTGCGTTGGCGGTTCGGCGTCCTGGATCTTCACATCCACCAGGCTCAGGCCGATTTCATACTCGCTGAGGATGCTGGTGACCAGGTCCCGCACCTGCATCTGGATGTTCTCCTTGCCGTCGGTGAGCACCGCGTCCACGGTGGAGGAGCCCACCACGTTGCGGACCTGGCTCTGGATCAGATTTCTCAGGATCAGCTCCGGGTCGTTGGAGGAATACAGGTACTGCACCGGGTCGGAGATCTTGTATTCCACAAAGAAATCCACGTTGACGATGTTGTAGTCGCCGGTGATCATGGTGCTTTCGCTTTCGTTCACGGCGTAATTGCTTTTGCTGCTTGTGGAGTAGCCCAGCTCGATTTTCTGGTAGACGTTCACGTCCACCTTTTCCACCTGCTGGATGCCGAAGGGCAGCATAAAGTGGACGCCGGCGTCGGTGATGTCCGTGACCTTTCCGAAGGTGGTGACCACGGCCTGCTGCTTGTCATCCACGGTGTAGAAGCAGGTGCCTGCCGCAAGCACCACAACGGCCGCAATGATGCAGGCGATGATGATTTTCAGCTTGTTTCCGCTGCTTTTCTTAGGCTTTTTCTGCTGGGATACCCCAGGAGCGGCATAGTGATAGGTTCCATTTTCGTCCATGTTTTTCTCTCCTTTGATATAATTGTTCCACGTGAAACATCACGTCAATTCCGTGAGCAGGGTTTCCGCCTCGTCCTTCATCCGGGCGGCCACGTAGGCGATGAGCATGATCCGCAGCACCTTGGCGATCCGCTCCCGGGCGCCGGGGATGGGTTCCTGATAGTCCCGGAGCACCTCGTCGATGGCGGGAAGCCAGGATTGGTCCTGGTCCAGCTCCCTGGCCCGGACGGCCAGGCGGACGAACATGAAATAGAGCTGGGAATCGTCGATGGTGTCGTCGCTGTCGTCGTCCAAATGGCCGTTGATGTAGGCCAGCATGCCGCAGATCCGGTCCATGGGCAGCACGCCCTTGAGCATGTTGATGTTCAGGATTCGGCAAAGCTGCCGCAGGGTGTAGCGCTTGTTCTGGGGCGGCGTCAGGAAGCCCCGCTTGACCCAGTTCTGAATGATGTAGGGCTCCAGTCCCGTGATGCTGGAAACCTGACTGAGCACCATGCCGCCGGCCAGGAACATGGGCTGAAACAGCGCCTCCACATTGCCCGCTTCCTCCGCCCTGGCCTCCAGCACGGTGCCTGGTAAGATCCACTGCATGTTGTTTTCCTCCCTTACTTTTCATGATATGATAATAACACATGGTCACGTGATTGTCAATAGGGAACAGATAATTATTTTAATCAGTCACACTCTCCAATTTCTTCTGCTGGGAAACCGTCATTTTTTCTCTTTTTCCTCTTTACGAATCGTTCAAAGTGTTGTAAAATATTCAATCATCTGCCCAAAGGAGGTGCCGGTTATGAAATGCCTGAAATGCGGCCGGGAGACCGACCAGACCTTTTGCGAAGGCTGCCGGGAAGAAATGGCCCGCTATCCGGTCAAGCCCGGCACCATTGTGCAGCTGCCCAAGGACCGCAGCGCCTCTTACACCCGGCGCAGCCAGAATTGGCGGGCCATGATCTCGCCGGAAACCCAGATTGAGAATCAAAAACGGACCATTCGCCGCCTCGCTGGCGCGGTGGCTGCCCTGGTGGTGCTGCTGGTAATGATGGGCATTGCCCTGTTCCGGGTGCTCAGCAATTCCAACCTCACCCCTGTGGGCCAGAACTATTCCACGGTAACCAAACCCACCGAGGATGCCACCGCACCCACCACCGGCCCGGACACCAGCGACACAACGGGCTGAATGTTCCACGTGAAACATAAGGTTCCATGAGAAAAGCAGACAGAGGGAGAGAAGAAATGGGCACAATCATTGCAGTGGTGAATCAGAAGGGCGGCGTGGGCAAAACCACCACCGCCGTCAACCTGGCCGCCGCCCTGACGGAGCGGGGGCTGCGGGTGCTGGTGTGCGATTTCGACCCCCAGGCCAACGCCACCTCCGGCCTTGGCATCGACAAGCGGAAGCTGAAGCATACCAGCTACAGTATGATCATTGGGGAGGCCTCCGCCGCCCAGGCCGTGGTTCATACCCAATTTGCCGACGTGATCCCCTCCTCCACTGACCTGGCGGGGGCCGGCGTGGAGCTGATCGGCATGGAACGCCGGGAGCAGCAGCTGCGCCGGGAGCTGGAAGGGCTGCGGAACCGGTACGACGTGATTTTCATCGACTGTCCCCCCTCTTTGGAAATGCTCACCCTGAACGGCCTGGTGGCCGCCGACGGCATCCTGATCCCCGTGCAGTGCGAGTATTATGCGCTGGAGGGCCTCAGCGATCTGATGGCCACCCTGCGCAGCGTCAAACGGAGGCTGAACCCCGGGCTGGACATTTTCGGGGTGATCCTGACCATGTTTGACGGACGAACGAATTTTTCCACCCAGGTTGCCCAGGAGGTGCGCCGCCACTTCCCCGGCAAGGTGTTCACCACCACCATTCCCCGCAACGTCCGCCTGGCGGAGGCGCCCAGCCACGGTCTGCCCATCACAGCCTACGACCGCAGCAGCCGGGGCGCCGTCGCCTACAAGGAGCTGGCAGAGGAAGTGGAGCGAAAATTAAGAAGATAACCCAAGAAAGGAACGAGCAATGGCATCTCAAAAAGGACTTGGAAAGGGCCTGGGAGCGCTGCTGGGGGACTACATGGAAGCTTCCCCCGAGGAAAGCGCCTACCGGCTGCTGCCCCTGCACCGGGTGGAACCCAACCCGGAACAGCCCCGGCAGGATTTTGACCAGGAGGAGCTGGAGGCCCTGGCGGAATCCATCCGGCAGCACGGAATCCTCCAGCCACTGACGGTGCGGGAAACGGCCGAGGGCTACTATCAGATCATCGCCGGAGAGCGCCGCTGGCGGGCCGCCCGGATGGCGGAGCTGACGGAGGTCCCCGCCATCGTGGTGGAGGCCGACGACAAAAAGGCCATGGAGCTGGCCCTGATCGAAAACCTCCAGCGTCAGGACCTGAACAGCGTGGAAGAGGCCCTGGGCTATCAATCCCTGATCCATGAATTCGGCCTGACCCAGGAGGAGGCCGCCAGCCGGGTGGGCAAATCCCGCCCCGCCGTGGCCAATGCCCTGCGGCTGCTCAGCCTGGATGAAGCGGTGCTGGAAATGCTCCGCACCGGCGCCATCACCGCCGGCCACGCAAAGGCCATCCTGATGCTGAAATCCGGGAAAAAACAGCTGGAGGCCGCCCAAAAAATCGCAAATCTGGGGCTTTCCGTCCGTCAGGCGGAGCTATTGTGCAAAAACATGTCCCGGGAGCCGGAAAAGGTGCAGGAGGAACCGGTCCTCAAGGTGGATTACGTCAAGGAGTGCGAAAAGAGCCTGAGCAAGCACCTGGGCCGGGGCGTAAAGATCGTCAACGGCAAGCGCAAGGGCCGCTTCGAGCTGGAATTCTACGGCCAGGACGATTTGCAGAACCTGCTGGACGCGTTGATGAAGCTGCAAAAATAAACTCGCATATAGGCGCTCCCTTTGCACCGCCACCGTAGGAGAGGCGATCAGCCTCCCACCTGGTCACCAAACTGCGTGTTTGGTTGAATGGTACCAAGAAACGATACGCACCAGCCGAGCCCCCCTTGTGTAAAGGGTGGTGCTCCGCGCAGCGAATCGATAATAGCCATGATTGCCAGTGGCAATCATACCTTAATTCGTGGTGCTCCGCGCAGCGAATCGATAATAGCCATGATTGCCAGCGGCAATCATAATTGTTATAATAAAAAAGGTAATTAACCTGATCAAAGGAGTTAGAATTATGTTAGACATCAAGAGAATCAAAGAAAATCCCGATGCGGTCAAGGCTGGGCTGAAAGCCAAGGAAGTGGACTGCGACGCCACCATCGACCGGATTCTGGAGCTGGACGAGCAGCGCCGGGCCCTGATCGCCTCCACCGAGGAGCGGAAGGCCCACCAGAACAAGGTCTCCAAGGAGATCCCCCAGATGAAGAAGCAGGGCAAGGATGTGGCTCCCCTCTTCGCCGAGATGGCGGAATTGAAGGCCGGCATCGCCGCGGACGCGGAGAAGCTGGACGCCGTGCTGGCCGAGTACCGCACCTGCATGCTCAGCCTGCCCAACCTGCCGGACCCCGACCTGCTCCCCGGCGGCAAGGAGAACAATGAGCCCCTGCGCTACTTCGGCGAGCCCCATAAATTTGACTTCCCCCCCAAGCACCATGTGGACCTGTGCCTGGACCTGGGCCTGATCGACTACGAGCGGGGCGTGAAGCTGGCCGGCGCCGGCAACTGGATGTACACCGGCATGGGCGCACGGCTGGAGTGGGCGCTGCTGAACTACTTCATCGACACCCACATCGCCGACGGCTACGATTTCATCCTGCCCCCCCACATGCTGGAGTACCAGTGCGGCGAGACCGCGGGCCAGTTCCCCAAGTTCGCCGATGAGGTCTACAAAATCGCCAACCCCACCGACGACCGGATTCACTATATGCTCCCCACCGCCGAGGCGGCCCTGGCCTCGGTGTACCGGGATGAAATTCTGAACGAGGCCGATCTGCCCAAGAAATTCTTCGCCTACACCCCCTGCTTCCGCCGGGAGGCCGGTTCCCACCGGGCCGACGAGCGGGGCATGGTTCGGGGCCACCAGTTCAACAAGGTGGAGATGTTCCAGTTCACCCGTCCCGAGGATTCCGACGCCGCCTTTGACGAGCTGGTTGCCAAGGCCGAGAATCTGGTCAAGGGCCTGGGCTTCCACTTCCGCACCGTGAAGCTGGCCGCGGGAGACTGCTCCGCCTCCATGGCCCGGACCTACGACATCGAAATTCAGATCCCCTCCATGAACGGCTACAAGGAGGTCTCCTCCGTGTCCAATGCCCGGGATTACCAGGCCCGCCGGGGCAACATCCGCTTCCGCCGGGAGGCCACCGGCAAGCCCGAGTTCGTCCACACCCTCAATGGCTCCGGCCTGGCCACCTCCCGGATCTTCCCCGCCATGGTGGAGCAGAACCAGCGCGCCGACGGCTCCGTGGTGGTGCCCGAAGTCCTGAGAAAATACCTGGGCGGCCTGGAGGTCATTGAAAAAATCAAGAAATAATCTTTCCTGCGTCCCCGGTAGGGGAGGCGATCAGCCTCCCACTATTGGAACGAAACTGAGCGTTCGATGATTGTGGGTTTGTACTGCGCGGGAGGATGATGTCCTCCCCTGCAGATGTTCGCTGCGGTGCAAACCTGAAAACCAACGCTGAGTCAAACCAATATGTGCAAAAAAATTGAAAAAAAAGGAAGTGCATCACTATGAAAGCACCCAAAAAACCCGGCTGGTGGGATGAGTTCATGGCCTTTGCCATTAAGGGCAACGCCATGGCGCTGGCCGTCGGTACCATCATCGGCGCCGCCTTCTCCACCATCACCAAGTCCATCACCGACGACATCATCATGCCCATCGTCGCCATCTTCATGGGCGGCATCGACTTCTCCGAGCTGAAGATCACCCTGCCCCGGCTCTTCGGCGAGGCCCCCGTGGATGAGGCGGGCAATGTCATCGCCAACACCCTGAACTACGGCAACTTCATCGCCGCCGTGATCAACTTCCTGATTCTGGCCCTGGTGGTTTTCTTCCTGGTCAAGGGCATCAACAAGATCGCCGACGCCGCCAAGAAGAAGGAAGAGCCCGCCGCCGAACCCGCCGCTCCCGCCGAGCCGGAACCCACCAAGGAAGAGCTCCTGCTGGCCGAGATCCGGGATATCCTGAAGGACAAATAATCGGGCGCCTCAAAAACGACCCTTTTGCGGTTTCGGCGGATCTTCTGCCCGAACCATCAAATAAGTCGCGTTCAGAGGCTGCCAATCCCTCCCCTTCCCCCTCCGATCCGGAGGGGGATTTTCAGAGGCCCGCGATTGTAAATAAGCAATAAATCATCATTCAAACAGCAAAAAGTGGTTGGTATTGCCTACCCGAAGGCGATAGAATACGGGTGACATATGCGAACAGAAGGAGGTCATTTGCTATGGCAGGTCCCGCAGCACCCAAGGACCCAAATGAAAAGCGGCCTGGGTTTTATGTGCTCTTGGACAAACAGGTGGGGGGCATCCCCCAGGATGACGGGAAGGGGCGGCACTCCATTTTCATCAGCAGCGACCGGCTGCCCTCCTTTGCCCGGGTTACCGGCGGGGTGGAGGACGAAAGCATTCTGGAGCTGCTCAAGGACGCGGCGGGCTTCCGGAAGCTGGTGCACAGCATCGGCGTGTCCATTTCCGCCGGGAATCCCGCCATGGAGGTGGGCTTCAGCCTGATCTGCAAGGGCAGCGGCGGCCCCGGCAGCTGCCACCGCTTCACCTTTCCCGCCGACGGGGCGGAGCGGGTGATCACCCTGGGCGCGCTTGCCTGGAGCGAATTTGACACCGGCTTGGGGGAATTCCGCTTCGAGCTGCCCACCGTGGCCGATATGGCGACGGTGTCCGTGAAATGTTATGTAAACGATGGCTTTGCCATTCCCGATCAGGACCCGGACCCGGCTGTGGATACGGAAAGCCCCCGCTACCGGGAGATGATCGCCCGGTCCTTCCTCAGCGCGGGCAACAATGCGCGCCTGCAGTCGTTTCTCCGCCGGGCAAAAGCCGGAGAGGAAGTAACCGTGGCCTTTCTGGGCGGCTCCATCACCCAGGGAGCGGGAGCCGTGCCCCTGCAGGAGAATTGCTATGCAAAGGTATGCTGCGACGGCCTGCGCCGGCGCTACGGGGAAAACATCCGCTACATCAAGGCCGGCGTGGGGGGCACCCCCTCGGAAACCGGGCTGATGCGGTATCGCCGGGACATCACCCGGGAGGGCGCGGTGGAGCCGGATCTGGTGGTGGTGGAATTCGCGGTGAATGACGCCGGGGACGAGACCGAGGGCGTGTTTTACGAGAGCCTGGTCCGCCATATTCTGAATGGCCCCGGCCGCCCGGCGGTGATTCTGCTCTTCGCGGTGTTCGCCGACGACTGGAATTTAAAGCGCCGCCTGGCCCCCATCGGCTACCGTTACCAGCTGCCCATGGTGGATGTGCTGGAGGCTGTGTCCCCCCAGTTCCGGAATCCCGAAAACCGGGTGATTACCAAGCGGCAGTATTTTTACGACGTGTACCATCCCAGCAATTTGGGCCACAGAATCATGGCGGACTGCCTGCTCTATCTCATTGACCGGCTGGACAACCAGCAGCCGGAGGAGGCGCGGGAGGATTACGTGCCCCCCTATTACGGCGCGGACTATGAGCAGCTGGTACTGCTGGACAGAAAGACAGCCTTCCCCGGGGCGGTGATCATCCCCGGCAGCTTCACGGAAACCGACACCGATCTGCAGGCCGTGCCGCTGGACGACGACCGGCACAACACCCCCATGTTCCCCTACAACTGGAAAAAGGGACCGGGCAGCGCCCCCTTTGTGCTGGAGCTTCCCTGCCGCCGCCTGGTGCTGGAATTCAAGGATTCCGGCGCTCCGGCGTTCGGCAAGGCCCTGGTGACCATCGACGGGGAGAAGCACCGCCTCCTGGACCCCACCGAGGCCGGCTGGACCCACTGCCACACCACGGTGCTGTTCAACAAGCAGGAAACGGCCAAACACCGCATCGAAATCACCATGGCCCCCGGGGACGAGGAAAAGATTTTCACCATCCTGGGCTTTGGCGTTGTCAAATAAAGCCCCCAGCCACTGTAGGGAGGCTACAGATGCCCGCTTTTACCACAAACGGAGTGTTTGGATGAATGGGCGCCAGGTGCCGATACGCAACCGCCAATCCCCCCTGCCCCCCTTTTACACAAGGGGGCTTGGCTAGGGAACCTCTGAATCAATCGTCTGCGGCTGGGCGGCGGGTCTTTTGCCCCATCCGCGCAGTACCCAAATTGGGAAATACACAAAGTATTCCCGGGGGTTTGGTGCTTTCGGCTGAGCCAAAATCCCTCGCCGTCAGCTCTTGCCGATTTCATCAGAGCTTCCCTGGTACGAATTCGCCCAACCCGGCGCCACATGGAGGGCTTGTACCGCGCGGGAGGCTGATAGCCTCTCCAGTGAGGTTTCTATAAAATTTTGATCAAGGTGAAGGATATGAATTACACAAACTGCTGGTTAACCTATCCCCTTCTCGGGGATGAAACGGG
>JBJDYM010000203.1:0-1654 GCA_051867315.1 Faecousia sp.
TCTCCCGGCAGGCCGAAATAGTCCACCGCCGTCCGGGACCAGCGGGACACATTGTTCTGCAGATTGCACATATAGATATAGGTCGTATCCGAGGTGGCGGAGAACGCGGAGAAGATGGGGCTGTCCAGGAAGGCGGTATCCAGCTGGGTCTGCTGGCTCCGGCAGTCGGCGGCGGGCTCCCCGGAATCGGTGCTGAGCACCACGCAGTTCTTTCCGGCGCGCTTGCCCCGGAGCAGATTGGCATCCGCAACGCGGACCAGATCGCTGAAGCTTTCGGCCTCCAGGCAGTCCGCCAGGCCAAAGGTCATGGTCACACTGGCGGCAGAATCACCGGTTTCCACCGTCACGGCGGCCAGCTTCCGGCGCACCCGCTCCACCGCAGCGCGGGCGGTGTCCAGATCGCAGCACAGGACCATCAGAAATTCCTCCCCGCCCCAGCGGCAGACGGAATCCTCCCTGCCAACGCTGGCGCGCAGCACCTGGCCCACCTTGGACAGGAGCAAATCCCCCACGGTGTGGCCGTAGCGGTCATTGACCTGCTTAAAGTCGTCGATATCGCCCATCACCACGCAGTACTGGGTGCCGTGGAGCCGCTCCACCTCCTTGGCGAAGCCGTAACGGTTGCGCAGGCCGGTGAGCTGGTCATTTTCCGCATGGAAGGACAGGGACTTCTGGGTGTTCAGGGTCTCGGTCATGAATTCGGAGGTATACACGCTGAGCAGCAGGACACAGATCAGCATGTTTACCTGGAAGAACTGGTCCGTCAGGCCGGAATCGGCAAAGGGCGCCCAGGGCGCGGGAGACAGGGTGGCCAGCATCAGCAGCACGGACAGGATGGACAGCAGCACCGAAGCAAACAGGGCATGGACATTTTTTAAATCCCGGGTGGACAGGAAAAAGGTCACCGGAATGATGATGAAGGGATACAGGAAAAACGCCGGTCCCTGGCCCAGGGCCAGATTGTAAATGCAGGCGTGAAGCACCACGTCAAAATAGAGCGACAGCAGCATCCATGCATTCACCGGCTTCCGGGCAAACAGGAAGGCCCACAGGACATAAAACCCCAGCGATCCCACATTCAGCGCCGCAAAGGCAAACCGCCCCGCCAGGGCAAACATCACGGCCAGCACCGCATGGAAAAATAAGCTCCCGGCAACCACCAGCATATAACGGGCGGTATAGCGGCGGTCCTGTTCCCACATTTTCTCCAGTCTTTGTATGGTATTCATCTCATCATCCCCTAAGGCCAGAAGCTGCTGCATCGGAATAATGGTGAAATTATACAACACTCCGGAGCAAACTGCAAGAAAAAAACCATATATTCACGAAAAAATCTCTCCCACCCGGTTCCCAAGAACCGGGTGGGAGAATCCTTCAGCCCCTGCGTTGGCGCCGCAGGGGTAAATTACATTTTTTCCAATTTTTCCAGCACCTGCTGAAAATAGTCCGGCAGGGGGGCAAAAACCAGCACCGGGCGGCCGTCCCGGGGGTGGCGGAAGCAGAGGGCCCCGGCGTGGAGGCACTGGCTTTCCTGACCCAGCTCCGCCTTTTTATGGCCGTAGACGGTATCGCCCAGGATGGGGTGGCCGATGTAGGCCATATGGACCCGGATCTGGTGGGTGCGGCCGGTTTCCAGGCGGCAGCGGATGTGGGT
>JBJDYM010000204.1:0-1654 GCA_051867315.1 Faecousia sp.
CCCAGCTTTTCAAACAGCAGCTCCCCCAGCTGCTTGGGGGAATTGATATTAAAGGTCTCCCCGGAGAAGGAGTAAATCAATGCTTCGCAGTCCGCAATTCTCTGGGAGAGCATTTGGCCGAACTGTTCCAGCTGGTTCCGGTCGATGGCAATGCCCCGGCGCTCCATCCGGTAGAGCACGTCGCACAGAGGGAGCTCAATTTGGGTGTAAAGCTCCGTCATGCCGTTCTTTTCCAGCTCCTCCTCCAAAACCGGCTTCAGCAGCCAAATCGCTTCGGCGCATTTGGCCGCGTCCTCGTCCTCCACACTGGTACCCAGAAAAGTCGTTGCCAGCTTGGACACCGGATAGTCGGATTGAGAGGGGTTCAAATCGTAGGCCGCAAGGGCTGTATCAAACCAGGCCTCCGGGCAGGAGATTCCCAGCTCTGTCAGCCGGTGCCGGGTGGTTTTGGAATCGTGGAGAATCAGCTTTCCCTTTTCCGGCAGGGAAAACTGCTGCATCTGCACCTCCATGGGAGTAAGGGAGCAGACCCCCTCCGCCCAGGCAACGCCGATGCTTCCGTCCGCCGCCGCATAGAGGGCGCATTCCGAAAGATTTGCAGGAATCGCGTCCACCTTAGGAAGCCGCTCTGCTTTTCTGGAAGGGACGGGCATTTCCAAGTCCGCCCCTCTCAAACCGTATTTGTCGATCAGGCGGACGAATTCCAGCTTTTGAAAGAGCTGATAGAGTTCCTTTTTATTGTAGGGTTTTTTCAGTGCATCCTCCGGGGCGAAGTCGATGGGGGCCTCCGGGACGATGGTGGCAAGCTCATAGGAAAGGTAGGCGCTCTGCTTCCCTGCTTCCAGCTTTTCCCGCAGCTTGGGGCGGATGGAAGCGTCATCCAGATGGGCATAAACCCCATCCAGGCTGCCGAATTTCGCCAGCAGCTCCTTAGCTGTTTTGGGACCCACACCGGCCACACCGGGGATATTGTCCGAGGAATCGCCCATGAGCGCCTTCAAATCGATGAGCTTTTTCGGCTCGAAGCCATATTCCGCCCGGAACACCTCCGGGGTATACAAGGTCGCGTTGGTCTGGCCGGGCTTGGAAATCACCAGCTTCACATTGACATGGTCGTCAATCAACTGGAGGCTGTCCCGGTCCCCTGTCACAATCACGCACTGCCAGGCATTGTTGGAGCAGATGCGTCCCACGGTGCCGATCACATCGTCTGCCTCCCAGCCCTGGCATTCATAGATGGGAATGTTCATGGCCCGGAGGATCTCCTTGGTATAGGGCATCTGCTGCGCCAGCTCCTCCGGCATTCCATGGCGGGTGGCCTTGTAGCCGTCATAGCGCAGGTGGCGGAAGGTGGGGCCGTGGAGGTCAAAGGCCACGGCAACCGCATCCGGCTGCTCCTCCTTCTCCATCCGCTCCAGGATGTTCAGAAAGCCAAAGATGGCGTGGGTATAAAGCCCCTCCCTGGTGGTGAGAGGCTTGACACCAAAATAGGCCCGGTTGATGACGCTGTTGCCGTCCAAAATCAGCAGCTTCATACTCTTCTCCACTTAGCGCCCTGGGGGGTATCGATAATTTCGATGCCCATGGCTTTCAGTTCATCCCGAATCCGGTCGGCTTCGGCAAAATTTTTGGCTTTCTTGGCTGCGGTTCTGGC
>JBJDYM010000205.1:0-1651 GCA_051867315.1 Faecousia sp.
CCCCGGCGGGGATGGACTGGCGGATGAATTCCTCGTCGGCTGCATCCCGGATCTTGTTGGCCACCACCCGCACCCGGGTCACGCCCAGATCGGATGCCAGGCGCTTGACGTTGTGGTAGGTTTGCACGGACCGGGCGCCGGGCTCAATGACCACGAGAAACTGGTCCATGTTTGCCGCCGTGCCCCGTCCCAGGTGCTCCAGACCGGCCTCCATATCCATGATGACCACGTCGTTTTTGCGGTAGGTCAGCGCGGACAGGATGGCCTTGAGCATCACATGCTCCGGGCACACGCAGCCGCTGCCGCCCACATCCACGGTGCCCATCACCAGAAGCTTGACGCCGTTGATCTCCCTGGAGAAGGTGTCGGGGATGTCCGCCACATAGGGATTGAGCTTGAAGAATTTGTTGGCGGCATTGGCGCCGGTGCGCTCCTCCACCAGAGTGCGCATTTTGGAAATGGGGACAATGGCATCCACTTCCTCCTGGCTCAGGCCCAGGGCCAGGCCCAGGTTTGCGTCGGGGTCCACGTCGGCGGCCAGGACGGTGCGTCCTTCGTCGGCGTAGAGCCGGGCCAGGGTAGAGGCCAGCGTGGTTTTCCCCACGCCGCCCTTACCGGTAATCGCTAGTTTCATTGGAAAGACCTCTGATGTAAAATTATCCGAATTATGTCAGAACAGGAGGATATAAGACATCGGATAAGGAACCTATCTTATATCTCCATATCTCACCTCAGATGCCCAGAGCGGCACGCTTGGCTTCGATGCACTCGATCATCTTGTCGCCCAGCTTGTCGATGTCGGTCTCCACCACGAACCGGGCCTCGACCCACTCCTTGATGCCGTCCTCGCCCTGGAGCAGGCGGGTGATCTCGTTGGAGCCCTTGGAGTAGGGGTCAACGCCCAGGAAGGTCTCAATACCGGTGGCAACCACGTAGTTGCCGATGGAGACGGCCTTCTCGGACATCCATTCGGGGGCGCAGCCCACCACGGGAACCTGGGAGATGTTGATGCCCCAGTCCTTGGCAATGTCGGAGGCCAGGATCATCATACGGGAGATATCCACGCAGGAGCCCATGTGCAGCACGGGAGGAATGCCGGCCAGCTCACAGACCCGCTTCAGGCCGGCGCCGCAGTATTCCTTGGCCTGGACGGGGTCCATCAGGCCGGCCTTGGCGGCAGCCTGGGCGGCGCAGCCGGAGGCAATGACGATGATGTCGTTCTCCAGCAGCTTCTTCATCAGGCCGATGTGGGCGGAGTCGGGACGAACCTTGGGGTTGTTGCAGCCGACCATGGCCACAGCGCCCCGGAGCACGCCGGAGTGGACGCACTCGACCAGGGGCTTGGTGGTGCCGAACTCGTCCACCTGGGAGTTGGCCACGCCGTCGAGCACCTTCTTGATGGCCTCCAAGGAATAGCCCACCCGGGCATTCTGCTTCAGGTTGGGGATGTTGACCATGCTCTGATCCCGGTTCTTGAAGTTCTCAATGGCCGTTTTCACAATGGCCTTGGCATTCTCGCCGGCGTTGGCGGCGGAGAAGCGGATGAACTCGGAGTCGGGCATCCGGGCGATGGGAGAGGTGGTGATGAACTTGGTATGGAAGCACTTGCTCAGGGGGCCCAGGGCGGGGAAGATGCACTGCACGTCCACCA
>JBJDYM010000206.1:0-1644 GCA_051867315.1 Faecousia sp.
TGGTTACAGCTTTTCGCCCAGGGGGCGGAGGGCGGGGCAGAGGGGACTCCCGCAGAGGGAGGCCAGGAGGCCGGGCTGCTGGAGCAGCAGCCGGAACAGCAGCCGGAACAGCCGCAGGTCCCGAAGCGGGATCCCCTGGTGCAGCAGCACTGGCAGCGGGTGGACCGGATCTACAATGACTGGATGGCCCAGGCGAAGGAGCTGCAGCAGCTTTTCCCCGACTTTGACATCCGGCGGGAGCTGGCGGATGCCCGGTTTGCCGGGATGCTGCTGTCCGGCGTGGACATTTCCAGCGCCTACCAGGCCCTGCATGCCCGGGACATTCTCCCGGCGGCCATGGAGTACGCCGCCCGCACCGTACAGGCCCGGCTGGCGGAGTCCATGCGCACCGGCGCTTACCGCCCCGGGGAGAACGGGCTGGGCGGCAGCGCGGCGGCACTGGTGGGCAGGAATGTCTCACGCATGAGCCGGCAGGACTACGACAAGGTTTGCCGGATGGTGGAAAGGGGGGAGCGGGTAAGCTTTGGCTGATGCGGCGAGTCGCCGCGGACAAGCTCGCACCGGGACGGCGGTTATCGTGATCCCACTGCCCGCCCGGTATCTATCCTGCACACCTGGAAAATTGCCTCCCCACAGGGAGGGCGGAACATGGTGTGACGGAAAATGAACACAAAAATTCAAAAAACAAAGGAGAAATGATATGGAATACAAAATGAATCTGCAGCTTTTTGCCGACAATGTGAACACCACCGCGGATGCGGGGCTGTCCGTGGAGAACAAGACCTTTTATGACCGGGCCCTTCTGGAGGAGGCCAGCCCCAACCTGATCCACATGCAGTTCGGCCAGAAGCGGCCCATTCCCAAGAACGGCGGCAAGCGGATCGAATTCCGCCGCTATGCCGCCCTGCCCAAGGCCACCCAGCCCCTGACCGAGGGCGTGACCCCCGACGGCCGGAAGATGACCGCCGTGGCGGTGGAGGCCGAGGTCCGGCAGTACGGCGACTATGTGTGCCTGTCCGATGTGCTGGATCTGACCGCCATCGACAACAACGTGCTGGAGGCCACCCGGGCGGTGGGCCATCAGGCGGGCTTGACCCTGGACACCATCACCCGGAACGTGCTCCAGTCCGGCACCAATGTGTACTACTGCCCCAAGATCGCCGCCGACGGCACCACCACCGCCGTGGCTGACCGCTCCCAGCTGGACGGCACCTGCGTGCTCACCGTGGACGTGGTGAAGAAGGTCGCCGCCATGCTGAAGGCCAGCAACGCCCCCAAGTTCGGCGGGGACTATGTGTGCATCCTGCACCCCTATGTGGCCTATGACATCATGAGCGATCCCCGCTGGGAGGAAATGCACAAGTACTGCAAGCCTGAAAACCAGTTTGAAGGCGAGATCGGCCGGATCGCCGGGGTCCGCTTCATCGAGACCTCCGAGGCGGCGGTGTACACCGGCACGGAAAACGACTGCCCCGCCGGCCTGGCCGTGTTCGGCTGCCTGTTCATTGCCAACGGCGCCTACGGCGTTACCGAGGTCACCGGCGGCGGGCTGCAGACCATCATCAAGCAGCTGGGCTCTGCCGGCACCGCCGACCCCCTGAACCAGCGCAGCACCGTGGGCTGGAAGGCCATGCAGACCGCGGA
>JBJDYM010000207.1:0-5344 GCA_051867315.1 Faecousia sp.
ATGAAAAAAACCGGATAAGAACCGGGCGCTCCCAGCATCTTATCCAGCTTTGTAATGGCGATTACAAGCCCTCCGATGATTGGGTTTATTGTAACATATTCAGGAGGAATGTCAAGAGATCAATTCTGTCAACAGCCAAACGATTCGATTTTTTCTGAACAAACCATGCTTTTCTGTGTTATTCTTTTGTGCAAATTACATATAAGAAATCAGTTTTGTGGTCATGAAATCAATTCTATCCTACAATTCTTTTGCAAAAACGGAAATTTTTCCTAGTTAATGCTTGATTTCTGAATTTTTACATGTATAATATCTATCGACCTAACCACACAGGCAGAAAGGAGGTTTGTTCCATGAAGAAGATCATCTGCAAGATTGAGTTCGACACCGAGACTGCAACGCTGGTCAAGGCATATTCTTTCGGTAAGCCGGGCGATCCTGCCGGTTATGAGGAGGATCTTTATCAGGCCCCCAACGGAATGTATTTCCTGCACGTTGGCGGTGGTGAAGCATCTCCCTACCCCACCGAGGACATCATCCGTCTGGCAAAGACCAAGCTGAAGGCTTGGATGGAAGCACACCAGTAATTCCATATCGATAAAATTTGTCCATCCTGTTTTGCGGGGTGGACATTTTTTACATCCTGTGGTATGCTCACAGAAAGGAAAGGCGGTGCCCCCATGGAAGAAATATCGATCAACGTCATTGCCCGGATGCGCAGCGATTTTGCCGCCAAATTCGGCATTCCCCGGCAGAGCGGCCTGGTGGAGGCGCTTCGCTCCACCATTATTTTTGAACCGGAATACCGGAACAACGATGCCCTTCGGGGAATTGAGGAATTCTCCCACCTGTGGATCATCTGGCAGTTTTCCGAAGCGGTGCGGCAGGGCTGGTCGCCCACGGTTCGTCCCCCACGCCTGGGAGGAAACACCAGAATGGGGGTATTTGCAACCCGGTCCCCTTTCCGGCCCAACAACCTTGGACTTTCCTGCGTGCGCCTGCTGGGCGTGGAGCACTCGGAGAAATACGGCACGGTGCTCCACGTAGGCGGAGCGGATTTGATGGATGGAACGCCGATTTTTGACATCAAGCCCTATATCCCTTACAGCGACTGCAAATTGGAGGCCTCCGGCGGCTTTACCGACCATGCGGCGGATTTCCTTCTGGATGTGGATTTCCCGGCGGAGCTGCTGGAAAAACTGCCGCCGCAGAAACGGGAGGCTGCCATCGGCGTGCTCTCCCATGACCCCAGGCCCTCTTACCAGAAAAATGAGGAGCGGGTTTATGGGCTGAGCTTTGCCGGCTTCAATATCCGGTTTACAGTTCGGGACAAGCTTCTGACGGTTCGGGCAGTGGAGTGACATCCAAATCCCGGTAGGGGTATACCCGCTCCCACCCGGTCTGGGTTTTCCGGACGCTGCTGCGATGCTGAGAAAGAAGCCGGTTGATTTGATACACATCAATCCAGATTTCGCTGTTGCACTCTTTCTGACTTTCATCAAAAATCAGCTGCATTCCGAAATGAAGATGGTTGACATCAATGTTGTTTGTATTTTCCGTGTCCGAATATCCCGTCCGCCCCAGAAAGCCGATCAGATCTCCGGCATTCACCGTCTGACCCACCGTCAGCCCCGGGGCGTAGGGTTCATCTTTTTTCAAATGGGCGTAGTAATAGTAGCGCTTCCGGTCATGACTGCGGATTCCCACCCGCCAGCCGCCGTATCGGTTCCAGCCCAATGCCTCTACCACTCCGCCCTCCACGGCCACGATGGGTGTCCCCTCACTGCCCATCATATCATTTCCCAGGTGTTTTCGCTTGAAACCATAGGAACGGCTGGCGCCAAAGTCGTCGTAATGAGTATAATAATATCCTTCCGCAATGGGAGAAAAGACCTTCAGTCCATATTTGGAAACCCACTGTCTGTCCTTTTCGATGGCGTAGCTTCCCAAAAAGCCCCCCAGTACGGCGGAATAGGCTTCCTGATAATAACGGAGGTACTTGTTCTGGTCACCCAAAAGCTCCTGGGCGGACTTGTCCCCTTTCAGATCCGCGGCAGCCTTTCGGACGGAGTCCAGTCCGCATTTTCCGCCGGTCCGGCAGGCGGCAACGGAGAGTATGTCAATCCAATTCAGATGCTTTTCCTGGTCGAAGGTTTGAATATCCACATTCATTGCGTAGTTCAGGGATTCATAGGGAACATCAAAGTCCACCCATTTGATTGGCTCCGACGAAACCGGGAGCAGGAACAACCCCAAAATCGGGAGCAATAGCATAAAACGCTTCATACCTTCACCTCGTGGGTTAGGATATGAAGCGTTTTCCGTTTTATTCGACCTTTTTATTCCAAATCCCGGACAATATCCTTTGCAATTCGGTAAATATCCTCCATGGTGTTCAGGGAGGATATTTGATTTTTGTAATATCCGCTGTGGGGAACGCCCCGTAAGTACCATGCAAAGTGCTTTCTGGCCTCCAGGCAGGCAATGTGCTCGCCGTGATCCTGCTCGGCAAGCTGGAATTGCTCCACTGCAACGGCGATGCGGTCTTTCAGGGCCGGTCTGGGCTGAATGGGCCCTCCTGCCAGAGCTTGGGTCACCTCCTGGAAAATCCAGGGATCGCCAAAGCTGCTTCTGCCAATCATCAGTCCGTCCGCTCCGGTCCACTTTTGGCACCGGAGGGCTGCTTCTGCACCGGTGATATCTCCGTTTGCAATGACGGGAATGGAGAGCTGTTCCTTCACCTTGCGGATGGTGTCCCAGTCGGCCACGCCGGCGTAGAGCATGCTCCGGGTGCGGCCGTGAACGGTGACCATGGCCGCACCGTTATCCTCCATTCGCTTGGTAAATTCCAGCACGTTGATGCTGCCCCGGTCCCAGCCCAGGCGGCATTTCACCGTGACGGGAACATCCACCGCTTTGGAAACCGCTGCGACGATCTGCCCCGCCAGCTCCGGGGTGCGCATCAGACCGCATCCGTCCCCGGAGTTGGCAATTTTGGGCATGGGGCAGCCCATGTTGATGTCGATAAAATCGCAGCCGGAAATTTCCAGCGCCAATCTGGCCCCCTCTGCCATTGTCTGGGGATCGTTGCCGAAAATCTGCGCGCCGCAGATGCTGCCCGCATTTTTCCGCAGCAGCTTTGCGCTTTTCTTGTCTTTGTATAAAAGGGCCCGGGAGGACACCATTTCCGTTACGGTAACCCCTGCACCGAGCTTTGCGCAGACGGTGCGGAAGGCCCAGTCCGTTACCCCGGCCATGGGGGCGAGGAACACAGGATGTTCTATCTGAATTGTTCCGATTTGCATGGTTTCTCTCTTTCGATTGATTTATAGAATCACCGTTGCCAGCCAAATCAGCCCGGTGGCCAGCGCCCCGACAGCGGCCCAGAAGGCACCGTAGTAATAAAGCCTTCGCTTTTTGGGAATCCGTTCCCCCAGGCGGATCGCCTGCTCCGCTTCTTTCAGCAATGCTTCGTCGGTGACGCCGTTCTGGGCGGCATCCTCTTTCAGGATGAAGATGGCCTGCTCAAAAAGCTTTGGATCCGGAGAATGGACCACAATGACTTGACGGGAAATACCTTTCACCATAGTTTTGCCTCCTTTTCAGAAATTCCCCAAGGAAGCATGTCCGAAAAACTGGGGAATTATTCCAAACCCAGCTTTTTCTTCTCCCAGGTTCTGAGCGGAATGACAATGGGAGGGGAAAGATTCTCAGGGAGCTGGCCCGGCGCAAAGAATTGAAGCGCCTCGGATTCGCCGTCCTGGCAGCAAATTGTCCCGGAGTAATCCCTGCAGAGAAAGACGATGTCCACATTGGATACCTCGTCCCCATTGGGGTAAACATAGTGCAGCTCTTTTCCGGAGAAAACGCCGAACAGCTCCAGACTGTTTGCGGTCAGCCCGGTTTCCTCAAACAGCTCCCGGGCGGCGGCATCCTCCACCCGCTCGTCCAGCTCGGTGGAGCCGCCGGGATAACCCCAGCAGTGATTATCCGTCCGTTTTTGAAGCAGCACCCTTCCCTGCGCATCCTCCAAAATCACGCTGGCCCCCACCTGCAAAAGCGGCCGGTGCCCCACAATTTTCCGCAAATCCATGATATAGCCTGACATATTACTCCTGCTCCTTCGGCCGTTTGTAACGCCCCTGTGGCTCCCATGCCGGCAGAGGATAGCGCTGCATGGCGCCAAAGATCCGCTCCTTCAAATCAGGATAGGTTTTGACCAGATCATAAATCAAGTTCTTTATTTCTTCCCGCTTGGTGTGCTTGTCCACCGGGCAGCGGTTTTGCAGCACGGGCAGACCCTGCTGCTTTGCGAAATGGTCCACCGTTTTTTCGTGGATATACAGCATGGGACGGATTTGAATGATGCCGGTACGGTCCAGGTTGGTCACCGGTTGAAAACAGCTGATCCTCCCCTCAAAAATCAGGGACATCAGGAAGGTTTCCACGGCATCGTCATAGTGATGCCCCAGGGCCAGCTTGTTGAAGCCCCGTTCCAGAATTGCCTGATTCAGCGCACCACGACGCATCTTGGAGCACATGGAGCAGGGGTTCTTTTCATGCCGGTAGTCGAAAATAATGGGGGCAATTTCCGTTTTCACAATGGTATAGGGCACATCCAGTTCCGCGCAAAGGGCCGAAATTCCGCTGTAGTCCATATTCAGCCCCATGTCAATGGTGATGGCTTCCAGCTGGAAGGGCTTGGAATAATAGCTTCTGAGGCCAGAAAGGAGCTTTAAAAGAACCAGAGAATCCTTGCCGCCGGAGACACCCACGGCAATTTTATCTCCCTCATCGATCATTTGATAGTCTTCCACACACCGGCGGACAAGGCCCATCAGTTTCTGCATAAGCTGATTTTCCCTCCTAAAACAAGAAAAAATGCAAAGTGAGAATTTGAAAGCATTCGAGAGAATTTAAGAGCATTTGAAAGTTTATTCGGTGCTGCATAAATTTTCTCAAAAATATTGTTGACATTTAAAATCGGATATGGTATAAAGCAATGGTGTTTGCAAGATATTGTACTGCAAATGCCCCAAATTGTCAAAATATTTTACCTAACTGGAGGAACGCATATGTCCACTACCCTCGCTAAGAAGGAGACCCTGGAGCGTAAGTGGTATGTCATCGATGCAGCCGGCAAGCCCCTGGGCCGTACCGCTGTGATCGCTGCCAACCTGCTGCGCGGCAAGCACAAGGTCGATTTTACTCCCAACGTTGATTGCGGTGACAACGTGATCATCATCAACACCGACAAGGCCGTTCTCACCGGCAAGAAGGCTGAGCAGAAGGTCTACTACCGTGTTTCCGGCTGGATCGGCGGCCTGAAGGAGACCAAGGCCCG
>JBJDYM010000208.1:0-18962 GCA_051867315.1 Faecousia sp.
CCAGTGCCGGAAGGCACTGGCTCCTGTGTTGGGGGGACTTTTTTAACAGCCCCTTTTCTTGGTATGGGGAGGGGACTCGAAAGGCCGGCCCGAGCAAAGCGAGGGTACAAAACAGTCCGGTGGACTGTTTTGTAGGCCGTGGGAGAGTCCCTCCGGTTTGAGACGCATCCCGGCGGGATGTGGATCAAATCGGAGTATGTCCGATGCGGAAAAGAGATGGTACGGCACACCTTTTCGAAAATCCTATCGTTGTAAGGATACGGCCAGGTTTTGAACTGATGGAATGGGTTGCATCCAGATGGGTTCGAATTTCTTGAAAATAAAAATGAGACACCGAAAAAGGTGTCTCATTTTTGGCAGAGGATGAGGGATTCGAACCCCCGCAAACGGAGTCAGAGTCCGGTGTGCTACCGTTACACAAATCCTCTATAACATACCACACTCATTATAGCCCTTTTTTGCCGATTGTCAAGTCCAAAAGGCAATATCTGTAAGTTATTACAATCTTTGACAAATTCCATCTGAAGTATTGAAAAAATAAAGCAAAATGTGGTATTATAAGCGAAATAAGCGGAGCTCTGCCCACGCTGCAGCGGGCTGAGGCTTCCAAGGGCTTCTCGCAATTTCATTCCCGGGAGTATGGTGATTATGAGCGGATTCACTTTTTTGATGATTGCTTTTTCGCTCGTCTGCTTTTTTGATGTTCTCATCGCGGTCAAGGGCTTTCGGTGGGGCGGGTCCAAGGGGATTGCTCTGGGCTGTGCCTGCTTGGGGGCGTTTGTGGCCACGCTGAGCTACACCATCAGCCTGTTCATCCAGGATTATTTGACATATTCCATCTTGTCCAGCATCTATTTCGGCGGCATCGATTTCACATTGGTGTCCATGATGATTTTTAACTGGTACTTTGTCAATCCCTCTGAGGGAAAGCGTTTTGGAAAGATATACTGGCTGGTTTTCATTTTTGCGGCGCTGGATGAGCTTGTGTTCGCCATTAACCCGTTCTGGGAAATCGCAATCAGCTATGTCTACCATAATACAAAAATTGCCTGCTATGGCTATGAAATGCATCTGCTTTACCGGGTACATCTGTTCTTTGATTATGCCGTTATTTTGGTGGTTCTCTACGAGCTCATCAGCAAGAGCATCCGGGCACCCCGGATCTATGCGCGGCAGTACATTTACAGTGTATATGCGCTGATCGCGGTGGTACTGATCAACGCGGCCTATCTGTTTGCTCCCGGCTTGTTCGGTGAGGAAAATGTGGATTATTCCCTGATCGGCTACAGTGTGACGGCTTTCGCTTATTATTGGAACTGCTACAATTATTCCTCCCATGGCCTGCTGAATCATTTTCACAGATGGATATTTGAAAACATCGACCAGGGGCTGGTCCTGTTTGATTTTGACGATAAGCTGATTCTTCACAACCGAAAGGCGGTGGATATGCTCCCGCCGGGACTGTTTACCGGAAAAACGATCACCCTTCAGGACTTTCTTACCCACTGTGGTATCCGGCGCAGCCGGGGAGTGCCCAGTCAGCGTTCCTCCTTCCAGTGCTTCATCGGCGGCCGTCCGCTGCGCTGCGATTATTCGGTGCAGCTGGACAAAAAGCACAGACTCCTGGGCCGCCTGTTTGTTTTTACCACTGTGACCACTCAGTACGATTTGCTCACTGGCTTTCGAACCTGGGCAGACTTTAAGGAGAATGCCGACACCCTGTACCCGGTTTCCGCAGAGACCCAGGTGGTGGCAACCTGTGACATCAACAGCCTGGGAGAAATTAACCAGAAGTATGGCCGCAGCAGCGGCGATCGGGTGCTCCAGCGTCTGGCAGAGGAAATGCGGGCGGAATTTCCTCCCAACACGGTATTCACCCGTTCCCGGGAGGCATCCGTCGCCGCCATTACCAGCGACCTGGATGTGGGAGCCGTGGAGAACATCATTGCCCGGATTCAGGAAAAGCTCCAGGAGAATGATATCGTGGACTGCCCGATTTTGATTCAGAGCTCCGTCAGCGTACGGGGCAATGAGAGTGTTGTGGATACCATTCGCCGGAATCTCCAGTCCATGCGCACCAAGAAGCTGATGGACAGGACCTCTCTTCATTCCGAATTGCTCGGCTCTTTGCTTCAGGCCCTGTCTCAGTGCGACTCGGACACCGGTGAGCACGTTCAGCGTACTCAAAAATCCGGTGAGGAACTGGGACGCCGCATCGGCCTGACAGATCAGGAGCAGAGCTGCCTGGCGCTGCTTGCCATCATGCATGATATCGGAAAAATCGGAATCCCGCTGGAAATCCTCAACAAGCCCGGTAAGCTCAACGATTCCGAGTGGAAGATGATGAAAACCCATGTCCAAAAGGGCTATCAGATCGCCAAAAGCTCTCAGGAGTTCAGCGGCATAGCGGATATGATCCTCTATCACCATGAGCGTTGGGATGGCCGGGGCTACCCCGAGGGACTGCGGGAGGAGCAGATTCCGCTGCTCTCGCGCATCATCTCTGTGGTGGATGCTTACGACGCCATGACCAATGACCGTGCCTATCGCAAGGCTCTTGCCGAATCCGCTGCCCGTTCGGAGCTTCAGCGCTGTGCAGGGAGTCAATTTGACCCCAACATCGTCCGGGAGTTTATACTCATGCTGGAAGAGAATGACCGAAAGCAGGGCATTGTCGTTTCCACCATGTCCCAGGAGGAGTCCAACGCCGCCGGGGATTACAGTGCCGGCAGCAAGCCGGCTCCAGTCCATACGGAATGCAAAAATGTCCACTTGATGGCTTATAGCATGTACGTCATCGACAGCCAAAACCGCATCATCCGGGTTGACGACCGGTTCGAAACCATCACCGGCTATAGCCGGGAGGATGTCGCGGGCAGCGTCATGACACCTCTGTCCCTGATCTTTGAGGAGGATATGTCCGAATATATGGATCATATCACCGAAATCAGCAAGAAAAATGAGGACATCTATCTGGAACATCGTCTGCGCCGGAAGGACGGCAGCGCCATTTTTGTGTATTGCTATGGACATATGTTCTACGACTCCGCCGAGGGGGAGAACCGTATGCGCATCGTCATCATCGACAGAGACAATCCTCTTACGGAACAATAAAGCAAAGCAGCTGCATCGTTTGGTGCAGCTGCTTGATCTTACTGGTTCAAAATGTGTTTGTGGATCTGGGAAGCAATGACCCGGTTGCCGTAGCTGTTGGGGTGCACGCCGTCCGTAAAGTATTCGCTGTGACCCTCTGTCAGGGCATAGAGGTCGATGCATTCCACCTCGTTTTCGGCGGCGCATTTTTTGACAATGGGAACGATTTCGTCCCGGATGGTCTCATTCAGAATATCAAACGCCACCGTGTCGCTGCCGTCTGCGGGGCAGGCAAAGGGCGGACACATGAGAATCAGCCGCTTCACGGAAGGGCTGGCTTTGAGCTCCTTGACACGCCGGTCCAGCTGGGCTTCATACCGTTCCCGGTTCCAGTTGTAGGGCTTGGAATCATTGGTGCCCAGCATCAGAATCACAATCTCAGGATTCAATGCCAGCGCTGCTTCGGGATATCCCTGCAGGGCTTTGTCGGGCATGTTCCAGTAGGGGCAATCCCCTTCATCTTGCAGCGTGGCTCCGGAGATGCCGTAGTTGAGTACCTGATAGCTGCCTCCCAGCAGCTTTTCCAGCTTGGTCTCCCAGCTGTCGCTGGTTCTGGTTTTCACAACGCCGGAGCCGAAGGTGATGCTGTCGCCCAGGGCCACAATGATGGGGGCATCGCTGTGGGGCTTTTCTTTAGAGGGAACGGTCAGCTCCCGGATTTTGGCGGCAGCAAAGGCCGCTGCCGTCAGCGCAACGGGAACGCCAACCTTCAGAATCGTTTTGATCAGGCTCATAACCTGGCCTCCTTTTCTGTTTGTCATCAGTATACCCGAATTTCACCCTGAATGCAAGTTTATTTCCCAGTGTTCTTCCGTGAAGAGACTGATACTATTACGGGGAAATCAGTGCCTTTTTTGCGGCCGTGTTGCAAAATTCGGGGGGAAATGCTATACTGAGCAAAAAAGAACGGAGGTAGATACAAATGGAGCCTTGCCGCTGCCCCTGGTGCCTGGGCACCGAAAAGATGACCCGCTATCACGATGAAGAGTGGGGGTTGCCTCTGCACGATGACCGGAAGCAGTTTGAATTTCTCATGCTGGAAGCCATGCAATGCGGCCTGAGCTGGAATCTGATGATTGAAAAACGGGAGATCTTCCGCACCTGCTTTTCAGGCTTCGACTACGACGCCGTTGCCGCCTATACGGAAGCCGATGTGCAGCGCATCCTGGAATATCCCGGTATGATTCGCTCTCCCCGAAAAATCCGTGCCATTATCCAAAATGCCCGGTGCTTCCAGACCATTCGGGCGGAATTCGGCTCCTTTGATGCTTGGCTCTGGTCCTTTGCCGAAAACAAGACCATCCTTTATCACGGCCATTCCCTGGGAAATCTTCCCGCCGCCAATGGGCTGTCCGATCAAATTGCAAAGGAGCTGAAACGCCGGGGCTTCAAATACCTGGGCAGCATCACTGTTTACTCCCATCTTCAGGCCTGCGGCATTGTCAACGACCATTTGGAGAGTTGTTTCCTCTATCCCCGAATCCTGGCGAATTATCCGGTGCAGCAGCTTCCGCCTGACAACGAGAGGTGAGTCCATGCGATTGCTCTTTGAACTGAAAACCGGAGACTTTGATCCCGACGGAACGGCCTTTGTCCGCCCCTCTGTCCGGGCCGTCATTCGGCAGGAGGGCAGGGTCCTGGAATGCCTGATGGCAGAGGGACTGCTGTAATGGAGAAAAGGGAACAGGTTTTTCGTGACTTATGTCAGGTTTTGTGGTATACTGTTTTTATCATCCAGGATTGAGGGGGAAGAACTGTGCCGGATTTGTTTCCAAAGGTGAAAACCGCTGTGGTGGGCTGCGGGTCTATCAGTAATATCTATATTCGAAATCTGAAATCCCTGTTCACCATCATTGATTTGGTGGCGCTGTGCAACCGTACCCGAGGGAAAGCGGAGCAGAAGGCGGCGCAGTTCGGCATTCCGAAGGTGATGACACTGGAGGAATTGGCAGCTGACCCGGAAATCGAGCTTGTCGTGAACCTCACGCCGCCCGGTTCCCATTATGAAGTGACCAAAAGGATGCTGGAGGCCGGAAAGCATGTCTATTCCGAAAAGGTCTTCACCACCGGCCTGGAGCAGGCCTACGAGCTTTCCGCTCTGGCGAAGCAGCGGGGCCTCTATCTGGGCGTGGCCCCGGATACCGTCCTTGGGGCGGGAATCCAGACCGCCCGGCGGATTCTTGATACCGGCCTGATCGGCCGGGTGAGCTCCGGCTTTGTCAGCGTTACGAGAAGCCACAACCTGATGTCCGAGCTGTTTCCGTTTCTGCAGGGTCAGTGCGGGTGCCTTCCCTATGATGTGGGCGTGTACTATGTGGGTGCGCTGATTGCACTGCTGGGACCGGTCAAATCCGTCCGTGCCTACACCGCCCCTGCGCCGGTTCATGAAAAGCAGCTGCTGTTTGTGGAACATGCCCCGGATTCCTGGCAAATTCCCGGCAGCAATCTGGTTTGCGCCGGGCTGGAATTTGCATCCGGCGCGCTGGTGAGCATGCACCTCAACGGCAACACCGTGGGGGACGAACAGAGCCGGTTTGAGCTCTACGGAGATTTGGGCATGATGAAGGTGGGAGATCCCAATGTCTTCGGCGGCAGGGTAAAGCTCTTGCTCCCGGAGGGCAGGGAAGTGGAGTTCCCCTTCACCCACGGCTACGACGGCACCAACACCCTGAGTGAGCCCACCCCCTTTGACGGCAGCGGAAACCGGGGTATCGGCGTGGCGGAAATGGCCTACGCCCTGCGTCAGGGAAGGCCCAACCGGCTGAGCCAGGACTACGGCATCCACTGCCTGGAGGTCCTCACCGGCATCGATGCGGCTGCCGCCTCCGGCACCACCTATGAAATGAAATCCAGCTGTCAGATCCGCCCTCTGGCGCCGGGGTTTTATTCCACCGTCTGGGGCAGCGCCCGGGCGGATGCAGAGCGTTCACTCATTGACTAAGGATGGAGACAGACAACATGTCCGATTCTTAATTTGATACCAAATGCATCCAGTCCGGCTGCCATCCCGGCAATTCCGAACCCCGCACCCTGCCGATTTACCAGGGTACCACCTAAAAATACGATGATGCCGATGCGCTGGGACAGCTGTTCGACCTGAAGGCTGAGGGGCATGTGTATCCCCGCATTTCCAATCCCATCCTGGCAGCCGTAGAGGAAAAGCTCTCCGATTTGGAGGGCGGCGTGGGGGACATGCTGGTTTCCTCCGGCCGGGCGGCAAACCTTTTGGCGGTGTTCAATATCTGCTCCGCCGGCCAGAACCTGATCGCCATGAACTTGAAGCAGGCACTGGCCCAAATCGATTGACTTAACGCAAAGGAGGGCAGGAAATGCCCATTCGAATTCCCAACAATCTCCCAGCCAGAGGCGTTCTGGAGGGGGAGAATATCTTCGTCATGACCGAGGCCCGGGCAGAGTCCCAGCAGATCCGTCCCCTGCGGATCGGTCTGCTGAATCTGATGCCCACCAAAATCACCACGGAGACCCAGCTCTCCCGTCTGCTGGGCAATACGCCGCTGCAGGTGGAGCTGTTCCTGATCCAGGTTTCCTCTCACCAGCCCAAGAATACGCCCCAGGAGCATATGATTGCCTTCTATCAAACCTTTGATGAAATCAAGGACGAGTTTTTCGACGGCTTTATCATCACCGGCGCACCGGTGGAGCAGATGCCTTTTGAGGAAGTGGAGTATTGGCCGGAGCTCTGCCGCATAATGGAGTGGACCAAGACCCATGTCCACAGCACCCTGCACATCTGCTGGGGCGCGCAGGCAGCGCTGTACTATCATTTCGGAGTGGAGAAGATTCCTCTGAAGGAAAAGCTGTTCGGTGTGTTCCCACACCGGGTGCTCTATAAAAATCCCATCCTGCTGCGGGGCTTTGACGATGAGTTCTGGGTACCCCATTCCCGCCATACCACCGTCCGGTGGGAGGACGTGGCGGCCATCCCGGAGATCAAAATCCTGGCCGGGTCGGAGCAGGCGGGGCTTTACGCCATGTCCACCCAGTATGGCCACCAGCTGTTCATTACCGGCCACTCGGAGTATGATGCTGAGACGTTGAAGCTGGAATACCTCCGGGACAAAAACGCCGGAAAGCCCATCCGTGTGCCGGAAAACTATTTCCCCGATGATGATGAAACCAAGCCTCCCGTGGTCCGCTGGCGTGGGCATGCCAACCTGCTGTTTTCCAACTGGCTGAACTATATCGTCTACCAGACCGTGCCCTATGATGTGATGGCTGTGGGCCGGGGCGAGAGAACCGACGAAAAATAACAAAAGACCTGAGAAGCAGCTCGAAACCGCTTCTCAGGTCTTTTGCGTTGAATGTTATTCCTCGTCCCCGGCGTCCTCTTGGCCGTCCTCTCCCACATTCAGGGAAGGGGAGCCGGCGTTGTTGTTGCCGTTGTGGCTGCCGATGGTCACAGCCTTTTTCGGGCTGAACATCAGGCCCAACACCATGCCCACGGCGGCGCAAGCGACTGCTCCGTAAACCAGCTCCCGGTTGGTACGGGTGCAGGTTTTGTCCAGATCGGACAGGCTGAGCTGGACATTTTTCTTGATGGTTCTCCAAATTTCTTTCATATTCATACCTCCTGAAATCGGATTATCGAACGGATTTGGCGTATTCGGTTGGTGTGATGCCGAATTTCTCTTTGAACTGCCTGGAAAAATGATGCACGGTGGAGTATTGCAGGGCAGAGGCGATCTGGGTGAAATTCAGGTTATTTTCCCGAATCATCTGCTTGCTCTCCTGGAGCTTGATCCTTCGGATGTATTCGCCGGGGGAGATTTGCAGATTCTTGTGGAACAAAACCGTCAGATAGCTGGCGCTTACCCCCACCTGATTTGCCACCATGGGCACGGAGAGCTTCTCCCGGATGTGGGCGGCCACATACTGCTGGGCCTGACGGATGATTTCATTCTCGTTCTGAACCACATTGGCATTCTTAACCTTGCTGCCGGTGGGCTGCACGGATTCCCGAAGCAGATATAAAAGCAGCAGGGTCAGCTGGGACACGATGATGTCAGAGGAGAGACCGTCCATTTTCTCCTGCTCCCGGAGCATGTTCTGCAGCAGATTCGCGACCTGCTGGGGGGCGGTGAATTTCCGGTCCAGCAGGGGAGCCAGCTCCACGCCGTCTACGTCGAAGGAGATGGTCACAAACCGGGGAGCAATGCCGATATCGGCATATTGCATGTGCCATTGATTGGGGCCGTAAATCACCAAATCCCCCTGCTTCAGCTTCAGATCCTGCCCATCCACCACGGAGTGCAGTTCACCCTGATCCACATAGGTCAGCTCCGGCATGGGATGGGACTCCCCGGGGAACAGAAAGCCTTGCTCCTTTTCCTGATAGAAAAAAGTGAAAATCCGGTCAATCCGCACTTTGGAGGTCAGCTGCGTGTCCCGGTCCGGGCCGGTCCCCAGGGGAACGGGAGGAACGCGGCTGTATATTTGCACGCTGACTTCTCCCTGGAAGGTGCTCAGCGCAAAACGAACATCCGCGTTGAGCTGAACGGTTTTGTCCAGGTAGTAATGCAGATAGTGATCCTCATAATCGCAGATGGACAGAACGGCCATGCCGCCGGTGCTGGAAATCCAGGTGCTTTCGACTGTCCGATAGAGCATCAACTCAGAACCGGCAGGATGAATCACCAGCGCGGAATCCCTGGGATAGGGGTCGGCACTTTGCGCCCGCTCGGGGTGGACAACGCCGAAATTCTTGAGCGCGATCTGATTCAGATTCTGGATCATAGCAGCATACCTCCTATAACCGAAATGTGACCTGCAACACCGGTTTCATTATAAATTGAAACCGAAAAAAAGGCAATGATTTTTTCGGCCAGTGGACATAACTTCCAGCGTTGGAGCAGCAAAAAATTGAAGCCGTTTCTTGTGCATTGTTACCACGAAAGGAAATCCGGAACGGAAAACGAAGAGCGGGCCGTTACCGCGTTCAGGAATGAAAATGGCAAATTTATAATAGATTATGCAAAATCAGGCCGTCACAAAGGAGCAAGCCGGGAGAAATAACGACCAAAGAGCTCAAGGAAATTAAAAAGAGAAACTGGAAGCGTTGAAAAAAATGACAAAAAAGGAAGGTTATATGGAAAATTTTTGTTGACAACGACGGCTCGTTATGTATAATAGGAGTGTGCAGAGGGAAATCTCACCATTCAAGAAATTGATAAATTTCCAACTCTGTATGAGAATTAAATTGGAGGAGAACGAAGAATGATGAAAATGAAAAAGTTCATTGCAATGCTGCTGGTTCTGGTTATGACCCTGGCAGTTTGCGGCGTGGCAGCTAATGCCGCGGGCGAAAAGGTCACTGTTACCATGATCGCCGCACAGTACGGCCCCAAGACCGGCGAATGGTGGGCTGATTTTGAAGTGAAATTTGAGGAATCCCATCCTGAGATCGACCTGGTGGTTGATGTCGTTTCCTGGAACGATATCTACACCGTCGTGAACACCCGCCTGTCCAATGGCAATGCTCCCGACCTGCTGAACATCGACACCTTTGCCGACTATCAGGCTGACGACTTGCTGCTGCCGGCAGAGGATTTTGTTTCCCCTGAGACCTATGCAAAGATGTATCCCGCTTTCCTGGAGCAGTCGGTTGTTGACGGCGTTGTCTGGGCAGTTCCCGATCTGGCCTCGGCCCGTGCCATGTACTACAACAAAGACATTCTGGAAGCTGCCGGTGTCGAAGTTCCCACCACCTGGGAAGAGCTGACGGCTGCCTGCGAAGCCATTAAGGCTTACAATCCCGATATCTACCCTTGGGGCATTGATATGACCACCGACGAAGGCCAGGCTGCATTTGCTTACTACACCTGGGGCAACGGCGGCGGCTTCGTGGATGAAGAGGGCAATTGGGCTCTGAACTCTGAGGAAAACATCGCTGCTGTTGAATATGAGATCGGTCTGGTCAAGGCTGGCCTGACCAACTCCGACCCGGCTACCAACACCCGTTATGACCTGCAGGATCTGTTCTGCGCAGGCAAGCTGGCGATGATGATCGCGCCCAACGCGCTGTCCTCCCAGGCTGGCGATGCCGGCGTCAACTATGGCTTCGCTGCCATTCCCAACAATACCGGCGTCTCTGTCTCCGCTGGCGTTATGGACCGCATTATGTGCTTCGACAACGGCTACACCGAGGAAGAGCTGGCTGCCGTTACCGCAGTCGTAGATGCTTTCTATGATGATGTGCCCTACTCCGAGTGGGTTCTGATGGAAGGCTTCCTGCCTGCCACCTCCGCTGGCGGTGAGGCCTGTGCCGCTGCTGATCCCGCCATGGGCGCTTGGATCGACATCGTTGGTTCTGCCAAGTTCTACCCCACTGCCAAGGCTGAGTGGGCGGATGTCAAGCAGGGCGTTATCAATGTCGAGCAGCGTGCGTTGCTGGGTGAGGATGTAGCTGACCTGCTCAACGAGCTGCAGGAAGAAATCGCTGGTTAATTCCATAAGGCTATTTTCCAATCGTTTATCCATAACGGCGGGCCGGACCCATGTGGCCCGGTCCGCCGTCTTTTCAGCATAAAGCGATGAGAAATCAGGCACCGGTCATCAGAACAGTTTCCTCTGATGCCTGAGCGCTGATGCCTGATGCCTGATTCCTGATTCAATTAAAGGGGGTATTTGCGTGAATTCCAAGAAACATTCCTCTTTGCGCAACCGGGCGGAACCATATCTGTGGATTCTTCCCAGTGTTCTGCTGATGTCCATTTTCATCATTGTGCCCATCGGCTGCGTGTTTTATATGTCCTTCAGCAAGATTACCAAGGCAGGTATGGTGAAGGGCTTCAACGGCTTTGAGAATTTTTCCAAAGTCCTGGACAGCAAAGCGTTCAGCGTGGTGCTGGGCAATACGCTGATCTGGACGGTATTGGTTGTGGCCCTGTCCACAGTGCTGGGCTTTATTCTGGCGCTGCTGCTGAATAACAAGTTTCGAGGCAGAAAGATAGCCAGAGCAATCATCGTTTTCCCATGGGCGACCACCCTGGTCATCCAGGCCAGCGCATGGAAATTCATCATCGATACGGACTACGGCGCGCTGAACACGCTGCTCAAGTCCTTGGGGATTATTTCCAGCAACGTCAACTGGACACCCACGCCGGGGGCTTTCTTTGCCTGGGAAATTGCCTGCGGTATTTTCGTGACCATTCCCTTTGTCTGCTTTACGGCGCTGTCCGGCTTGCAGAGCATCGATAACTCCTTCTACGAAGCAGCCACGGTGGATGGCGGAAGCTACTGGCAGCAGCTGTTCCATATCACACTGCCGCTGGTCAAGCCCAGTCTGACTGTGGCTACCGTCTTGAACATCATCTATGTGTTCAATTCCTTCCCGATTGTCTGGACAATCACCAAGGGTGACCCGGCAAACCGCACCGACACGCTGGTCACTTACCTGTATAAGCTGGCGTTCTACAATGGTAAGCAGGGGGAAGCGGCTGCCGTGTCCGTCATTGGCTTCCTGATCCTGTTGGTCTGTGCCAGCCTTTACATGATTTCCTCTCTGAAGAAAGGGGATGAATGATCGTGGAATCCCGTCATATCAATCGAAAAAAGGCCGTCTTGCGGGTGCTGCTGTACTTCGTGGTTTTCGATATCTGCCTGGTTACCCTGTACCCCTACTTCGTTATGCTGACCACTGCTCTGAAGAGCCGGCCGGAAATCTTTTCCATGAACGGCAACGTTTTCCCCATCAAGGCGGTATGGAGCAACTTTGTGGATATCTGGCAAAAGGCCCCCATGGCAAAGTATATGATAAACTCTATTATCATTGCCAGCGGCTCCACCGTCATCGCCATGGTCTGCGGTATCCCCGCAGCCTATGCTTTGGCTCGAATGAAGTTTAAGGGACAGACGGTGTTTCTTGGCTTTATCATTGTGTCTCAGATGTTTGCCCCTGTGGTCCTGCTCATCGGTATTTATAAGGTCATGCAGTTTTTGAAGCTGACCAACAGCCTCCTGGGCCTGATCTTCATCAATGCTGCCTTCAATCAGGCATTCACAATCTGGCTGCTGCGGGGCACGTTCCTGAGCATTTCACCCGAGATGGAGCAGGCTGCCACCATTGACGGCTGCAGCCGCGTTCAGGCGCTTTTGCGGGTACTGCTTCCTGTGGCGGCACCCGGCATCGTGACCACGTTGATCTTCATTTTTATCAATGCATGGAATGAATACACCGTGGCGCTGTGCCTGATTTCTTCCGATACCCTGAAGCCTCTGACTGTGGGCATCAACATCTTCAATGGCTACAATATGATTGAGTGGCAGTACCTGTTTGCTGCATCCCTGTTTGCGATCATGCCGGTTGTCATTCTGTTTATGTCCATCGAGAAGAACCTGACCAGCGGTCTCACCGCCGGCGGTGTCAAAGGCTGATGGAGAGGGGATTTAAATGGAAGCATTGCACAAACTCATTTTGGAACAGTTCCGCCTGGATGCTCCGGCTGTCAGCTGTGAGCGCTACGGCTGCGGACATATTAATGAAACCTATCTGGTGGTGACGGAATCCGGGCGGCGGTATATCCTCCAGAAGATCAGTAACCGCGCCTTTCCGGATGTGGCAGGCCTGCAGGAAAACATCGCTGCGGTCACAGCCCACCTGCGCAGACAGAGTGACAATCCGAACAGTGCATTGAACCTGATTTTCACGAAGGCAGGGGAGAGCTGGTACCACCATGGGGAAAACAGCGACTGGCGTGTCTACGACTTTGTGGAAAACAGTATCTGTCTCCAGGCGCCGGAAAGTCCGGAGGACTTTTATCAGAGCGCCATTGCCTTCGGTACCTTCCAGCAGCAGCTGAGCACCTTCCCGGCGGAGACGCTGCACGAGACCATCCGAAATTTCCACAACACGCCCGACCGTTATCGGTTGTTTCGTCAGGCGCTGGAGGAGGATGCGGTGGGCAGAGCGGCAGAAGTGCAGCCGGAAATCGAGTTTGCCCTTTCCCACGAGGAGGTCGGCGGTCAGCTGACGCGGATGCTCCGAAATGGAGAGCTGCCTCTGCGTGTCACCCACAACGACACCAAACTGAATAACGTAATGCTCAATTGCGAAACCCGAACTCCTCTCTGCGTCATTGATTTGGACACTACGATGCCCGGGCTCAGCGCCTATGACTTCGGGGATTCCATCCGGTTCGGCGCAGCAACGGCGGCGGAGGACGAGAAGGATCTGGAGAAGGTTACCATGTCCCTGGATTTGTTCCGTATCTTCACCCGGGGCTTCCTGAGAGCCTGCCCCGGGCTGACGGAGAAGGAACGCCAGGTGCTGCCCCTGGGAGCGCTGACCATGACCCTGGAATGCGGCCTCCGGTTCCTGACGGATTTTCTTGCAGGCGACCACTACTTTGGTATTCACTACCCCAACCAGAACCTCGACCGCTGCCGCACCCAGTTTAAGCTGGTTGCGGATATGGAAGAGAAGATGGCGCAGATGGATGCCATTGTGCAGGAAGAGTTCGAGAAAAAGGCATAATTTTACCCGGCTGTCACCCAAAGAAGGGGCAGCCGGGTTCCTTTATCGCTGATAGTCAAATTGTAAATCGTAGATGTCCACGGTGTCGCCGTCCTGGATGCCCATTTCCTCGAGCCGGGTGAACAGGCCCGATTTCCGAAGCTGCTGGTCAAAATAATTCCGGGACTCGTAATCGTCAAAATTGATGTTCATTACCAGCCGCTCCAGCCAGGTGCCGGTGATCACCCAGGTGCTGCCCAGATGCTCGATGGTCAGCTCGCTGGGATCTCCTGCCTCTGCAGCTTTTTCCACATACTCCGGCTCGTAAATGGTGACCGGAGGAAGGGTGCGCAGCTTTTCTGCCACCACCCGCATCAGATTCCGGGTGCCCTGGGTGGTACCGGCGGAGATCTCGTAGAGCTCACAGCCTGCTGCTTCCACACAGGCACGCAGTCGGGCCAGATTGTCGCTGTCCGGGGGGAGCAGGTCGATTTTGTTGGCGGCAACGATCATGGGCCGGTTGCTCAGATCCACGCTGTAGCTTGCCAGCTCGTCGCAGATGGCATCAAAATCCTCCACCGGGTCCCGGCCCTCACTGCCGGAAACGTCCACCACATGCACCAGCAGGCGGCAACGGTCGATATGACGCAGGAAATCGTGGCCCAGACCGGCTCCCTCTGCGGCACCCTCAATGATGCCGGGGATGTCGGCCATGACGAAGGAGACACCCTCGTCCACGTAAATCACACCCAGGTTGGGAAACAAGGTGGTGAAATGGTAGTTGGCAATTTTCGGCCGGGCATTGGAGGTGACGGACAGCAGGGTGGATTTTCCCACATTGGGGAAGCCAACCAGCCCCACATCCGCCAGCAGTTTCAGCTCCAGAACGATGTCCCGTTCCTGCCCCTTCAGGCCCGCCTTGGCAAACCGGGGAACCTGACGGGTGGCAGTGGCATAGTGGGCGTTGCCCCAGCCGCCCCGGCCGCCCTTTGCGATGACGAAATCTTCGCCGGTGGACATGTCCACAATGATCTGGTTGGTTTCCGCATCCCGCACCACGGTACCCCTGGGTACGTCGATGATCAGAGGCTCGCCCCGTTTGCCGCTCATTTTCCGCCCCAGGCCATTGGCCCCTGCCTGGGCGGCATACTTACGCTTATAGCGGAAATCCAGAAGAGTGGACATGTTGTCATTCACATGGAGAATCACGCTGCCGCCATGGCCGCCGTCGCCGCCGTCGGGCCCGCCGGAGGCCACATATTTCTCCCGATGGAAGGCAACGGCGCCGTCACCTCCCCGGCCGCCGACGACTGTGATTCGAACTTTATCTACAAACATATAGATTCCTCCTTTTTGGATGCCACCTTACCCCAATTGCGTTTTCTTTCGCTCAGCCTTCCCGATATCTGCTCATCATGATTTTAAACATTTCCTGCGTTGAAGGCGGCGTATAGGTGATTGCGTTGGCGCCGGCATCAATGGTTGCAAGAATGGTATCGGGCTTATTGCCGCCGGTGGCGATGATGGGAATATCCGGGAATTGGCGGCGGATGCTGCGCACCAAATCCGGCGTTTTTTCGGCTGCGGCAACATTCAAAATCGAAGCGCCGCACTCGATTCGCATTCCCACATCGGTTTTCTCGTCCGTGACCGTAATGATGGTGGGGATGTCGACCGCCCGGGCAACCGCTAGCAGATTCATATCCGATATGGGAGCGTTCAGCACCACGCCCATTGCGCCCTGGCTCTCCACATCCTTTGCAAGGGAAATGGTGCGCACCCCCTGGGTGGTGCCGCCTCCCACGCCGCAAAATACGGGGATGTAGGAGGCTTTGATGATGGCATCACTGATGGACTGCTGCGGGGTGAAGGGATAAACCGCAAATACCGCATCAGCGTCGCAGTTTTTGATGATTGCCAGGTCCGTGGTGAAGACCAGGCTCTTGATTCTCCTGCCGAAAATAACAATGCCGCTGGCTTTGAGGATTTCCTTTGGCATCTCCAGAATGTGGTGCCGGAGCCGGCTCTCCACCTGGGGGATCTGCTTTTTTCCTTGCTGCTCCATTGCGTTCATCCTTTCAAAGAACTAAAACAATTGCTATTATAAACGCGGAGAATGAACCGCTTGAAAAGAAAGCATAAACAGAATGTAACGTTTTCCAAGGAAACAGGAGGTTAAAAAAGGACTGCTGCAAAAAATGCGGCAGTCCTTCTGAGGGCTATACGGAATTACTGCTCAGCGTAAACGGAGCATTTCCGGCGATCCTTACCCATGCGCTCGAACTTGACGGTACCGTCGATCAGAGCGAACAGGGTATCATCCTTGCCGATACCAACATTGGTGCCGGGATGGATGTGGGTGCCTCTCTGGCGAACCAGAATGTTGCCGGCCAGAACGAACTGACCGTCGGCACGCTTCACGCCCAGGCGCTTGGACTCGGAATCACGGCCGTTCTTGGTGGAACCGCCGCCCTTGTGGTGAGCGAAGAACTGAATACCAATCTTCAGCATTTTGTTACACCTCCAAAACTTCGATATAATCAGGATAGTCATCCCGCAGGCTGCAAAGGGTCAGCATCATTCCGGCGAGAACCGCCTGGACGCTTTCCTCCTCGTCGCAGGAAGCGGGGAGAGTCAGGGTGACGCGGTCATCCTTGGCCCGCGCCTTGGCCTTGGCGCCGCACACATCATTGATGGTGGCTTCGGCCATGGTGACAACAGCGGAAATGGCGGCACAAACAATGTCCGCGCCGGCTTCAGCATAGCCGCTGTGACCCGAAACGGAGAATCCGGTGATTCTGTCGTTATCGGTGAAAAACTCGCATCTCGTCATAAATTACAGAGCGATTTTGGTGATCTCCACCTTGGTGTAGGGCTGGCGGTGGCCGATCTTCTTCTTCTCGTTCTTCTTTGCCTTGTACTTCAGAACGTGAATCTTCTTGCCCTTGCCGTTCTTCACGACCTTGGCTTCCACCACGGCACCATCCACAACGGGAGCGCCAATCTTGGAATTCTCGCCGTCCAGAACGGCCAGAACCTGATCGAACTTCACGGTTGCCTCGGCCTCGACGCCCAGCTTCTCAACGAACAGGACATCCCCCTCGGACACGGTGTACTGCTTGCCTCCGGTTACGATAACTGCCTTCATGTTTGTTTCACCTACTTCTAAATGTGTAGTCTCGCTCTTGAGGCGGGGACGCCGGGGCGCACCAACTTGAGCCTCTTCAATGCGGCTTGTCTATTCTAGCATTGCTTCTTTGGAAAGTCAAGCCTTTTTGAAAACTTTTTCTTGCACTTTTTCCATAAACTTGCTATACTTTCAGCAAGAATGCTGCACCGGTCAACAGCAGCCGGCGCGGAAGAAAGAAAGGGAAACGGTATGAAAAAGCGAGCCTGTTTTTTCCTCCTGCTTGTTGTGGTAAGTGCTTTGGCCCTCTGCATGAAATCCGGTAAGTTGGCTTCTTCTTCCTGTGTTCCGTTCAGCGACCAGGAGCAGATTGCCGCAGATGCCTCGGAATCTTGCCCCGTTCTGGATCTCAGCGGTATTCCGATGGAAAACACCGTCCTGCTGGAAAAGCTGCTTCCTGAGATTTCGTCACCCCGGAAAATTCTTCTGTATGACTGCGGCCTGACGGACCCCCAGATCATGGCGATGGCGGACCACTGGCGGAATTTTGAATTTGTCTGGAATATGCAGCTGGGAGGGAAAAGCTTTTCTACCGATTCGGAGGAAATTGATTTGACCGGCGTTCAAATGACGAACACCCGTGTTCTGGAACGCCGCCTGAAATACCTGCCCAATGTGAAGAAGATAATCCTGTCTGACTGTGGCCTGGACAGCCAGACCTTGGATGAACTGAACCGGCGGTATGAGGATATCCGCTTCGTCTGGACGGTCCAGTTGGGAACCCTCCGTGTCCGCACCGATGAAACATGGTTCATGCCGGTTAAATTCAAGGCTCGTGTGGAGACCAAGGATTTGGAAGAATTCAAATACTGCACCGATATGGTCTGTATCGACATCGGCCATATGTGGGTAAAGAACTGTGATTGGGCGGCCTACATGCCGAATCTGGAATACCTCATCATCGGGGAGACCGGTATCTCTGACCTGAGTCCGCTGAAGGATCTGAAAAAACTGAAATATCTGGAACTGTTTACCATCCCGGTGGAGGACTATTCCCCTCTGCTTGGCTGCACGGGCCTGGAGGATCTGAATCTGGGGCTGACCTATGGAGATCCGGATGTGATCGCGCAGATGACGTGGCTGAAAAATCTTTGGTGGTGCGATGCAAACGGTGTCCACGACTCCCAGAGAAGAGAGGCTGTTACCAGAATGTGTGAAGAACTGAAGGACACCAATATTGCGATTTATATCGATCATCCCACAGCCAGTGGTTGGCGCAGATTGCCGAATTATTATGCAATGAGGGACATTCTGGGGATGTTTTACATGGATTGACGCTTGAAAGAGGCGGCTTTGCAAAGGACGCTCTGCTGGGATTTTTCTGCATCATTCCCCTCAGGCGGAAGCGAAAATAAGGCTTGACAAATTCTGACTGATACTGTATAATCTCCATGTCGTGAGGGCATTCCCGTTACATGGACGATTAGCTCAGCTGGTAGAGCATGCGCTTGACGTGCGCAGGGTCAGCGGTTCGAGTCCGTTATCGTCCACCACAGGATTCTCCCGGAATTACTTTCCGGGGGATTTTTGCCTGAACTTCCCGGGGATGGACGATTAGCTCAGCTGGTAGAGCATGCGCTTGACGTGCGCAGGGTCAGCGGTTCGAGTCCGTTATCGTCCACCATCAGAAAAATCCGAACCGATTCCCGTTGGGAGTCGGTTCATTTTTTTCTGTGAAAGCCGCATCGCTGATCCGAACCGATACCCGTTTTCAGGTGTCCCCAATTCATGCTGGTTTTCGCAGCGGTTTCTCAGATAGGACTGACAAAAAACATTGTTTTGTTTCCGTCAAAATTCTTCTGTTCACCGCTGGTACTTTCGCATTTTTTTGCCTTGATTTATAACCCTAATTGTAGTAAAATACAAAAAGAGATTGAAACTGGCACGGTGTGCCTTTTGCTCTTTCAAATTTGTGATTTTTGCCGTATTTCTACTGAATTCCCAATGAGAGGATCAGGGCGGGTAAGCTGTTCTCATTCATCAAATTCCGTTCCATGGTTGTCAACGCGGAGGACCAACTGGTTAATTTGCTGCATCTGAACGAAAAGAATGGCCTGATGTTCAAGCTTCGATGACTGGATTGAATTGGATATCTAGGGAACCTCTGAATAAATCGTCTGCGGCTGGGCGGCGGGTCTTTTGCCCCATCCG
>JBJDYM010000209.1:0-5336 GCA_051867315.1 Faecousia sp.
TCACGCTTCACAAACCTGCGCATTCGGGATTTTGGGAAAGGAAGAAGTAATATGTGCCGCTAAAACACCCCTCGGAAGCCAAGCTTCTGGGAGGTGCTGTTTGTATATCTTCTTCCCTTTCACAGCCTCAGCGATCACCTTGTAAGTCATGCGTGTATACCTGTGAAAGGTCGTAGGGGGCATGTGATTTATGAAGCAGCGTCCATGGAGATCCACATTGCGGGACGGATCGGCAGTTTATGCACATTGCCGGCCCATCCTCCCAGATTGACACGTCCGTCAAATACATAGGCGGCATGTGCCTGCGTATCTCCGGGGGACCGAAGCCAATACACACTGGATGTATACTCAAGCCCATTCGTATAGGCGCACAGCTGGATCAGGTATGTGGTCGGCACGCCAAGCCGGTCTTTGTCCGATGAGAAATAGTTCTCTGCTTCCTCCGCGCTCAGCAAAAATACCCGATCAACGGTATCATTTCCGCCTTTTGTGCCCTTCTCGGTATTATCTTCTGTATGCAGCTGGGAATACAGAATCCGCTCGATTTCTTCACTGCTGAATACCGTGCTCAGGAATTCGCCGTTGAGTACCCCGCGAAGGTCGCAGGTCTCCCAGGTAACCGGTTCATACCTGCTGTGGTAAAGGAGCCGATCCAGGCTGTATTTGCTGACGACCAGCGCCTTGCTGCCGGCAGCATCCACATCCAGTACGATCCACTCGATGGGTTCCTCTCCGTTTTTTATCACACCATCCTGCTCGTAATGGCCCAAGGTTACGATGTCGCCAACGTTCAGGCTGCTTTGTGAGATGGCCGCTTCGTCATTCGTCGAATCCTCCGCAAGCGCAGTCAGAGGAAAGACCAGCAGCGCAAGCAGGAGGAGGATCAATTTCTTCATGGGGATACCTCCGTTCCATCTGGAATATCATAGGGTGATTATACGACAGACTGGCAGAAATGTCAAATAATCGGACCCCTCATTTCAACGGCCTTACGGCTGATCGGTTCCACACAGCATCCCGGCAAATTGGTGTTTCACACACGCCCCACTGTAGGGAGGCCACGGATTGCGTATTGCAGCAGATGATTGGAAAATTTTTTCTATTTCCCTATTGACATAGTAGGTTAATGGGTGTATAATCCAGCCATTGAATTTGAGCAGAAGTAACGTTCAAAAAGGAGTGCCGCACCGTGTTGGAACGAAATGCCGCCATGCTGTGTTGTCGAATGCTGATTTCCCGGGCATGTATCCATGGCCAGGTGCATTCGGCTGTTTCTGTGCTGCACCGATGCAGGAGGTCCCCATATGGGGCTGCCTGATGCCATTTGCCCGGGGGCGGTTGTTCGCTCTCGTTTTTTTGTGCTCAAATTCCGGTGCTTTGAATAATATGGAAATGGAAAAGAGGTTTTTTAATATGAAAAAGTTTTTTCATTCCATTCTCACCGTCCTGCTGGCGGTAACGTTATTGGCTTCCTTCCTGACCGGCTGCGGCCGGAAGCAGGCAGCCTCCCCCACCGACGCCCCCCCTGTTTACAGGACCCTGGAGCAGATTCAATCCAGCGGCACGGTAAACATCGGCGTGTTCTCCGACAAGAGTCCCTTCGGCTATGTGGATGAAAACGGGGAATACCAGGGCTACGACGTCTATTTCGCCAACCGCATCGGGCAGGACCTGGGGGTGAAGGTCAACTTCATCTCCACGGAAGCGGCCAACCGGATTGAGTATCTGGAAACCGGCAAGGTGGACATCGTCCTGGCCAACTTCACCGTCACGGAGGAGCGTGCCCAGGTGGTGGATTTCGCCCTTCCCTATATGAACGTGGCCCTGGGCGTGGTCTCCCCGGACGGCGCGGTGATCACCGGCCTGGAGGACATCGGAGCGGAGGACGCCGTCATCGTGATTTCCGGTACCACCGCCGAGACCTATCTGGAAAAGAATCACCCGGACATCAAGCTGCAAAAATTTGACACCTACGCCGCCGCCAAAACCGCCTTTGAAAACGGCACCGGCGTGGCCTGGGCCAATGACAACACCGAGGTCATCGCCTTCGCCATCGAGAATCCCGGCTATACGGTGGGCATTCCCTCCCTGGGCAGCGCGGACACCATCGCCCCCGCAGTGACCAAGGGCAACGAGACCCTGCTGACCTGGCTGAACGAGGAGATCAAGGCGCTGGGCCAGGAGAATTTCTTCCACGCTGATTATGAGGCCACCCTGCTGGACACCTACGGCCAGGACTACGAGGACACTCTGGTGGTAGAGGGCGGCGTCGCCGCAAAATAACTGCTTTCTGTTAGGAGGCCCGCCATGGATTGGGAGATCATGTATTCCTACCTGCCCCGCTTTTGGGACGCCCTTGTGCTGACGGTGCAAACCGGCTGGGAAGGCGTGCTGATTGCATTTTTGCTGGGCGTCCTGTGCGCGGGGATCGGGCATCTGCGCATTCCCCTCCTGGCCGGGCTGGTGAAATGCTATGTGGAGCTGTTTCGCAGCACGCCCCTGCTGGTGCAGCTGTTTTTCCTGTACTTTGCCCTGCCCAAGGTGGGCGTCCACATTTCCGCCCGGGTCTGCGGAAGCCTGGGGCTGGGGCTGCTGGGCGGGGCCTATATGGCGGAGACCTTCCGCAGCGGGCTGGAAAGCGTGCCGTCCGTTCAGCTGGAAAGCGCCCAGAGCCTGGGCATGACCAGCCTTCAGGCCCTTCGCTTCGTGATATTGCCCCAGGCGGTATCCTCCAGCGTACCGGGACTTTTGGCAAATGTGGTCTTTTTGTTAAAGGAGACCAGCGTGTTTTCCACCATCAGCCTGATGGATCTGATGTTCACCGCCAAGGATCTGATCGGCATGTATGCAAGGACATTGGAGTGTTTGACCTTACTGGTGATTTTTTACCTGATCATGCTGCTGCCGGTGTCAATTTTGGGAAGTCTGGCAGAAAGGAGGCTGCGCCATGGAGCTTTTGGGGATTGAAGTGCTGTTCAAGGGCCGGAACCTCTGGCGGCTGCTGGCAGGCCTCTGGGTGGCGGTGCGCATCAGCCTGATTTCCGTGGGCATCAGCCTGGCGCTGGGCCTGGTGCTGGGGGTACTGCTGACCACCGGAAACCGGGCGCTGAAAGCTGCCTTCCGCCTCCATCTGGAAACCGTGCGGATCATGCCCCAGATGGTGCTGCTGTTCATCGTGTATTTCGGCACCACCCGGGTCTTCGGCTGGAATCTGAGCGCAGAAGTCTCCGCCGTTCTCGTGTTCAGCTTTTGGGGCACGGCGGAGATGGCGGATCTGGTCCGGGGGGCGCTGATCAGCATTCCCAAGGGGCAGTACGACAGCGCCGCCGCCCTGGGGCTCACCCCCTGGCAGGCCCAGCAGTACGTCATCGTGCCCCAGGCCCTCCGGCGGCTGATCCCGCTGTCCATCAATCTGATCACCAGAATGATCAAAACCACCAGCCTGGTGCTGATGATCGGCATTGTGGAGGTATTGAAGGTGGGCCAGCAGATCATCGAGGCCAACCGGAAAACCGCCCCCAACGCGGCCTTCGGGGTATTTGGATTCATTTTCCTGCTGTATTTCGCCGTCTGCTGGCCCATTGGCCGTCTGGCAGCGTATTTGGAAAGGAGGTGGGCGTAACCATGGAAGAGGCATTGCTGGAAATCCGCCATCTGCACAAGGCCTTTGGGGAACATGTGATTTTGGAGGATTTCAGCCTCCGGGTGGAAAAGGGTCAGGTGGTGGTGATCATCGGCCCCTCCGGCTGCGGGAAAAGCACCCTGCTGCGCTGCATCAACGGCCTGGAGGAGATCCAGGGCGGCCAGATTCTGCTGCGGGGAGCGCCCATCCTCCGGACCGGGAAGAACATCTGCCAGATGCGGCAGAAAATCGGCATGGTATTCCAAAGCTATGATTTGTTCCCCCACAAAACCGTGCTGGAAAACATCCTCCTGGCCCCCATGAAGGTGCAGAAGCGAAACCGGGCGGAGGCGGAAGCGGAGGCCCTGGCCCTTTTGGAGCGGGTGGGACTGCGCGACCGGAAGGACGATTACCCCCGCCAGCTCTCCGGCGGCCAGAAGCAGCGCATCGCCATCGTCCGGGCGCTGTGCATGCACCCGGAGATCCTGCTGCTGGATGAAATCACCGCCGCCCTGGACCCGGAGATGGTCCGGGAGGTGCTGGACGTGGTGCTGCAGTTGGCCCGCAGCGGCAGCACCATGCTGATCGTCACCCACGAAATGTCCTTCGCCCGGGCCATCGCCAACCGGGTATTGTTCCTGGACGGCGGAACCATCGCCGAGCAGAGCGACGACCCCCGGGCATTTTTTGAGCGCCCTGCCACCGAACGGGCCAGGGCGTTCCTGAAAACCTTCGACTATGATTGACGCGGCTTTCGCCAGCAGGAAGAGAAATCGGTGTTTGGCGATTTGCACCGCACCAACTGAAGGTGAGGATCATCCTCCCGCGCGGTACAAACCCTCCATGTGGCGCCGGGTTGGGCGAATCCGTACCAGCGTCCAACATGATACCATTGGGCCGAACGCCCAGTCCCGTTTCCAGACGGGAGGCTGATAGCCTCCCCTTGGTGCGGTTGTGATCGGACCTGGTTCCATTTGTAAACACCAATTCGCCTTCCTTCCATACGCGCAAAACGGCCCCTGCTTTTTTGGCAGGGGCCTATGCTTTGGCGCTCACGGTTCCCGGGACAAGTCCTTGATGACCTCCCCGGCCAGGATCAGCCCGGCGGCGCCGGGGACGAAGGGGACGGAGCCGGGAATCTGCCGCTTGCCGGAGGCGGCAGCCTCCTCCCAGCCGGTGGGCTTCAGCGCCTCCTCCTGGGAGTAAACCACCTTCAGGTGGCGGATGCCCCGCTTGCCCAATTCTTTCCGCATGACCCGGGCCAGGGGGCATATGCTTGTTTTGGAAATGTCCGCCACCCGGAAGGCGGAGGCATCCAGCTTGTTGCCGGTGCCCATGCAGCTGATGATGGGGACGCCTGCCTCCGCCGCACGCTCTGCCAGGGTCAGCTTGGCGGTGACGGTGTCGATGGCATCCACAACATAGTCGTACTGCCGCAGGTCAAATTCTCCGGCACTGCCTGGCAGGTAGAACACGGGATAGGTGCGCACCACGCAGTCCGGGTTGATCTGCGCCACCCGAAGCCGGGCGGCCTCGGTTTTCAGCATTCCAATGGTGGAATGGGTGGCCAGAATCTGCCGGTTCAGATTGGAACGGCTCACGGTATCCTTATCAATCAGGTCCAGCTGCCCGATGCCCGCCCGGGCCAGGGCTTCCACCACATAGCCGCCCACGCCGCCCAGGCCGAACACCGCCACCCGGGCACGCTGCAGCC
>JBJDYM010000210.1:0-5322 GCA_051867315.1 Faecousia sp.
CTTTGGATGCTCCTGCCAAGGGGATGCTCCCCTTTGGATACCCTATGCCAACAGGGATGCTGCTCGCCCCTGTTGGACGACTCAGAGCCATACCAGCCGTAGCTGGCGTGCAAATGCGCACCACAGCAGGTGGCACTTAACGCGTTACAAGGGAATGTGGAATACCCTATTTTTATGTTTCTGAGGGTACCCAGACTATAAGTTTGAGTACCTTCCAACGAAAAATATCATTCTGGATAGAGTTGAGACGATGCTGTTTCACGTCAAGTCGGCTGTATCAAATTTGAGGTGCTTCACGAGAGTTTCTTGCTGGTTTTATATATTTGTGGTACTGTTCCTCCATTGTGCGAAACGGCATAGGTGAAGTCCGGATGAACAGAAAGTACAAACGGTCAGATCAAAGCGTATGCTATGACCCAACCGCTGTAAATCATCAAATTTGTTTTTTATACCGCTCTTTCAGCTTTTGTACCGCATCCAGATTTCCTACCGCTTCCGCACCCATTTGCGCGGAGAGCGCAATGACCAGCGCATCCACAACCGCAGCAGGTGCGCTCATAGAGTGATACTCATTCTCCTCTCCGCGGTAAACGAACAAACGGATATCCGCCTGCTGCTCCTTCGCAGGGTAAAGCCGCCCGGTAAACAGCAGGGTAGTAAAGCCAATCTCTTTCCCATAGTCAAGGATCACCCGTCCCTCAGAGGAAATCTTGGAGAAGCCGAAGAGGATGACCAAATCTTCCTGTTGAATCGGAATCAAACCCTCCAACACCTCGCTGCCGCCGGCCGGGATTGTGTGGACGTCCAGGCCGATCCGCCGCAGACGGAATTCCAAAAGCTGCGCAAGGGAACGGGATGCATTTTTGGCGTGGATGAAGATACGGCGTGCCGCCAGCATTGCCCGCACCGCACGGTCAAATTCCTTCTGATCCAGCAGCTCCAGTGTCTTTTGAAGATTATATTGCTGCTGATCTATACAGTGGCGCAGCAGTTCTCCATTTCCCGAGCGCAGAGTATTGCTCAGCTTTTGCGCGGGTCCCTTCTGGACTGTCTGCTCCATCACGACCTGTTTCAAATGCTTAAAATCATCACAACCGACATGCCGTGCAAACCGTGAGACGGTAGCCTCCGAAATGTTCAGCGCGGCGGACAGTTGCCCAATGGTCATAAAAAGAAATTCATCCCGGTGGCTGGACATATATTCCAGAATCATCTTTTCCGTGGAGGTGAACTTATCCGGCGTATGAGGAAATGACAAACACATGGCCTTCTCCTTATAACAGGGGCATGAGTTCTCTGTGGATCGCCCCATTTGAAGCCAGTATATCACATCCTGGCAAGCTCAGGGAAACTTTTTCTCCACGGAAGGCAGTCACTTGTCCGCCGGCCTCCTCCACCAGCAGCTTGCCCGCTGCATAGTCCCAGGGTTTCAGGCTGTGCTCCAGGTAGCAGTCCAGACGGCCACAGGCCACATAACACAATTCAATGGACGCAGCGCCGATGCGGCGTATATCATGGCAGCGGTCATAGATTGCCCGCATCCTGCGAAAAGCCGATTCTGCCTCTTCCCGATGGCCAGGATTGGTTCCCACAGAGCAGAGGCTGTCCGCCAGGGAAAGGGTACTGCTGACGCGGATCGGTTTTCCATTACAAAAAGCTCCACCGCCGGAGAGGGCGGTGAACAGCTCGTCCGCATAGGGATCGTAGATTATTCCCAGAAGGACGGTCCCTTTCCGGGCCAGCGCCAGGGAAATGGCGCTGTGGCGGAACGCGTGAATGAGGTTGGTGGTACCGTCCACCGGATCCAAAATCCAGGTAGGCCGCCACAGATCCAGGGAGGCGTTGTCCTGTTCTTCGCCCATAAATTGGATCGAGTCATCCAGTTCCAATAGCTGCTCCCGGATCTGTGCCTGCACCTCGGTATCTACTGCGGTGACAAAGTCTGTCCGTCCCTTTTCCCGTACCTGTTCCGCCATTTCTCGGCAAAACAGCAGTTTGCCTGCTTCCCGGACAATACTGGAAGAACGTTCCAGCAGCGATATAGCGTCCATCATACGGTCCGCCCTTTTACCGCCAGTACAGCCGGAGATTCTCCCCCCTTGCTGAGCAGCACGGACACATAGTCCCCACCCAGGGCATGGATTTCTTTCAGAGAACGCTTCAAAAGCCCGGCGGTTTTTACTTTGAAAGCAGCTTCGGGATGGACGGTGATGCTGTAACGTCCGGCCTTCATTTCCTCGCCCAGTGCAGCAAAGGTATCGAATTCCCGCTCGAAACAATTGCGGATACAGCCATATTGTACAGCCTGGTGGGTATCGCTGCCTGCTACCACAGGGATTTGGAGCTGCTGCCCAAGCCCGTAGGTCAACTCTTCGGCTCTCTGCCGGTCCTCTGCGATGTCTTTGCCGTTCAGATCAAGAAAGTCGAAGCGCGCCAGCAGCTTAGGCGGTAGCTCCGGTATATGACTGCCGTCCCGAAAGGGATGTCCTGCGCCCACCAGAAGCGGGTACTCGTCGAATAGCCGGACCAGCTCCGCAAAGGGCAGGAAATGTCCTTTTTCTTTATAAGGCTCCAGCCGCCGGTTCAGCTCCCGGATGGCTTCCATTGGCCCGATGCTCAAAACATGCCCACCTTCAGCAATATCGGTTTCCATGCCCGGGAACACCTTCAGACCGTCAAAGACAAAGGCGTCGCCCTGAGGCGTACCATGGGAGGCGATATAGCCGTAGACCTCGTCAAAGCCCTGGGTGTTGAAATGCTCTGTCAGACAGATCGCATCCAGACCGGAATCCTTTGCTTCCTGCAGAAGCCAATTGGTATAGTCAACGGAAAAGGGCAGGTATTTTGCCAGCTTTCCGTGTGTGTGAAAATCAACGTACACTTCTGTAACTCCTTCACTAAATCAATGTGGAAATCAAAATGGTGGCTGCTACCCAGAGGAAGGAGAGGGATAAAAACATCAGATCGTTATTGCTTACCTTCATGGAGGACAGCTTAATCTTTTTGACCTCTTTATTAACGGCGGCGTAACGGTATCCTTTAATTTCCAGAACCTCCACAGTTGTCCGGGACCGCTTCGCAGTGTTGAGCATCAGCGGATAAAAGGATTGAATGATAATTTTGATCTGGTAAATCAGGTATTTAATCTTCCCCATCAAGTTCTCATGCTCCGGGGGATTGCCGCGCAGCCGGTAAGACAGCAGCACATTCTGGAATTCCTCCATCAGCAGCGGCAGAATCCGATAGGCATAGGAGATGGAAAAGGACAGCCGCTCCGGGCAGCCATACCACAGCAGTCCATTGGCCAGTTTGTCCGGATCAAGCCCAGAAAAAATGGTGATGGAAGCCAGGGACACAGTGGCAACCTTGAGGGTCAGCACCAAAAGCGGCGCAATGGCGGACGAGTCGCCGCCAAAAAGCAGCGTTACGATCAGCAGATACCCGGTCTGGGAAAAAACCCCCAGTGCGAAAAGAAACAATACCAGTCCCGCCACCCGGGCAATCAGCGTGGTAATCGCCACCAGCAAAAAGCAACCGATCAAAAATGGAATATCATTAACAAACCAAGGAACCAGTCCAAAGAACAGATACCACACCAGCAGCGGTCGGGGATCCATCCCGGCTATGACGGTGTCGTTGTTGCCGTAAGCGTTTTTCAGCACCTGGTTCCGCAAAAAATCAATGGAGAGCTTATCTAAAATATTCTCGGACAGCTTATCAAGTGTTTTCATGGGCAGTCGTCCTCCCTTCAAAACAGTTCAGGAACTCGTCGATGGTATAGCAGAGAGCTTCCGGACAAAGGGCTTGTCCCATGGAAAAAATCTCCGGTGGGCGGATACCCACGTTTTTTACGATTTCTTGATTGCTGAAAATTTCATCTCGCTTTCCATCCGCGACAACCTGCCCATTGCAGAGAACTACGATCCGATCCGCCCACTCGCAAACAAGCTGCATATCATGCGTCGCAATTACAACCGTCTCCGTAATGGATTTGAGATCATCCAGCGTCCGCATGATCTCTTTCCGCGTGGCGATGTCCAGGTTGGCGGTGGGTTCGTCCAGCAGCAGGATGCCCGGATTCAAGGCAATGCCGATGGCCAGGCTGGCCCGCCGCATTTGGCCGCCGGACAGAAGTCTTCCGTCCCTGTCACGAAGCTCGGTCAGCCGGAAGCGCTCCAGCAGCTCCACCGTCCGTTTTTCACTTTCTGATATGCTGCGCACTTCCATGGCGTAGGCAATATCACCGCCTATGGAATCCTTGATAAACATATCCTCCGGATTCTGGTACACCATGGAAATCAGCCGGGACAGGTTTTCGGGCTTCTGCTCCCGGATACTCTTTCCGTTCAGAAGCACATCACCGGCGGTAGGCTTCAGCAGCCCTACCAGCATTTTCATCAGGGTAGATTTTCCCGCACCGTTGGAACCGATCAGGGCAATTTTGTCACCCTTGTGAATCTCTAAATCCAGATTTGAAAACACCACATGGGGCTCTCCCTTTACGCTGCGGTAGGAGACCTGGACGTCCCGGAACTCCGCCACAGTTTCTCCCTGGCTGGAGACAGAAGCCGCTGTTTCCGGAGCCCGGGCTGCTTTCGGCGCAAAGAACGCTTTTCCTTCCTCGACGGTCGTAGGCAGGGAAATCTCTGTTGCGAACTGCCCGTTCTGCTGTATCCGGTGAGCGGCAATGGTGACCTGTGGCGGGAAGATATTGCAGGATTGCAGCTCATCCACCCGGCACAGTGCTTCTCTAGTGGGCAGCGTCCATTGGATCTGACCATCCTTCATTAGCGTCACATGCTTACAAAAATCCGCGATATATTCGGTGTGATGCTCAATAACGATGATGGTTTTCCCGTATTTCTCGTTCAGCTCCCGCAGGACAGCATAGATTTTATCCGCGTGCATGGGGTCCAACTGGGCGATGGGTTCGTCCAGGATCAGCACCTCCGGCTGGAGCGAGACAGCGCCAGACAACGCCAGCAGGTGAGTCTGTCCGCCGGAGAGCTGCCAGATATAGTCGTTTTCTTTCCCGATCAGGCCGCACTGCTCCAGCGCCCTTCTTCCCCGTTCCAGATAGTCCGGCATGGCATAGTTCAGACAGGCATAGGATGCGTCATCCAAAACCGTGGGGCGTATGATCTGATTTTCGAAATCCTGATAGACATATCCTACCTTTTGCGCCAGCGCGCCAACATCCGTCTGCTTCGTATCCAGACCGCAGGCCAGAACGGTCCCTTCAAAATCACCGCTGATAAACTGCGGGATCAGGCCGTTCAGCGTTTTGCAAAAAGTGGACTTTCCGCAGCCGTTGTTGCCAAC
>JBJDYM010000211.1:0-1638 GCA_051867315.1 Faecousia sp.
CCGTCGGATGAAGAATACGTGCAGTATTCCTTCCCCTCCAAAACCATGGAATACATGTCCACAGGCACTCCGGTGCTCACCACAGCGCTGCCCTGCATTCCGGAGGAATACCATCCCCATCTCTACTTCATCGGGGAGGAAACTCCTCAGGGCATCGCAGAAGCCCTGAGCCGGGTGCTCTCCCATTCGGACGCGGAACTGTTCGCAAAGGGCTGCCAGGCCCGCCGGTTCGTGCTGGAGCAGCGCAATAATGTGGTGCAGGCGGCCAAGGTGCTGGAAATGCTGGGGGGGATGGATTAAAATGAAGATTCTTTGGCTTTGCAATATGATTCCCAGCGCTGTCCAGGCGTTGTTGGGCGGCAGCGCCGATAGCGGCATGTGGGTGGACCATGTGCTTTCCGACGTGCGGCAGCGGGAGGACGTTTCCATGCTGCTGGTGTGCATGGGAGGCGAAGCCTCCGGCAGCGTGGATGCGCGGACGGGGTATGCCCTTTTCCCGGAGAAGAGACCGCACGTATACGACCGGGAGCTGGAAACGCGGTTCCGGCGGCATTTGCAGGAATTTGAGCCCGATGCCATCCACATCTGGGGCACCGAATACGGCCACAGCCTGGCCATGGTCCATGCGGCCAGGTCGCTGGGGATGGTGGACCGGGTGGTCATCAGCATTCAGGGCCTGGTGGGTATCTACGCCCGTCACCTTGCCGAGGGCGTGCCGGCCCGGGTGTGCCGGGGCTATTCCCTGCGAAATGTGCTGCGCGGAGACAATATCCTCCAGCAGCAGCGCAATTTTGAGCAGCGGGGGGATATGGAGCGCAGGGCTCTGGAGCAGGTCCGCCATGTCATCGGCAGGACGGACTGGGACAGGGCCATCACCGGCCAATACAACCCGGACCGGATCTACCACTTCTGCAATGAAACCCTGCGCCAGCCCTTCTACCAGGGCTGTTGGCGCTATGACCGCTGCAAAAAGCACCGGATTTTCACCTCCAGCTGCGTCTACCCGGTGAAGGGCTTCCACTATCTGCTGGAGGCGTTTTGCATCATCCTGACCCGTTACCCGGACGCCACCCTCAGCGTCACCGGCGACAGCTTCTTTGCGCCCCATCTGAAGCAGAAGCTGCGCCAGCATTATTATTTCCACTATTTGGAACGGTTCTGCCGGGACAGGGGCTTGATGGATAAAATCGAATTTCTGGGCAATTTGGATGCCGGACAGATGAAAAAAGCCTATCTGGAGGCCAATGTGTTCGCCCTGCCCTCCACCATTGAAAACTCGCCCAATTCCCTGGGAGAGGCCATGCTGCTGGGGGTTCCCTGCGTGGCGGCGGACGTGGGCGGCGTTGCCAATATGCTGCATCCGGGGGAAGGGTATGTGTACCAGTCCACCGCGCCCTATATGCTGGCGAGCTACATTATGGAGGTATTCCGGCAGCAGGGCAGCGCGGAGGAGATGGGTACATTGGCCCGGGCCCATGCCCTTGCCACCCATGACCCTCAGCGGAATCTGGAGGCGCTGCTGTCGATTTACCGGGAGATCTCCGGGAAGGGATGATGAAATGAGAGAAAATGCCCTGATCAGTGTGATTGTTCCCATCTACAAGGTGGAGCCGTATCTGCCCAAATGTGTCCAATCCA
>JBJDYM010000212.1:0-1634 GCA_051867315.1 Faecousia sp.
AGGTCTGCCCCGTGTGCAACCATCCCCAGTCCTATTTTGAAGTGAGAAAAGAGAATTACTGATTGTATCGCAGCTCCCCCGGAGAAATCCGGGGGAGCGCTGTTTCGCGTGCAGAAATTGCAGGCATCGATATCCACGGTGAGTGTTATTCCTATAAAAACAGGAAATTACCCCGTCCATTACCTTTCCCGAGGGTGACGGAGTAATTTCCTGACTCAAAGGGGGAGGCACACTCGCCTAAGTCCCTTCTGTCATTATAATTATCACATCCACCCTGTTTTTGCAAGGTGGATTTTGATTTTCGGACCAATAAAAAGCGGGAATGCTCCCGCAAAAATGTTGCATCCTTCGCCAGATTATGATATTCTTAGAGTGGTCCATGACCCGGAAGGGACACCACCTAGGTTGGACGGATGCTCCCCCTTGCAAAAACCCCAGGTTGAAGCAAAGGGGGTGGTGAGATGGTTACTTATGAAAACCTGTTTGCGTTTGCAATGGTTCTCATTCAAACCATTACACTTGTTGTCCTCATTTTTAAGAACAACAAGTGATTGTAATTTCCATAAAAAACAGGAAATTACCCCGTCCCATCCTTCCCCAAGGAACACGGAGTAATTTCCTAATCTAAAGGGGGAGGCACCGTTCGTCGGTGTCCCTTCTGTAACTATCTTATCACATCCACCCTGCTTTTGCAAGGTGGATTTTGATTTTTCAGGAATGAAAAACTGGATTATTTTGCGTTTTGATAGGACAGCGCAATATGGGCCGGGGCGAAGAGAAGGGCGGCGATGGTCAGCAATACCGACCTGGTCATGATTCCGCTGAACAAAAACAGGATCGACGGAAGGATGGACAGAGCCAGCGCCCGGAACACGCTGCTTTTCCGAAAGCAGACGATCCAAACCAGGCAATAGAGCAGAACCAGCAATGCATCCACCACAAGATAGACTGCAAACGCCTCGTCGGACCACCAGCCGAACCAGGTGCCCGGAATGTTGAAAATCATGAAGCCAAAACAGCCGAAGCGCCCGATTTGCTCGATGGTTTCCACAGTCCTGTTGTTCCATTTGTTCTCAAACCCGTCTTTGCACTTCACCGCGAAGACGATGTTTGGGATCATGATGACCGCCACGAAAAGCAGGCCGAAGCCGTTGAACCATTCCATTTTGAATCCGATTAGTTGCCGTCCCGGATCTGCAGCAGCTTGCTTTTCAGCTCGCCCTCCATTTTGGCCATTTCCACCTCAGCGGCCAGGCGCTGGGTGCGGCCGTCCCGCTGGATCTTCATCACGTCGTCCAGGGTCTGGATCAGCTCGGCGTTGGTCTTTTTCAGGGTCTCCATGTCCACGATGCCCCGCTCGGCCTCCTTGGCGGTTTCCACGGAGGCCACATGGAGCTTCTTGGCGTTGGCCTGGAGCAGGGCGTTGGTCACGTCGTTCACCTGGCGCTGGGCCTTGGCGGCCTCGGTGGAGTGGGCGATGCCCAGGGAGATGACCATCTGATTTTTCCACAGAGGAATGGTGTTGACCAGGGTGGTCTGGATCTTCTCCACCATCACATTGTCGTTGTTCTGGATCATCCGGATCTGGGGCGCGGTCTGGATGGAGATGGCCCGGGTCAGCTCCAGATCGTAGA
>JBJDYM010000213.1:0-5300 GCA_051867315.1 Faecousia sp.
CGGATGGCGATCAGGCCCTTAACACGGCTCTCCGCTGTGGCGGACAGGTCCACGGGAACCATGCGGCTGTTTTCCCGGTAGTACACCTTGCCGTCCACAATGCTATAGCTGAAATTGCGTACATCGGGGTCGGCGGGAATGGAGCGGTCTTCCTCCGCTTCCGGGTCGTCCATCTCGTACTCCGTAATCTCGGCATGGATGTTCTGGATGGCGTTGGAGAGCATTTCACCCAGATCTTGTCCCTCATAGGGGACACACGCTGTTTCCGGCCCGTAGGGGCCGCTGACCTCCCGCATCTCGCCCATGATCATATCCGGGTTGTCAATGAAATATTGGTTCATCCGCAAGCCATTTTCAGCGGTGTTTAGATAAACCCAGTCCGGGGCAATGTCTGTCAGGCGGTCGCGCTTCTGGAAAAAGAGGATGTCCGACGTGACTTCCGTACCGGCAGCGCTTTTGAAGGTGTTGTTGGGCAGGCGGATCGCACCGAGCAATTCCGCCCGCTGCGCGATATACTTTCGGACCGCAGGGTTTTCCTTGTCCATGGTGCCCTTGCTGGTGATGAAGGCCACGATGCCGCCCGGCCTGACCTTATCCAGAGTACGGGCAAAGAAATAGTCGTGGATCAGGAAATTATGCTTGTCATACCGCTTGTCCGACACCTTGAAGCTGCCAAAGGGCACATTGCCCACCGCCACATCAAAAAAGCTGTCCGGGAGATCTGTTTTCTCAAATCCCTGGACAGCGATGGAGGATGTTTGATAGAGCTGCTGCGCAATGCGCCCGCTGATGGGGTCAAGCTCAACGCCGTAGATTTTGGCGTCTGATAAGCTGTCCGGCCTCATGCCGATGAAGTTGCCGATGCCGCAGGCCGGTTCCAGAATGTTGCCGGTCTTGAAATTCATGTTCTCCAGTGCCTGATACATAGCGCGGATCACCACGGGCGGGGTGTAGAAAGCGGTCAGGGTGGATTCCCGTGCCGCTTCATACTCATCTTCAGGAAGCAGCGCTTTCAGCTCCGCATATTTGCTGTGACGCTCGTCGAAACAATCCGCCAGTCCACCCCAACCGACATACTTTGCAAGGACTTCCTGCTCATCCGGCGTGGCCAAGCGATTCTCCGCCTCCAGCTTTTTCAGCAGACGGATGGCGGCTACGTTGTTGGCATAGCGCTCTCCGGGGGTGCCGACACCAAGATCGTCATCCGTGATGCGGTAGCTGTGCCGGTCTGCGGTTGGGATTTCAGGGTGCAGCACAAAGGGGGATACTTTCCCGCGCGGTTTTGGCGCTGGCGGCGCAGACAGGGCCGTTTCCTTTTCAGCCGGTTCTATCTGTTCAGAAGGTTCCGTGCTGCTCTCTGCCGCGGCCTGTTCCGCCTGCCGCGGCATTTCATCTGAGCTACTGTGCGGTTTCTCTGCTTCCGGCTGCTCATCAACGGGCAAGGCCGCAGACGCGGGTTCCTCCACCACTTGCAGCAGATGGTCGTTCTGCGGGTTCTCCGCCAACTTTTGGTTGAACTCGTCACGGGGAAACTCCTTGTTGAACAGAGGAAATTCGGAGTCATAGAGTCGGACGTTCTTATCATCAAAAGCGAGGATCTCGTATTCCTGCGTTCCGAGATATACCGTGTCACCCAAGGAAAAGCGGTATTCCTTCTTCGGCTCCGGGGGCGGATTCAGCTCGTCATCAGTTGGCTCCAGCGGCTTTGCCAGCTCCCCTTGCAGAGAGACAAGCATAGCTTCACAACGCTCAGTCAAATGCGTGTTTTCGCTGATGATGGTCTGCATGGCCTCCCGCATCATGGGAAGGACGAAATCGCCCTGCCCGGTGCGGGCATACATCTTCTTTTCACCTGCACCAAAAGCGCCCCAACAGCCGGACAGATAGTACAGGTTCAGGCACTTTTCATTTTGACCGAGTTGCTTCTGAAAATCGTTGTAGTCATAGATAATAGAGCGAAATTCCTTTGCGATGTCCCAACGGGCATCCCGCTCCGCTTTGTGGCGGCAATAGGCGGGATACTGCTCTTTTTCAGCCGGTGTCAGGTAGCGGTCGGCGGCGATCAATTCGCCAAGCCGTTTTTCAACCTTGTTCCATTTCAGAAGGAACGTATTTTCCGGTTCCGTTCCATAGCCGGAGCGTGAAATGCTGATGCCCTTGGTATCGTGCTGCTCCCAATACCCGCTGCCGGGAATGGCGTCGGAGTGACCGCCCCAACCGTATTCCTCTTTGAGAAACTTGATGTTCTCCTGCGGGGTCTGCTTTTTCTGATATTGCTCATAGATACGGTATTTTCCCGCTTCGACGCCGCTTCCGCTTGTGAGAATGGCGTCAACATCTTCCTGAGAAATGACAAAAGCGGAGGCTTTTTCTGCCTCCGCCTCTGCAATATTCTCTTGTTGTTCGGCTACAGTGGGGAGTGGATCGCTTAGCTGTAAATCAGCTCCGTCAGCACGATCTTCTCCGCCGACGCCCGGATGTTGTTCATCAGGCCGACCCACTTCATCTGATCCGACGCTTTCAGGCTCTCGGTCACGCCCTGCTCCCGCGCCATCTGCGCGGTCAGGTTCTTCACCATCTCGCTGGCCTGCCGGTCGATCTCCTCCAGATGGCTGTTCAGCCTGCCGGACAGCAGCATCCCGGTGTAGATCCCGTTCCTGTGGCTGCGGAGGTACCTTTGCCGCAGCATCCCATATTTCCCGATCCTCGGCGCCTCCGGTACGGTCAGGTTGGGAAGCTGATAGTCGCCCTCGGCTCTGTATGTGATTGCCATGTTCTGCGCTCCTTTCGTTGTTTGTTCGTTCGGCATTATCATACCGACCGCCGCCACGGTCTGCAAATGTGCGATTTTGCTTTTGTTCTTCTTTTTGCAGCGCGAGAACCGTCGTGGCGATCTCCCGCAGCGCCATCTCTGAAATGGAGCTGGCCGCCGCACCCAGGACGGAAATGGTTTCCGGGGTGTTGAAGTCATATACCCGGCTGAAATCTTCAGCAGCAAAGTAGTCTCCGGCGTCATAACCGCACCGGGTCAGCAGCATAAAGGCCACGCTGTTTCGCAGCATCTCCTTCAGCCAGACCTCCGTATTGAGATCGTCCAGTTCTTCCAGCAGGCTTCCGGCCTTGAGGGAAAGAAGGTCGGCGTAGTAGTCATTGAAATTGTCCTCCACCACCAGCGAGGCCGTTCCCATCAGGGCGGCGGGAAAACTGCTCCTGTCTTCGATCTCGCCAAAGCTGTTTTCCAGCGTGTCAATGGCTGCGTTCTCGTAACGGCTCTGCATCTGCCAGACGGGAACCGTGCGTCCCGTGCGGCTGTTGGTGTCGCTCATGTCGAACACATAGCGCAGCTTATAGGTCGCACCGGCATCCACCAGCAGGGCGATACCCCTTGTACCACGGTTCACATAGCGCCCATAGCGATTCCAAAAACCGATCTCCGCGCAGGCTGTCGCGTCCGGCTTTTGCGCAAAGATCAGAAGCTGATCCCGAAAGCTGTACTTGAAGTTGTTGGCGGCAGTGGTGAGGAAGGCCATATATTTTCCGGTGCTGGAAGTGATGTCCCGCGCCGTAGACGCCGCCAGTTCGGTAATGATTTGGTATTTGCTCGGCAAGGACATAACCTCCTATCTCTCGTGATCTCGATTTTTATTTTTGGGCTTGATGGGCTGGCCGTCCTTGTCATAGTTGGCAGGATCGGCGGCAGGGGTCGCCCAACCAAACATGGAACCGGCCAGCATAGCGGCCTCCTGCGCTTTGGTAACGCCCATCATGTCGTTGACAATGTCCGCCGATTCCCGCGCTGTCTTGCCCTCGGCTATTGCACCGGCGGGCCGGTAGCCCATTTCTCCTTTGGTGATGATGATCATTTCATTTGCGGCAGACGTGATGCTGAAACACTTTTCCGGCAGGGAGGAACGCAGGGGGATGACCGTGTTGCCGTTTCGCTCCATGATCTCGGCAAACTGGCAGATGTGAAACAGGTTGTCCCAGCCGCTGCCCACCTCCACATGATATTCGTCGATAAACCGGCATACGCAGTCCCGCCGTTCTCCATCGCCCCGCAGGATGCGGATTTTATCGCCGTCCGGGATGCGGAACTGCTCTTTATAGTTGGGGTCAATGAACCGGATACCCTTTTCAGCTCGCTTCATGTGCTGGTCAAGCCAGTCGCGCCGGTAGCAGTAAACATAGATGTTGTATTCGCCCCTGTTTGGATTTAAGCGCATGAGGTAGGCATATTGTTGTGTGTCCGCCCGGAAACCAAATTCCCGGCTATCGCCGCCAAAGCCGCTGTCAGGATGGGCATAGCAGTAAGCTGCCAGCGAACTGCGGTTTTTCAAAACTCCACCGTAGCGTTCATCAAAGCGGAGCATACTGATCACGGCATCAAACTGCTCCTTAAATTCATCGGTTTTCAGGTCGGCACGATGGTCGTCCCATGATGTGTAAAAGCCCGTACCGCTGCTGTCCATGTCTGCGCGCAAGTGGCCGATGCAGCCGGTTTGCCCAATGATCTGCTGGCTTTGGGTGTAGGCATATTTCCGTTCCGCCTCAGTCATTACCCGCAAAAACAGTTCCATTATCGCTCACGCTCCTGTTCTTTCGGCTTCTTTGCCTGCCGCTGCTCTTTGAATTCAAGTTCTTTTGCCGCGCGGTCAAGTAAATCGCGCTCCGCCGCCATGCGCTCATACAGATAGTGGCCCCAATAGTAGTTGTTGCCGTCTTTACACTCCCACGTCACAAACTGAGCAGGGGCGGAGACACTCATTCCGATCACAAATTCCGTCTCGCCAATGTGGATCGAGTCGGTGATGATATACCCGGCATTCATTCGCACATCCATTTCATCGCTCCTTCTTTTTGCGAAATGCCCCGCCCGGTTGATTTGGGCGGGGCGCAGGTTTGCTCTGTCACTTCTTCCGAAACCGCAGAACGACCAGCCCTGCCACGATGAACAGGACCAGCCCGATGCCGATCATGGTTTTCAAATCCATACTGTGCTCTCCTTTCCGCAGATAATAAAACACCGGCCATTGCTTTGCGGGCAACAGCCGGTGTATGTAATCGCGTATTCTTTTCAGCAGGTCATCAGCTTTTCAAGCATTTCATCAATCGGGTCAGTATGCCGCCCCGCGGCAATCAGCTTGTTCCGCCAGTCCATCAAGCTCTTGCGGAGCATTCGCATTTCCGCGCCGGTCAATTCGAGATAAACCTTTTTATTCCGTTTGAACATTTGCAATCGCTCCTTTCATTCTCATCATACGGGAACAGAGAAGCGCCTGCAAATGTGCAAACGCTATGTA
>JBJDYM010000214.1:0-18735 GCA_051867315.1 Faecousia sp.
ATGAAAAACGCAGAAAAATGTCCGAAGCCACGCTGGAGGTCTTTGAGAAGGAAGTGAGCATTGACAGGATGTATCAAGGCTTTGCAGATGCAATCGCATACTGCAAGGAGAAGTACGATGATTGAGACATTTTACAGTCTATCCTTTCCGATGGTTCGCAGCAAACTCATCAGCAAGCTGTTTTCTGCGTGGAACAAGCTTGTCGCGGCTTTCCTGCGAATGGCGTATCCGGCATATTGCAAACGGCATCCGGTAACCATCGGCGTTACCGATGAAGAATATGACCGGGAGCTTGTAATTTCCATGACGACCTTTCCTGCCAGGTATGATTCTGCGGTATTAACGTTGGAGTCCATTCTGCGTCAGACGATGAAACCTAACAAAATCCTGTTGTGGCTTACAGCAGAGGAGAACCCGGACCGCAAAGTACCCCAGCAGTTCCTCCCTTACGAGAGCAAGGGTGTTCAAATCTGCTTCTCAGATATCCATCTGATGCCCCATAACAAAAGCTTCCACACGGCAGAAATGGACGCTGACAGATACATCATCACCGTGGATGACGATATCCTGTATTCGGAAAAACTGGTCGAGCGGCTGTATACAACATACAGGACGCAGCCGGCAAACACAATTGTGTGTGAACTGGCGCACCGGATTCAACTTGACGCGTCCGGTATCCCCAAGCCTTATGATCAGTGGGATTGGGAATCCAAAGGCATTTCCGGTCCGTCCCATCTGCTGATGGCAAAGGGTGTCGGCGGTGTGCTCTATCCCCCCGGCTTTTTCCGGGACGGCTATTTTGATATCAACACCATTCGCAAAACCTGTCTGTTTGCAGATGACCTGTGGCTGAAATTCCAGGAAATCCTGGGTGATTTCCTGGTTGTCAAAACAAAGGCGTATGCAAAAAACGTGTATCCCACCAGCAAGAGTTCCCAGAGAATATCACTTGCCTCAAAGAACAACGGAGAAAACCGCAATAATGTGCAGTTAAAAAAACTGATCGAAGAATTCCCGGACATAGACTGGAAGCGCCTGAAATAAAACCGGCGGAAACGCCGGCTCCAATGCGGGAATGGAAGAAGCAAACTGTGCGCGGAGGACGAAGATGCTTCTGTTTTCAAAATGCTGTCCGCCCGGGCTGAACAGGCTGAGAAGTTCAGAAACGGCGAGATCAGCAAAGAGCAGATTGGCGTTATACCTTCCCGGCAGAGGACACCACTCAGATTTGGGGAAAAGTTCCTTCACAGGAGTTCAGCGATATGCTGATCGAGGCTTTGAAAAAGAATAAAACAATATAATGAATGCAAAAAGCCCGTACTGACCATCCGATCAGTACGGGCTTAAATGCTAATATGGATATTTTGTGAGACAGTGGGAATTATCCCTTACTCACAAGCCACTGGCAACGCAGAATAATTGCATTTCAGCGGAATCTTATCAAAACCTTATCAGAAGAGGTGGGAGAAACCGAAAAAGGGTTGGTATTTCAGCACTTTTCTGTTTTTTCGATTTATTCCCACTCAATTACAGCAATTGCATTCTAAACATCTTCGTTTAGATTTTGCGTTTTCTCGTATGCTGTGGTATTCCGATTCTCTGTGGTATACAGTGTCTACGGACTCCTGTTATCAAAAAGTTATCAAAGAATATGACCTGTTTTGTTATCACGGAAAACATCGTTCAATACGAATCCCAGAGAGTATTATACAGCTTTTTATATGAATAATCAAGTGAAAATACTGCTTCGTACATTCATATAGAGTCAAAATCAGGGATAACTGTAAACGGCACCATATATGCATAACTTTCTTGCAGCAGAATCATGGAAATACTTCCGGAAAGAAAAAATTCCTAAGACTATTGGCAGCAGTACGCGGATTTGACACAGCAATATAAAAGCAAGGAAATCGGAGTTTGAATCCCTGCTGGAACGCAAAAAAGCCATGGAAGCCACGACCATCGTTTTCGGCGGCGTTCTGTTCCAGCTGACCGAGTTAACAGAGATTCCGACAGAAGGGCGCTACCATGAAGGAGCTGCGGGACTGATAAAATCGGTATTTAGATTCAGCAATGGTGATCTGAGATATGCCCTTCTCCATCAGGCCCTATATCTGAAATTGATAGAAATAAATAGAAAATGGATAGAAGTGGTTTGTGAACGATGTATGCTATAATGCATACACCAACATATACGGAGGGATATTATGGATAAGAACCGCAGGACATATCAAAATCTGCCCATTGAAATAGCGGATATATTGCACTATCAATTTTGGGGGGAACCTCAGTATTCTCCCGATGGACAGCGCGCTGCTCTGGTTGTCAGTCAATCGAACGAGGAGCAGACGGGCTATGATTCCGATTTATACCTGTATGAGCAGGGAAAAGTAAAGCGGCTGGCCCACCTGGAAGAGGAACGAAGGTTTATCTGGCTGGACAGCACCCGGATTTTGTTCCCTGCCGTGCGCACCGCGGCAGATAGAAAGCGCAAGGAGCGGCAGGAGCCGTTCAGTTCCTGGTACCTCTTGAACATCACCGGCGGCGAAGCGGAGCTTTTTTTCACACTGCCGTTTCCAGTGCAAGCCATCCATGTGTTGGATGAAACGCATTTCGCTGTGCTGGGAATAATCGACGCGGAGCATCCCGATGATCTTCCGGCGGATGCCGCCCTGCGGATAAAGGAAAAGAAGGATTGCGAGGTGTTTACCGAAGCGCCTTTCTGGAGCAACGGGAATGGCATCACCAATAAGCTGCGCAGCGCCCTGTTTCTGGTGGAAACCGGACCGCTGAAAATCACCCGCGTTTCCGATCCGCTTGCTGATGTCACCACCTTTGACGTGCTGGGTGACCAGGTTTATTACAAATCCGACGTATGGAATTCAAAGCATTCTCCCCGTGGTTTCCAAATCCGTACCGTAAATTGGAAAACAAAGGAGGATTCTTGTGTTGCCGAGGACACAAAAATCGATGCCCAGCAACTGGTCACAGTTGGCAATCACGTTTGGCTGATCGGTACAGACGCGGAACAGTATGGATGGAATCAAAATCCCTGGTTCTATCTGATTCAGAAGGATGGTTCTCTAAAAACCGTGTGTGAGCCAGACTTCAATACACATGGCAATTTGGCATCCGATGTGAAACTGGGAGGCGGCGTGCCCCGGCAATCCTGGGGTGGAAAACTCTACTATTTATCCAACCGTGAGGGAAACGTGGGCTTGTACCGTACAGATGGAACGGGCATAGAAAAAGCTGTTTTTGCTGCGGAGGGCAGCATCGACAGCTTTGCGGGTTCCGGGCATGTGGGCAAGATTTTATTTGTGGGGCAGCTGGGAAATCAATTACAGGAACTGTATGAATTGGAGGAAGCAACGGGAAGCGTAAAACAGATCACGCATTGGAATCAGGCCGTCCTGACTGATAAATACACAGCGATACCACGGCCAATCTCCGTGGAGAGTGAAGGATTGACGATCAACGGCTGGGTTTTACTGCCCAGAAATTATGACGAGAATAAAACCTATCCCGCCATATTGGATATTCATGGCGGTCCCCGTGCAGCCTACGGTGCCGTTTTTTTCCACGAAATGCAGGTCTGGGCAGGAAAAGGGTATTTCGTTTTCTTCTGCAATCCCAAGGGCAGCGACGGGCGGGATAACGCCTTTGCCGATATCCGCGGACATTACGGCGAAACGGATTATCGAAATCTGATGGATTTCACTGACGCGGTGCTGGCAAAATATCCGCAAATCGACCGCAGTCGGCTGGGTGTGACGGGCGGCAGCTACGGCGGGTTCATGACCAACTGGATCGTCGGGCATACCGATCGCTTCCGGGCCGCCGCCACCCAGCGTGCCATTTCCAACTGGGTCAGCATGTATATCTCCGATATCGGCTATACCTTTGTACGGGAGGAATTGGCAGGTGAACCATACAGCGATCCGGAGAACATGTGGCGGCAGTCCCCGCTGAAATATGCCGCCAACATCAAAACGCCCACACTCGTGCTCCATTCGGATCAGGATTACCGGGTGCCGCTGTCCGATGGACTGCAGTTTTTCAATGTGCTGGTAGATTTGGGTGTACCCACGCGGTTTGTCCTCTTCCATGGAGAAAACCATGGCCTGTCCCGGTGCGGAAAGCCCAAGAACAGGATACGCCGCTTACAGGAAATCACAAGCTGGTTTGATCAATATTTATGCACGCCGCCTGATGCCCAGGGCTGACTTCCCGCAGCGCAGGCCGGACAGCCATGCATTCTCCCGTGCAATGGGGACAGCGGCTGGCAAAAGGACAGCCGGGAATTTCTGCCGAAGGATTCGGCGGATCGCCGGCCAAATGCACCCGCCGCTGTTCCCGGGCTGCCTTGGGATTGGCAATGGGGATGGCCGAAAGCAGTGCCTGAGTATAAGGATGCAGCGGATGCCGGTATAATTCATCGGCCGGCGATATTTCCACAATATGTCCCAGATACATCACAGCGATGCGATGGGAGATATGCCGCACCATGGACAAATCATGCGCCACGAAAATATAGGTCAGGCCCATCTCCTGCTGCAAATCCTCCAGCAGGTTAACAACCTGAGCTTGTATGGAAACATCCAGGGCCGAAATAGGCTCGTCGCACAGTACAAAATCCGGCCGGGTAACCAGCGCCCGGGCAATTCCGATGCGTTGGCGTTGTCCTCCTGAAAACTCATGGGGGTATTTTTCCAGGTCGTCCTTTTCCATGCCGACCCGGCGCAGAATATCCAAAATGCGCTCTTGGCGTTCGGCCCGAGGCAATCGTTCTGCCAAATCCAGCGGTTCCCCAATAAGCTCTTCTACATTCATATATGGATTCAAAGAAGAATAAGGATCTTGAAAAATGGTCTGCATCCTGTGTTTATAGGGTGAAAGCGCCTTGCCTTTCAGCTTCGCAATATCTGCACCCTCAAAGAGGATTTGCCCGGCGCTGGGTTCATAGAGCCGGGTCACGGTGCGTCCCAGTGTGGTTTTTCCGCATCCGCTTTCACCCACCAGGCCAAAAGTCTTTCCCTTCTCCACGGTAAATGATACGTCGTTCACTGCCCGTACCATACCGCCCCGGCCAAAGGGACCGCGCATGGCAAAGTCTTTGGACAAGTGGCGTACTTCAATCAGCGTGCTCATGGCGTTTCCTCCTTGATATGGAATGGGCATCGGGTTTGATGCGTTTCGGTCAGCCGCACCATGACGGGAATCCGCTCGCCGCAGGCAGGAGCGGCGTAGGGGCAGCGCGGGGCAAAAGGGCATCCCGGCGGCGGGGAAAGGAGCGACGGCGCATGCCCCTCGATGGGCTGCAGGCGCCGTCCGTCCGCCTCGTCGATGGAGGGGATGGAACGCAGAAGTGCCCGGGTATATGGATGGGCGGGGAATTCAAAAATTTCGTCAGCGGTGCCTTCCTCCAAAATCAGTCCGGCATACATCACGGCGACGCGGCGGCACAGCTGTGCCACAACGCCCAAATCGTGGGTGATTAAAATCACGGACATCTTTTCCTGCCGCTGCAAATTCTGAATCAGATCCAGGATCTGCGCCTGGATGGTCACATCCAGCGCGGTAGTAGGCTCATCTGCGATCAGCAGCCTGGGATGGCAGGCCAGCGCCATGGCGATGAGCACGCGTTGGCGCATACCGCCGGAAAACTCATGAGGATACTGCTTCACTCGGGTTTCGGGCGAAGGCACACCCACCTTTCGAAGCAGCGAGATTGCCTCCTGTCTGGCCTCGGCCCCAGACATTTTCAGGTGGCGGTGCAGCACTTCCTCGATATGCGCACCCACACGCTTCAGCGGATCCAGCGAAGTCATGGGGTCCTGAAAGATCATGGAGATGCTGCTGCCCCGGATGCCGCACATCTGCTTATCGGAAAGGGCAGTCAGTTCCATCCCGTCCAGTCGGATGGAATCTGCGGTCACTTCGGCGGAAGGCGGAACCAGACGGATTACCGATTTCATGGAAACGCTTTTTCCGCTGCCGCTTTCCCCCACGATACCCAGAATCTCGCCCTCATGAACCGTCAGATCAATGCCGCGCACCGCCTGCACCATACGGCCCCGGGTGTGAAAGGACGTGCGCAGAGAACGAATCTCCAGCAATGGCTTACTCATATGCCTCACTCCTTATCGTTCAATTGCCTTGGGCTCCACAAATACACGGATCAGATCGCCCAGTTTATTAAAGGAAAACACCGTCAGAATGATCATGATACCCGGCACGATGGCCATATAGGGCGCCCGGCCGAGCATGTTCTGGGCACGGTTCAGCATGCTGCCCCATGATGACATGGGCTGCTGCACGCCCAGACCCAGAAAGCTCAGGGAGGACTCAATCATGATCGCGCTGGCGATATCGCCGGTGGCGGCAATGATGATGGTGGGCAGCACAGATGGAATCACATGCCGAAGGATGATGAACAGATTGCTCTGATCCATGGCGCGGGCATAGAGCACATATTCCCGCTCTTTGACGCTCAGCGTTTCGGCCCGCACCAGGCGGGCGATACCCATCCAGGTAAACGCGCCAATCACCAGGACGATGGTCTGCAGGCCGGGCCGCAGGAAGATGCTGACCACCGTAACCAGGACCATCCAGGGAATGGAGGACAGAATGTCCACCAGCCGCATCAGAATGTTATCGATCCAACCGCCAAAGTACCCGGCCGCCGTGCCCACCGTAACGCCGATGGCCGTGGAGATCAGCATGGATACCACGCCCACCAGCAGTGAAATGCGTCCGCCGAACAGGATGCGCGTCAGGTAATCCCGTCCCAGGTCGTCGGTACCGAACCAGTGGACAGAAGAAGGGCCCTCCAGCCTGTGCAGCATATCGATGGCGTCAGGATCATAAGGTGACAGGAAAGCAAATATGGAAATCAATGCCACAAAGCACAGAAAAGCAAGCGCAACAAAAATGCCCTTGTTGTATTTTAGCTCGGCGCGCAGCTGCTGCCGGCGGCGTTTCGTCATCATACCCATACCCTCACCCCATTGATTTGATTCGCGGGTCTACCAGCGCATAGGCCAGATCGGCCAGCAGGTTGCCCAGGATCACCATGACAGAAGAAAAAAACATCACCGTCATAATCACCGGATAATCGAAGGCTTGGATGGCGGTGAGAAAATAGGTGCCGACCCCCGGCCAGCTAAAAATAGATTCGGTCACGAAGGCCCCCGTCACCAGCGTAGGCAGGGACATGCCCACCAGCGTGATCACCGGCAGCAGCACGTTTTTGACCACGTGTCTGAACAGGATCTGAACCCGTCCGGCCCCGAAGGCCTTCTGCACCGTCACGTAATCCTCGCCGTACTGGCTGATGGCCGAGGAACGCACAAAGCGGATGGTGGAGGGCAGGTTGCCCAGCGTCAGCACGGTCACCGGCAGTACCATATGGCGAAGCAGATCGGCGGTATCGTTGTCCAGGCCCATGGTGTGCATGCCCAGAATGGGCAGCAGCCGGAGCTGGTACCCGAACAGGTACACCAGCATCATCCCCACCCAAAAGGTGGGCGTGGCCATGCCGATGGAGCACAGGGTATCGATGATCCTGTCGGCCTGCCCGCCCCGGTTGGACCCAGCGATCAGCCCCAGCACCACGGCAATCAGCAGAGCGATCAGATAACTGGGCAGCACCAGCAGCACGGTATTGGGCAGCCGGGAAAAGAAGCCCTCCGATACCGACAGATGGGTGACGATGGAATAGCCCAGATCTCCCCGCAGCATACGGCCCAGCCAGCGAATATACTGCACGGCGGCAGGCTGATCCAGTCCGTAGCGGGCCTTCATGGCCTCCTTGACCTCGGGAGCCATATCGGGCGTGGTCAGGCTGTCGATGGCGTCGAAGGGGGCCAGCTGGATCAGTCCAAAGCAGATCACACTGATCACCAGCAGCAGTGGGACAGCCTGCAATATTCGTTTCATGGTGTAGCGCAGCAAAACGGAATCCCTCCATCCAGTGTAGGCACAAAATGGGCCCGCGCCGCCGGAAAGCGGCGCAGGCTCCGTTTTTTCACGAGTGATTACTTAAAGTACAGCTGATCCAGGTTGGAGAAGAAGTAGATGGGGATCAGGCGGGCCTCTTCCACGCCGCCCACGTCGTTGGTCAGCACCAGCAGGCGCTGGTCGGTGGCAAAGGGGAACTGCACGGCCAAATCAGCCAGACGGCGTTGGGCATTGTTGTAGATTTCCCGGCGGACCTCCTGGTCCTGCTCCACCGAACCGGCGTCAAAGTAGCCATCCAGCTCTTCATCGACCACGTGGCTGAAATTCGCGGCGCCGGTGGATACAAAGAGGGTACTGTAGGAGGAGGGATCGTCGCCCATAATATATCCGGTCAGGTACAGATCAACGTCGTCATTTTCGGCGTAGAGCAGATTGGTCAGGGCGTTGCTTTCAAAGGCAATCAATTCCAGATTGATGCCCACGGCCTTCAGCTCCTGCTGCATGATCAGGCCGATGGTTTCCTGGGACACATTGTTGGCGGTATAGCCCAGACGCAGGGTGGGAACTCCGCCTTCCACCTTGGCCAGATATTCCTTGGCCAGGTCGATGTTCTGGTCGTACCGTTCGACATCGTCGGTCTCAAAGGCGTTGCCCGCAGGCAGGAAGGTGTAAGCGTTCAGATAGTAGTCCTCAGAGCCATAGGTACCCAGGTTGATTTCCTCACGGTTCAGTGCGTAGAACACCGCTTTGCGCAGGTTGATATCCTGCGTACGGCTGGAGGAGAGATTGAACACCGTATAGGATACCCGGCCTTCGGGATAGGTGTAGATGGATACGTCGCTTCCCTCGAAAGCGGCTGCTTCGGTGGTGGAGGTAAACAGTGCATTGATTTCACCGGTCTTGACGGCCAAAGAGGCAGTATTGTTGTCGGTGACGATCTGGAAGATCAGGGTTTCAATTTTCGGCGCACCCAGGAAGTAATTTTCATTGGCCTTGAAGCGCAGGTACTCGCCGGGCTTGTATTCCTCCAGGATGTAGGGGCCGGTACCCACAGGGGTGGCGTTTTTGGGGTTGTTGTCCAGGGTCTCGTCGCCCTCATAGATGTGCTTGGCCATGATATAGTGCTCAGCAACCAGATCGCTCACCAGGGTGGGCGTATAGATGGGGGCGGTAAATTTAACAGTGTAATCATCAATCTTTTCCACCGTCACCTTTTCGTCACCGTACACAAAGGCATCATGACCATTGGCGTAATCGGTATTGATGATGAAGTCGTAGGTAAACACCACGTCGTCAGCCGTGAAGGGTTCGCCGTCGCTCCATACCACACCCTGGCGCAGGTGCACGGTCAGCTCCCGGCCGTCTTCGGACACCTCAAAGCTCTCGGCCAGGCGGTATTCAATATCATCAGCGCTGTAATAGCTGTACAGTGGGCTGTACAGCACACGCTCGGTGGTCAGGTCATAGCGGCTGGAAGTGGAAATGGTATTGATGTCGTTGCCGGGATCGCCGGCAATGCCGTAAATAAACGTGTTGTTAGAGGCGTCAGCCAGTGCCGAAGTGGCCAGAGACAGAGACAATGCCAATGTGAGAATAACAGTAATCAAGCGTTTCATATTTTTAACTCCTTTTTTATCAATCGGTTATAATGTGTCGGTCCAGTATGTCTACATCGACTCCCGGCCCTTCCGATCCGCGATGGAAGCATGTTTCCAATCCTCCTTTTTGCAAAAAACAGGGCACCCGAACGGATGCCCTGCTGTTGCCTGAAATCAGGCTGCTATCCGGCATGCGTACGGCAAAGAGACTGCTTCATGCAGTACATACAGGTACACTTGCAAATCCGTTTGCTCATTCGATGCAGCCTCCGTTCATTGGATGAGAAAATAGTATCGCGTCTGTCAGATTTTGTCAAATATCCAAGTTCTATCGATATTTATAGTAAGTTCCTATGCGTTAAAAGCTTTGGGCGGATTGAGCATTCAGCAGACCATAATGCTCCTTTTTGATGGAAGACAGCAGTGCGGGGTCCTGAATCAGATCAAGTGCGGTCAGGGCCAAGGCCTTGGCTCCCAATGCGATGGAAGCCAGCCCTTTTTCGGAACGGGATGCTTCCTTTGCCGCTTCTGTATGCCATGGCGTGGGGTTATCGGTGATACAGATGGAGGGCTGGATGGTAGGCACCACCTGGGATACGTTGCCCACATCACTGGAGCCAATGCCGCCTTTTACATCGGGTAATTGCAGCGTATGCCCCAGCAGCGCCAGCTCCCTGCCGTATACTGCGTCAAAGGAGGGCGTGGGGATCATATTTTCCACCCGGTTCTGATAAGGCTGCAATCTTCCTTTGGCCCCTGTCATTGCCGCCGCGCCCTCCACAATTTTTTCGATACGCCGGTATACATTTTCCAGCCCCGGCGCAGTGGCTGCCCGGAAATAGAATTTGGCCGCCGCGTACTCCGGCACGATGTTGGGGGCATCACCCCCATGGGTGATGATGCCATGAATGCGCACATCGGGTGTCACATGCTGGCGCAGGGCGTTGATGCCGTTATAGGTGAGGATCAGCGCGTCAAGGGCGTTGATGCCTTTTTCCGGCGCGCCGGCGGCATGGGACGGTTTCCCCCAGAATTCAATATCCACCGGAGCGCAGGCCAACGAGGGACCGGAGGCCACGTGTTGATCCCCCGGATGAACACACAGGGCAGCGTCCACATCCCGGAAAAAGCCTTCCCGCACAAAGCTGCCCTTGGCGCTTCCGTTTTCTCCGCCTTCCTCCCCGGGTGTGCCGTAGACCCGCACTTCGCCGCCCTCCTGATCGACGATCTGCTTTAAGGCGGAAGCGGCCAATGCGGATGTAGCGCCAAACAGATTATGACCACAGCCGTGCCCCAATCCGGCCAGGGCATCGTACTCCGCCAGGAACGCCAGCACCGGGCCCGGTTTTTTCCCCTTGTATGCAGCGGCAAATCCAGTGCGGTGCCCGGCCACATCCACCTGAACGTCAAAGCCTTCCTCTTTCAATTGATCGGACAGGCGTTTGCAGGCGAAAAATTCATAGTTGCTCACCTCGGGATGGGCGTGAATATCCAGAGCAATCTGGCGGTAAACGGCGTCCTGTTTGTCCACATAGGCGGCAATGGTATCACGTGCAGACATAAATCATCCTTCTTTCTCACTCAGATAATACAAAATGTTCCGGTTCAACTTCCTTCAGTACCGCCTGGTCGGACACTTCCCCTCCCGCGTAGGGGATGCGCCGACGGGTGCGTTCGCTATCGGGATCGGGCAGCGGGATGGCCGAGATCAGGCTTTGCGTGTAGGGATGCAGGGGGTTGCCGTAAACCTTGTCGCTGGGGCCCGTTTCCACGATGCGGCCCCGGTACATCACAGCGATGCGGTCTGAAATATACTTGACCATGCTCAGATCGTGGGCGATGAACAGATATGTCAGACCGCGCCGGCGCTGCTCCTCTTTGAGCAGATTCACCACCTGGGCCTGAATGGACACATCCAGGGCGGAAATCGGCTCGTCACACACCACAAACCGGGGCTGGGTGGCCAGCGCCCGGGCGATGCCGATGCGCTGGCGCTGGCCGCCGGAGAATTCATGGGGATAGCGGGTCAAATGCTCCGGCCGCAGGCCCACGGAAGCCATGAGCTGGGATACCTGACCGTCCCGGTCGGCCTTATCCTTAGCCAGATGATGGATATCAATGCCCTCGGCGATAATATCCCGCACCTTTTTCCGGGGGTCCAGCGAAGCGTAAGGATCCTGAAAAATGATCTGAGCCTGGCGGCGGAAGGAAAGCAAATCCCTTCCCTTCAAATGGGTAATATCCTGGCCGTCAAAGGTGACGGTACCGGCTGTGATATCCAGCAGACGCACAAGCATGCGGCCGGTGGTGGTTTTGCCGCAGCCCGATTCGCCCACCAGGCCGAAGGTCTCCCCTTCCTTGATATAAAAACTGATATTTCTTACTGCGGGCCTTCCCTTTCCCCCGGTATAATCGTGGGTCAGCCCTTTTACTTCCAGAAGCTTTGGGGTTGTGCTCATAATAATGCCTCCTTCTCCGAGCAACGCCTGCCGTATTCCTGGGCTCGCTGCCGGATGGCTTTCGGGGGTTCTACCTTAGGCGCCCGAGGATCCAGCAGCCAGGTAGCGGCGAAATGCGTTTCCGTTACCTGGAAAAGCGGCGGCTCGGCGATCCGGTCTGCCTCCAGGGCATAGGGATTGCGCGGGGCAAACAGATCGCCGGGCTGGGGATTAATCAGCGTAGGCGGCGTGCCGGGAATGGCGTACAGTTCATCCTCATCGGTGGCCAGCGTGGGCATGGAGGCAAGCAGCCCCCAGGTGTAGGGATGCCGGGGATCATAAAAGACCTCATCCGCAGTGCCGATTTCGATGATGCGGCCGGCGTACATCACCGCCACCCGGTCAGCTACGTTGGCCACCACACCCAGATCGTGGGTGATGAAAATAACGGAGGTGCCGGTCTTTTTTTGAATCTCCTTGATCAAATCCAGGATCTGCGCCTGCATGGTCACATCCAGGGCGGTGGTGGGCTCATCGGCAATGAGGATTTGGGGATCGGCCGCCAGGGCGATGGCAATCACGATGCGCTGCCGCTGGCCTCCGGAAAACTCGTGGGGATATTGCTCACAGCGCTTTTCCGCGTCCTCGATGCCCACCAGTTTCAGTAATTCGATGGCTCTCTTTTTTGCCGCGGCACGGGAGATGCGCCGATGAAGGGTCACTGCCTCGGCAATCTGACGGCCGATTTTCATGGTGGGGTCCAGGCTGGTCATGGGGTCCTGAAAGATCATGGCAATCTGCCCGCCCCGGACGGAACGCATGTCCCGATTGCTTTTTTTCAGCAGATCCTCCCCATCAAAGAGGATTTCGCCGGTATCAATATGTGCATTCCTGGCCAGCAGGCGCATGATGCTGCGGCAGGTCACCGATTTTCCGCAGCCCGATTCGCCCACCAGTGCCAGCGTTTCTCCCCTGTGCAGCTCAAAGCTGATATCCCGCACGGCCCGAACGGTACCTACATAGGTATCGAAGGAAACAGAGAGATGGTTGACCTGCAAAATCGTATCGCTCATCTTCTCACTCCTTCATCTTGGGGTCGAACACATCCCGCAGGCCATCGGCAAACAAATTGAACGACAGCATAATCACGCACAGAATGATGGCGGGAATGAACATCTGATAGGGGTACAAACGGAATACCTTGTAGCCGCCGTTGAGCAGGGTGCCGATGGAAGCGTTAGGGATGCGCATCCCCACGCCCAGGAAGGACAGGAACGTTTCAAAGAAAATGGAGGAAGGGATGGAAAACATGGCGCGCACAATGACAATGCCGCTGATGTTGGGCAGCACGTGGGAAAGGGCGATTTTCGTTTCCGATGCGCCCAGCGCCCGGGCCGCCTGAACATATTCCATCTGTTTCAGTTTCAACGTTTCGGCCCGCACCACCCGGGCCATGGGGATCCAGGAGGAAATGACCATGGCCAGAATGATGGACAGGATGCCCGGCTCAAACACCAGCAGCATCAGCACCACCAGCACCAGGGATGGAATGCCGGAGAGAATTTCCAGGATGCGCTGCATCAAGGTATCAGTGCGCCCGCCCTTCATGGCAGAGAAGAGGCCGTAAGCGATGCCGATGGTCAAATCCAACACAGCGGCGATAAAGGCGATCACCAGGCTGATGCGGGTGCCCCACAGGCAGCGGGACAAAAGGTCCCTGCCAAATTCATCGGTACCCAGCAGAAAACATTGCCCCTCCGGCACGTTTGCCAGAGCATAGGCATCGATCTTCCTTCCCCGGAATTCGGTCATTCCGTTCAGCCCATCGATGTGTACGCCGGGCCATTTGGGCGGCAGGTTTTTATAGGCCAGATGCTGCTCATTGGGATCGAAGGGAGAAATCACCGGGGCCAGGAAAGCCAAGGTCGTGATGATCACCAGCAGCGCCAGCGTTACCACTGCCGCCTTATTTTTGCGCAGTTTGCGCCAGCTGTCCTCCAGGAAGGACAGGGCCCGGGGCAGTTCGGGCTCTGCCTCGTCCTGAGTGGGCACATAGGGTACAAAGGCGGTATCCGGAATCAAATTTTTTTCGCTCATGCATTGCCCTCCACCCGAACCCGGGGATCGATGATCTGATACAAAATATCCGTCAGAAAAATCACAGTCACCAACAGGGCGGAAAACAGGATCGTCACGGCCATGATGGTAAAATAGTCATTGGAAAGAATGGATTTGGTGAATTGTTCGCCGATGCCCGGTACGGCGAAAATGTTTTCTACCACCAGAGAGCCGGTCATCAGCGATACCGTCATGGGGCCCAGCACCGTGATCAGCGGGATCAGAGCGTTGCGCAGGCCATGGGAAAAGGCGATGCGGATTTCACTCATGCCCTTGGCGCGGGCCAACTCAATGTAATCGCTGGACAGCACCTCCACCATTTCCGTACGGATGAAGCGGCACGATTCGGCCATAGGTGAAATGGATAACGCCAGTGTGGGCAGGATCGAGGAGCGAAATCCCTCGTTCCACAAACCGATGGGCAGCCATTTCAGAGTAATGGCAAATAACAATTGCAGCAAAACCGCCACCACAAAATTGGGAACCGAGCGGCCAGTAATGGCAAACAGAGAGCAGAACACATCCAGAAACTGATTCTGATGCATGGCGGCGACGACACCCAAAAATACGCCAATCACCGTGCCGAACAGCACCGCCTGCAGGCCCAATTGGATGCTGGGGCCCATACGCTGGCCAAGCAGCGTCGTGATTTTCTGATCGGAAAACTGGAGGGAAATGCCAAAATCCCCATGCAGGATATTCCCCAGATAATTCAGGTAACGCTGGAAAAGCGGCTGATCGAAGCCATATTTCTTATTGAGCATTGCCAATTGGGAAGCGCTGAGCCGATCCTGGTTGTTAAAGGGCGTGCCGGGCAGGAAATTCATCAGAAAAAACGTGACAGTAATGATGATGAACAGCGTCAACGCCATGTAGAACAGGCGTCTGCCGATGTATTTGATCCAGCGATTCACGATAAAATCCTCCATCGCATCAGGAAGGGGCTCCCGGAGAACAGACACGCCGGGAGCCCCAGAGGGTTGATTCAATCAGGGCATTACTCTGCAAAGTAAGCGCGGGTAACATCGAAGGCACTGGAGCCGAGCTGCAGGGTAATGTAGCCTTCCAACTTGGGATTGACCAGATAGTTGTTCACGCTCTGCTCCAACGGAACCACCACGGCGTTATCGATCAGGTACTGGTTTGCCTGACGCAGGTGCTCCCAGCGCAGTTCAAAGTCGGTACCGTCCTCAGAGTTCAGGGCATTGATCAGAGCGGTCAATTCCTCGCTCTTCCACTGGCCATGGTTGTGTGCATAGCTGGTTTCAAACTGGTTCGGATAGGATGTGGGATCGTAGTCACCGGTCCAGCCGCCCAGGGCCAGGTCAAACTGATAGGACATCATCTCATCAAAACGGACGGAGGAGGGCACGTTGGCCAGGTCAATGGTCAGGCCGGGCAAGTTCGTCTGATAGGCGGACTGCAGATAGGTGCCGATTTTAATGGATTCATCGGTATCGGATGTCACCAGGCGCAGGGTGATGCCGTCCTCGCCCAATTCCTCCAGGCCCTTCCTGAAGTATTCCTGGGCGGCGGGGATATCGGTATACACCAGGGTGCCGAAGCTCTCGGCCACGCTCTCACCGGCCGGAGAGGAGGCGATGCCATTGGGAATCACGCCCACAGCCGGAGTCGCAGCGCCGTTGAGCACGACATCGGTCAGCTCAGAGCGATCCAGACCATACAGCAGGGCTTTGCGGATGTTCAGATTCTGCAGGTAGTTGTTGGGATAATCCGGATTCACCTCAGTGGCGTTGATGCCCAGCTCCAGGTTCGTCATGCGCAGGGAGGGTACCGCGACCAGATCAGGCGTGCCGGCGTAAAGGGGCACAAAATCGGTGGTGAGGCTCACGCCGTCCAGCTGGCCCGCTTCATAAAGGTTGATGGCGGTGTTGGCATCTTTGATGATCTGGATGTTGATTTCATCAAACCAGATGTTGTCCTTGTCCCAGTAGTAAGGGTTCTTGATGTACTTCCAGCTGATTTCGGTGCCCGTCCAGCCGTCGATGTAGAAGGGGCCGGAAGCCAGCAGTGCTTCGCTGGAGAGTGCGTACTGATCGCCCCACTGCTCCACAAATGCCTTTGAAACAGGCGCATAGGCGGTATCCGTCAGCTTTTTGGTAATGAAAGGATCCGGCGCGTCCAGGGTGAATTCCACCACTGTGTCGCTCAAGGCTCTGACACCCAGCTCCTCCACAGGCAGCTCACCAGCGCGCACGGCGTCACGGTTCTTGATGCCGGTGATGGAAGTGTTCTGAGAACCGACGGCCGGATCGAATACCCGCTGCACCGCATACACAATATCGTCTGCTACGATCTTCTCGCCGTTGGCATAGTAGGCATTATCCCGGATGGTGACGGTAACAGTCAGGCCATCCTCGCTGATTTCAGGTTCGGCTACCGCCAGGTTCGGAATCGGGTCGGCATTCTGATCCAAACGGTACAGGGTATCCGCGAAATAGGCCACCGCCGCGCCGGAGAGCGTATCGTAGGTCTTACCGGTATCCAGGGTAGTCACTTCACCGCCGATGAACCAGTTAAGCACTTTTTTGCTTTCCTCGGCAGAAGCAGCGGAGAAAGCAGACAGAACAAGCGCCAACGTCAAAACAAATGCAAAAATACGTTTCATGAAATAATCCTTCTTTCATAATTTTTTCAAATGTAGTCAGTTTGCTCGTCCTGGCCGCACATTCGGTTCCGGCTGCCGCCGGTGAAACGGTAATACATCGAAATTCCATCCTTTCTGGCATACGAAAAGGGCGCCCGTTTGCTGCGGACGCCCCTGCCTTGCCTACTCGTCAAAGCAAAATATTACGGCGGCCACACTGCAAGAAAACACGCATGCTCATCCGGCACATGCACATGTTCACGGCGTACATCGAGAAACTGTTTTTCACGGCGGCTGCCTCCTTTCGTTTTGTTGGGTATATCCTACATCATCTGTAGGATTTTGTCCAATACGCAAGTTTGATGGAAATGGATAGAAAAAAACTATGTGATGCGTGCTTGTATCGATTCTTGCAGAAAACCAAAACCCGCAGCTTTCGCACTGCGGGCATGGCCTTATTGATCCGATTCTGCAGGAACATTCTCCTTGGGAAGCTCTGAATAAATCGGCAAGAGCTGACAGCGAGAGATTTTGCTTCCCCGGAAAGTTTGAAAAATCGAGGAATACTGTATGTATTGCCGATTTTCCAAACTGCACTGAGGGAGCAAAAGATCCGCTGTTCAGCCGCAGACGATTTATTCAGGGGTTCCCTTGATTCCCAGGTAATTTTTCAGCTCTGCGATGTACCGTTCACCCACAGCGGAGATAATATGGTTTTTCCGTGTGACGATGCACAATTCCATCTTGCTGTCCGGCGTTTCCTTTTCATCCTGATAGGGAACGGCGATATATTCCTCCCCGTTCAGTTCCTCGCAGATGATGCCGGAGCAAAGTGTGTAGCCGTTTACGCTGACCATCAGGTTCAGCACCGTGGCGCGATCACAGCATTTGATGATCCGCGGATATTCGTTTGTCGAAAGGATCTCCTCTGCCAGATAGAAATTACTGCCTTCACCCTGCTCAAAAGACAGGCAGGGGTAAGGCGTCAGATCATCGAAGGAAATGGTCTTTTGCTTTGCCAGGGGATGATTTTTCCATAAATAAACATAGGCATCGCAATGGATCAGATGCTGAAACTGCAAATTGTTTTCGTTGAAAAGTTTCAAAAGGGCTTTCCGGTTGAAGTCATTCAGATATAATATGCCAATTTCACTGCGGGCGGCAGCCACATCATTGATTACATCCTTGGTTCTGGTTTCCCGGATGGCAAATTCGTATTCTCCAACATCAAAGGCGCGCGTCAATTCCACAAACGCTTTTACCGCAAAAGAATAATGCTGGGTGGAAACGGCAAATTTTTGCTTGCGGACACCGTTTTTTCCGAAGGCATCCAACAATGCCTGAAATTGATCGCACACAGAACGGGCATACGGCAGGAATTCAGCACCCTCCGCGGTCAGCGTAACGCCCTTTCCTGTGCGGTTAAATATGGTAATGCCGGTCTCCTTTTCCAATTCCTTCACGGCGTTGGTCAAAGATGGTTGTGCGACATACAATTGCTCGGCTGCCCGATTGATGGAACCGGTTTCAGCGATGTGGATTACATAGTTGAGCTGTTGAAGCGTCATGGAGTTTTCTCCTTGTTTCAATGAATAAAGCGCTTTTTCTTCCTGTTTACTTGTTCGGAACCTGATTCAGCATTTTGATTTGTTCTGTTTCGAAGAAACGGGCAGCCGCGTGTTGCCGCTGCTGCCCGCCATGTTGTCAATCCTCGAAGGGAACCACTGCACCATCGTTGGTCTCGGTAATGAACTGCTTGATCGCGTCAGACTTCAGGACTGCGGCAAGTGTCTGAACCCCCTCGTTCTTCCCGCTGCCCTTCTTCACCACCGGCACATTCACATCGGTCTGGGCTGCAGTGGAGGCACTGGTTTCGTAAGCAACCGCATGGTGCAGGGGGCGGCGGCTGCGGTGATGGAGATAGCCTCTTTCTTACAGAATTTTCAGGGAATCCAGGCACAAAAAAGCCGGGGCTTACAGAAGCTCCCGGGCAAATGGCGCTATGACATCC
>JBJDYM010000215.1:0-1624 GCA_051867315.1 Faecousia sp.
CCTGTCCGCCAGCGGCCGGAGCGTGGTGGCGGTGGAGAACTGCGGCACCGATCGGGAGCGGGTGTACCACGGCGTGGAGGAGATCCCGGACGACGCGGGGTATTACTCGCTGATCATCGCCAAGGAGCCAGAGGGTCAGGCATGATCGAGATTCGGAACCTGACGAAAAAATTTGACCGCTTCACCGCTGTGGATTCCCTCAATCTGACCATCGAAACGGGGGAATTCTTCGGCCTGCTGGGACCCAACGGCGCGGGGAAGACCACCACCATCGGGATGCTCTCCACGCTGCTTTTGCCGACGGAGGGGGAAATCTATATCGACGGCGAAAGGCTTTCCCGCAAGCGCACCGATCTGAAGCGCAAGCTCAGCGTCATCACCCAGGAGTACTCCATGCGGCAGGATATGACCATGGACGAGATCATGGAGTATCAGGGGCGGCTGTATTTTATGCCGCTGAAGGAGATCCGCGCGCGGACGGAGGAGCTGCTGGAGTTCTGCGGCCTGATCGAATTTCGCAAACGGACGGTGCGCAAGCTCTCCGGCGGCATGAAACGGAAGCTGATGGTGTGCCGGGCGCTGCTGACCCAGCCGGAGATCCTGCTGCTGGACGAGCCGACGGCGGGCATGGACGCCCTGTCCCGGCGGCAGATGTGGAACCTCCTGCACAAGCTGAACGATCAGAGCCTGACCATCCTGCTGACCACCCATTATATCGAGGAGGCCCAGTCCCTCTGCGACCGGGTGGCGATGATGAACAGCGGAAAGCTGGAGGAGGTCAATACCCCGGCGGGCTTTATCGAAAGCCTGGGCGCCTTCGCCGTGGACGAGATGACGCCGGAGGGATTGAAAAGCCGCTACTTTCATCAGCGGCAGGATGCCGTGGACTATCTGGAGGGCCTGCACGGGCAGTTCGCTCTGCGGGACACCACACTGGAGGATGTTTTCATGGAACGCTCCGGAAAACGACTGAGCTGAGAGGAAGCACGATGGGAATCCTGACGATCTTATGGGAAAAATGGGTGGAATTCCGGCGGGACTTCTACAAGATCACCATGGCGGCGATGATCGCGCCGCTGATGTATCTGGTGGTGTTCGGCCTGGGCATCCAGACGACCTCCCACGGGGAGCCGTATTTGAATTTTCTGATCCCCGGCGTCGTGGCGCTGACCACCATGAACGGCAGCTTTAACGCCATCGCGCAGAATCTGAATGTCCAGCGCCTGTATGAAAAGGCCTTTGATCAGATCATGATCTCGCCCACACCGCTGTGGCAGTTTATTGTGGGCCAGATCATCGGCGGCAGCTTGAGAGGGGTATACGCGGGCGGTATTATTATCCTTTTGACGCTTCCCATTGGGACAGGTCTGGTTTTTAACGGCTTTTCCATCGGGATTATGTTTCTGAACGGCGCGGTTTTTTCCGCCGTCGGCGTCGTGGTCTCCTTCCTGGCGAAGAACCACGCGGATGTGCCCCGGTTTTCCAATTATATCATTATGCCCATGGCGTATCTGTGCAACACCTTTTTCTCCACGGAGAACATGCCCGGCGGCCTTCGGCAGGTCATTTCCGCGCTGCCCCTCTCGCAGACCAGCGGAATGCTGCGAAGCATCGCGTCCGGCGA
>JBJDYM010000216.1:0-18644 GCA_051867315.1 Faecousia sp.
TTAGTTTACAGGTAAATCCACGTTTTTACAATGGGGAGGTCACTTCATATTATCTCCGAGGAGGCAACAGGATAATCCGCATTGGAGGCCAAACAATGGTCAATTTCAGGAAGATAACCGAGGAAAACTTTGACGCCATCATAAAGATGAAACGCCCGGAGGGAGAACGCTTTGTCGCCTCGAATGCCGTTTCTCTTGCCCAAGCATGGCTATACCGGGAGGATGGGGATGTTTTCCCGTTTGCCATCTATGATGACGATACGCCGGTGGGCTTCATGCTGCTGGAAGAGGAAATGGAGGAAAACCGCCTCGACCTCTGGCGCATCATGCTCTCCCCGGAATACGAAGGTAAAGGCCTGGGCACCGCAGCCGTGAAGCTCCTGATCCAGTACGCAAAGGATTCCGGGCGATACCGGAGCATTGGTCTGCTTTGCGCCCATGCAAACGTCAATGCCAGGCACCTCTACGACAAGCTGGGATTTCAGCCGACGGGAAGAATCTGTTATGGTGATGTGGAAATGATATTGAATCTATGAAAAACGCCTGGAAAGACGCAAAACTTTCCAGGCGTTTGTTTTGTGCACATCGGCTTTTGCCGGAATTTTGACAAAAGTTTTTCCAGTGCATTGCTGCGTGATCCCGGGTTATCCCCGATGGGTCGCTCTGATAAACGGTTCCTCGATTTTGGTATCCACCAGCAGGCCATATTTTTTCGGATGCCGGTAGGCATTTCCGTGTACTTCTGTTTTCCGGTAATTGCGAAGCTGCTCTAAATCGAGCTCCGCAATGAAAATTCCCTCCTGCCCATCTGCCTGCAAAATGCAGGTATCCCGGGAACCGTCCAGCTCCGGGAGATAGGCCACTCCGTCAAAAACGCTGGAACCGCCGTTGCAGTCGGGCACCGTTTCCGGATAATTGCAGGTGGCAATCGCTGTCATATTTTCATAGGCTCTGGCCCGGAGCTGGGAAAGGCGATTGATTTCCATGGGGCAGGCATTGGGCACCAGAATCAGCTCCGCCCCTTTCAGCATCAGGATTCTGGCGCTTTCCGGGAATTCCCGGTCGTAACAGATCATGGCCCCCACCTTTACGGCTCCTTGGGCGGTGTCCAGTGCCGTGACGAAAAAGTCCTCCCCGGGGATCAAATTCCGCTCCACATCGAAATCACAGGTATGTACCTTGGCGTAGACGAATTGCCGTTTTCCGAACCGGTCAAACAGAACGAGAGAATTCCGGGGGCCATTTTCGTACTGCTCAAGCAGAGTAATCCCGATTGCCATATTGAGCCGCTTTGCAAGGCTGCCGAAGGCTTGGACGAACGCACTGTCCACGGGAATCGCTTCCTTTTCCCATTCCTGGACGCTCCGGTTGTAGATGTTGTATCCGTTGCTCCACATTTCCGGAAACAGGGCAACATCCGCGCCTTTTTCTTTGGCTTTCCTGCAATATTCGATTCCCTTTTCCAGGTTATCCTCCAGCGTTCTGCCGGGAGCAATCTGCAGCAGGGCGATTTTCAGTATCCTTTTTGTTTTGTCCCCTTCTTCCCGCAGTTTCTCCCATTCGGCCCGGGTGATGGCGTAGGCGTAGGAGATGGTGTTTTTCGGGTCCGGGTATTCCTTCACTTTTTTCATACCGTTGGCAATCGCGGTGGAATAGGAGCCCACGTTGGTATACTTCATGTAAGAATAAATCGCGTCGTATTCGGTGTTCTGAAAGGCCCAGTCCCGGGCGGCCCGGGCAGCTTCCTTGCCGTAGCCCCTGCGCCAGTATTTTTTATGGATGTGATAGCCGATTTCCGGCAGCATCTGGCCGTTGATGTTCTGCAGCGACAGGCCGCAGTCGCCGATGAATTCTCCAGTCTGCTTCATTACCACCGCCCACAGGCCGAAGCCGTACTTCCGGTAATTTTCCAGGTTCCATTCAATCCAGTTTCGGCATCTTTCCGGGGTGAAGGGGGCGGGATAATGCTGCATGGTCTCCGGGTCAGAGACAATTTCATACAGGGCATCGTAATCGTCCATGGTATACTCCCGCAGGATCAGCCGTTCGGTCTCGATGGGCAAGGTCATCACTCCCTATCGTAAATTTCTGCGCCATTATAAAACGTTCATTCGGTAATGTCAAATCATTTTTCGGCGAAATCGGTAAAATAACACTTGCAATTTCCGCTTTTCGGTGGTATGCTTTATGAAAGTTGTTGTTGGAGGCTAACGCCATGACCACCATGAGCTCTGCTGCACAGTTTTACTTTTATTACTATTACTTTTTTACCCAGAAAAAGTAATAGCGATTTGTGCTGCAATGCTTCCGGCAGGAGCAATCAAACGTTTTCAAAACGCCGCACGATTCGCCGTGCGGCGTTATTTTTGTAAGGAGTGTTAATCATGATTGCGATACTGAAACACGGTACGACCCCCGACCAGACCAGCCACCTGGTGGACTGGCTGAAAACCATGAATCTGGATGTCCACATCTCCCAGGGCCAGGAAGTCACCATTCTGGGCCTGATCGGCGACACCAGCCGGGTGGACATGGAGCTGCTGAACAGCCTGGAAATTGTGGAGACGGTGAAGCGGGTGTCCGAGCCCTTTAAGCAGGCCAACCGGAAATTCCACCCCAAGGACTCCGTGATTGAAGCCGGGGGCTCCAAGATCGGCGGCGGGTATTTCGGTCTGATTGCCGGCCCCTGCTCCGTGGAGAGTGAGGAGCAGATCGTTCAGGTGGCCCAGGCCGTGAAGGAGGCGGGGGCCAATTTCCTCCGGGGCGGCGCCTTCAAGCCCCGTACCTCTCCCTACGCCTTCCAGGGCATGGGGGCCGAGGGCATCCGGCTGCTGCTGAAAGCGAAAGAGGCAACGGGTCTGCCCATCGTGACGGAACTGATGAATATCAACACCCTGGACCTGTTCAACGATGTGGACGTGATCCAGGTGGGGGCACGGAATATGCAGAATTTCGATCTGCTGAAGGAGCTGGGCAAAACCAAAAAGCCCATTCTGTTAAAGCGGGGCCTGGCGAACACCTTGCAGGAGCTGCTGATGAGCGCGGAATACATCATGAGCGAGGGCAACGAGAACGTGATCCTCTGCGAGCGGGGCATCCGCACCTTTGAAACCTACACCCGGAACACCCTGGACCTCTCCGCCGTGCCGGTGCTCCACGAGCTGAGCCATCTGCCCGTGGTCATCGATCCCAGCCACGCCACCGGCAAATCCCGGCTGGTGGCCAGCATGGCCTACGCCGCAGCCGCCTGCGGTGCTGATGGACTGATGATCGAGGTGCACAACGACCCGGAGCACGCCCTGTGCGACGGCGCCCAGTCCCTGACGCCCTCCCAGTTTGCGGATGTGAGCCGGAAGGTGCAGGAGATTCGTGAGGTATTGGTATGACCGTTGGAATTCTGGGCCTGGGCCTGATTGGCGGCTCCCTGGCAAGAGCCTATAAGCTGGCAGGCCACACGGTTTATGTGAAAAACCGGAATGAAAGCATGTTTTCCTTTGCCATGCTCTCCGGCGCGGTGGACGGAAAATTGGACGAAACCACCATCCCGAACTGTGATTTGCTGCTGCTGGCCATTTATCCCGACGGCAGCGCCAGCTGGCTGGAGGAAAATGCGCCCCTGATTTCTAAAGAGGCCCTGGTCATCGACTGCTGCGGCATCAAGGAGCAGGTGTGCGCACGCTGCTTCCCTGTGGCGAAGCAATATGGCTTCACCTTTGTGGGCGGCCATCCCATGGCGGGCTCCCAGTTCTCCGGATTTAAGTACAGCCGGGCAAACCTCTTCCAGGGTGCACCCATGGTGCTGGTGCCCCCGGTCTATGACGACATGGCCCTGCTGCAGCGGGTGAAGGACGCCCTGGAGCCCTGCGGCTTTGGGTTCTTCTCCGTGACCACCGCCAAGGATCACGACCGGATGATCGCCTTCACCTCCCAGATGCCCCACCTGCTCAGCAACGCCTTTATCAAGTCCCCCACCGCTTTGGAGCACAAGGGCTTCTCCGCCGGAAGCTACCGGGATCTGACCCGGGTGGCCTGGCTGAACGCGGGAATGTGGACGGAGCTGTTTTTGGAAAACCGGGACAATCTGCTCTTTGAGCTGGACCAATACATTGATAGTCTCACCCAATACCGGCAAGCCCTGGCAGACCGGGACGAAGAGAGGCTCTGTGCCCTGCTGGAAGAGGGCAAAAAGCGGAAAGAAGAGGTGGACGGATGCAAAAAGTGACCATTCATGCCTCCCGCTCCTATGATATCCTGATCGGAAGCGGGCTGTTGGCAACGCTGGGCCAGGAGGCGAAGAAATTCCCCAAGGTGAAAAAGGTATGCATTGTCAGTGAAACCAATGTCTACCCTCTCCACGGCGCCGCCGCCGAAAAGAGCCTGCGGGAAAATGGGTTTGAGGTGGTTTCCTATGTATTCCCCGCCGGGGAAGAAAGCAAATGCGGCGAAACCTATCTTTCGGCGCTGAACTTTCTGGCAGAGAATCAGCTGACCCGCTCCGATCTGCTGGTGGCCCTGGGAGGCGGCGTGGTGGGAGACCTCACCGGCTTTGCCGCCGCAACCTTCCTGCGGGGGATAAAATTCATCCAGGTGCCCACAACCCTGCTGGCTGCCGTGGATTCCTCCGTGGGAGGCAAGACCGCCATCGATTTGCCCGCGGGTAAGAATTTGGCCGGTGCCTTTTACCAGCCCAGCCTGGTGCTGTGCGACACCGACACCCTTGCAACTCTGCCCAGGGAGATTTTCCTGGACGGCTGCGCCGAGGTCATCAAATACGGCGTGATCTATGACCGGGCCTTTTTTGAGTACCTCCGGGAGGCCGGACCGGAATTTGACCGGGAAACGGTCATCAAGCGCTGCGTGGAGCTGAAACGGGACGTGGTGATGGAGGACGAATTCGACACCGGCGCTCGGATGAAGCTGAATCTGGGCCACACCATCGGCCATGGGGTGGAGGCCAGGAGCCGCTTTATGCTGTCCCACGGCAAATCCGTAGCCATCGGCATGGCCATGGTCAGCCGGGCCGCCGCAAAGAAGGGAATGCTTTCCCAGGAGGACGCCAAGACCATCCAGGATACCCTGGCCGATTACGGCCTTCCCATCCGCACCGAATACCCGGCGGAGGAATTGGTTCCATATATGCTTTCCGACAAAAAGCGCTCCGGGGGCACCATTCCGCTGATCATCCCCACGGAAATCGGCCGTTGCCAGATCGTCCCCACCCCGGTAGAGGAGTTAACCGCCTTTGTGCACTCAGGACTTTGATATGGACATTACCATTACACCAAAAAAGCTATCCGGCCAGGTGACGGCCATTCCCTCCAAATCCCAGGCCCACCGGCTGCTGATCTGCGCCGCCTTTGCCGACTCCCCCACGGTGCTGCATTGCCCCGACACCAATCGGGACATGGAAGCCACCGCCGGATGCCTCCGGGCACTGGGGGCGGACATCCGGCGGACGGAAACGGGCTACACCGTCAGTCCCGTGCGGTCCATTCCGGAATCTGCGATCCTGAACTGTCAGGACAGCGGCTCCACCCTGCGGTTTCTGCTTCCTGTGGCGGGAGCGCTGGGCGTGGATACGATTTTCCAAATGGAGGGTAGGCTCCCTCAGAGGCCCCTTTCCCCACTGTGGGAGGAAATGGAGCGGATGGGCTGCCGGTTGAGCAGGCCCACAGAAGAGACACTCCGCTGCCAGGGGAAGCTTACCCCCGGTACATTCACCATCAGCGGCGGCATCTCCAGCCAGTTCATCACCGGACTTCTGCTGGCCTGTTCCCGGATTCCCGGGAGAAGCCGCATTCAGATTACCGGAAAGTTGGAATCGGCCCCATATGTGACGATGACCTTGCAGGCCATGAAGGCGTTCGGATTGGACATTGAAGATTTTACCCTGGAGGGCGGGCAGCCCTTCCGCTCCCCCGGGCAGCTTTCCGTGGAGGGAGATTGGAGCAACGGTGCTTTCTTCCTGGCGGCAAAGGCTCTGGGCAGCGACGTGGAAGTGAAAAATCTCTCCCCCGATTCTGCCCAGGGCGACCGGGCGGCGGCCGCCTTGCTGCCGGGACTGGACCGCTTTCTCACCATCGACGCCTCCGATATTCCCGACCTGGTGCCCATTCTGGCAGTTACCGCCGCCTGTAAGCAGGGGGCAAAATTCACAAACATCGCCCGGCTGCGGCTGAAAGAATCCGACCGGGTTGCCTCCGTCATCGCCATGCTTCACAATCTGGGGGGCAACGCGGAGGCGGACGAGAACACCATGACCGTGTACGGCACCGGGCTGTTTGGCGGCACGGTGGATGCCCAGCGGGATCACCGGATCGCCATGTCCGCCGCCATCGCCGCCACGGTATGCCGGGAAAAGGTAACCATTCTGGGAGCGGAATGCGTCAGCAAATCCTATCCCCAATTCTTTGACGAATACCGAAAACTGGGAGGCAGCTATGAGCAGTACCTACGGTGAACATCTGAAATTATCCATCTTCGGCCAGTCCCACGGCGCGGCCATCGGCATGACCCTGGACGGCATCCCCGCCGGGCTGCCGGTGGATCTGGAAAAATTGCAAGTCTTTTTAAACCGCCGGGCTCCCGGCCAGAACGACTACTCCACCCCCCGCAGGGAGGAAGACCGGCCGGAGTTTTTGAGCGGCCTGCTGAACGGCTTCACCTGCGGCGCGCCCCTGGCGGCCATCATCCGAAATACCAATACCCGCTCCGGGGACTATGCCAATCTCAAAGACTGCCCCCGGCCCGGCCATGCCGACTACACCGCCCAGGTGAAATACGGCGGCTTCCAGGACGCGGCAGGCGGCGGGCACTTCTCCGGGCGGCTGACGGCCCCGCTGTGCATTGCGGGCGGGCTGTGCAAGCAGTGGCTGGAGGAAAAGGGCATCCGGATCGGGGCCCATATTGCCGCCATTGCAGGTGTGAAGGATGATTCCTTTGACCCGATTGCACCCCAGTTGGATATGGTGGGCATCGACTTTCCCGTGCTGGATGCCGGGGCCGGGGCCAAAATGCGGGAGGCGGTAGCTGCTGCCAGGATGGAACAAGACAGCGTGGGGGGCATTATCGAATGCGCCGTCACCGGCCTGCCGGTAGGACTGGGAGAACCCATGTTCGGCGGTGCGGAGGGGCGGATTGCGCAGATCGTTTACGGCATTCCCGCTGTGAAGGGCGTGGAATTCGGCATCGGCTTCGAAGCGGCCAACCTGCACGGAAGTGAAAACAACGACGCCTTCCATATGGAAAATGGGAAGGTGGTCACCGCCACCAACCACTGCGGCGGCATATTGGGCGGCATTACCAACGGAATGCCCCTTCTCTTCCGGGCGGCCTTCAAGCCCACCCCCTCCATCTCCCAGGTGCAGCAGAGCGTGTCCCTGAGCCGGGGAAACGATCAGGAGCTGGTGGTCAAGGGCCGCCACGATCCCTGCATCGTCCCCCGGGCGGTACCGGTGGTGGAGGCCGCCGCCGCCATTGCCATTTTTGATCTTTTGCTGGAAAATGGATATGACACATTCAGAAAGAAGGATGCCTGATGGATATTACCGAACTGCGGGCCGAAATTGATCAAATCGACAGTGAGCTTGTAAAGCTGTTCTGTGCCCGGATGGAGGTTTCCGCCAAGGTGGCGGACTACAAGCGGGAGCGGAATCTGCCCATCTTTGTTCCCGCCCGGGAGCGGGAGATTCTGCAGGAGGTGGCGGCCAAGGCCGGGCCGGAAATGGCGGGCTATACCCGAATCCTCTACTCCACCATTTTTGAACTGAGCCGCAGCTACCAGGCCAAGCGCAACGGCAGTCAGACGCCCCTGTTTCAGGAAATCACCCGGGCAATCGAAAATACTCCCAAGCTCTTCCCCCAGTCGCCCATAGTGGCCTGTCAGGGAGTGGAGGGGGCTTACTCCCAGCTGGCCTGCGAAAAGATCTTCAAAAGCCCCATGATCATGTACTTCAAGAATTTCGATGCGGTGTTCTCCGCCATTGAAAAGGGGATGTGCCAGTATGGCATTCTCCCCATTGAAAACTCCACCGCCGGGTCCGTAAATCAGGTTTACGATTTGATGATTCAGCACAATTTCTCCATCGTCCGCACCTTCCGGCTGAAGGTTGACCACAATCTGCTGGTCAATCCCGGCACCAAGCTGGAGGACGTCAAAGAAATCTATTCCCATGAGCAGGCCATCAGCCAGTGCGCGGGGTTCCTGAGCAAGCTCCCTGGCGTAAACGTGTCCGCAGTGGCCAATACCGCCGTTGCAGCGGAAATGGTGGCAAAATCCGGACGGAAGGATGTGGCCGCCCTCAGCAGCCGCTCCTGCGCCCAGCTCTACGGGCTGGACAATATCGCCTCCAGCGTCCAGGACAGGGGCAACAACCGCACCCGGTTCATCTGCATCAGCAAAACTCTGGAAATCTATCCCGGCTCGGACAAGACCAGCATCATGATGATCCTGAACCACAAGCCCGGCGCGCTGTATAAGGTGCTGGCAAGGCTTTACACCCTGGGCATCAACGTGATCAAGCTGGAATCCCGTCCCCTGCCGGACCGGGAATTCGAGTTCATGTTCTATTTTGATTTGGAGACCTCCATCTACTCCGAGGAATTCGTGCAGCTGATGTGCGAAATTGAAGATTTCTGCGAGGAATTCAAATATCTGGGCAGCTATGCAGAGGTGGTATAAATGCAGTGCGGATTACTTGGCCGGAAGCTGGGACACAGCTACTCTCCTCAGATTCACAAAGAATTGGCTTCCTATGACTATTCCCTGTTTGAAAAGGAACCCCAGGAGCTGGAGGCGTTCCTGAAAAGCGGGCGCTTTGTGGGGCTGAATGTGACCATTCCCTATAAAAAGGACGTAATTCCCTTTTTGGACGAGCTCTCCCCCGTGGCAAAGCGGCTGGGAGCGGTAAACACCATCGTCCGCCGGGCAGACGGCAGCCTGATCGGCCACAACACCGACTATTTCGGCTTCCGCTATCTGGTAAAGCAAAGCGGACTGGACGTGAAGGACAAAAAGGTGCTGGTGCTGGGCAGCGGCGGCGCCTCCAATACGGCGGTGGCTGCCCTGGAGGAATTGGGCGCTCAGGTCGTCATCATTTCCCGTTCCGGGGAAAATAACTACCATAATCTGCATCTGCATCAGGATGCTTCGGTGATTGTAAACACCACCCCCGTGGGCATGTACCCCAATACCGGTGTCAGTCCCATCGACTTGGGATTGTTCCCCCATCTGCTGGGAGTGCTGGATGTGGTATACAATCCCGCGAGGACGCAGATTCTTTTGGATGCGGAAAAAAGAGGGCTGGTGGCCATGAACGGCCTGTGGATGCTGGTGGCCCAGGCAAAGGAGAGCGCCGAATGGTTTACAGGCGGGGCAATTCCTGACAGCCGGATTGAAGAAATCCATGCCGCCCTCCGGGCCCAGATGGAGAACATCATCCTGATCGGCATGCCCGGCTGCGGCAAGACCACCCTTGGAAAGCGCCTGGCCCAGGAAACGGGCAAACAATTCGTGGATGCGGATGACGCCCTGGAAGCCCGGGTGGGGCGGAGGATTACGGACATCATCCCCGCCGACGGGGAAGCCGCCTTCCGGGCCATGGAGACCGACACCCTGGCGGAGCTAGGGAAACAAAGCGGTCTGATCATCGCCACCGGCGGCGGCTGCGTGACCCAGGAGCGGAACTACCCGATGCTTCACCAGAACGGCACCATCCTTTGGCTGACCCGGGCCCTGGACAAGCTGCCCACCGAGGGGCGGCCCCTGTCCCAGACCGGAAAGCTGGCGGAAATGTTCACCAAACGGCAGCCCATGTATCAGCGTTTCGCCGATGCCGTGATTGCAAACGACGGCACAGTGGAGGAAACGCTGAACCAAATCCGCGCCGCATTGAAGAAATAAGGAGCATGTATCATGAAAATTCTTGTCATCAACGGGCCTAATCTGAACTTTCTCGGCATTCGGGAGCCGGGCATTTACGGGAAGAACACCTTCGCCGATTTGCTCCGTATGCTGGAACAGTGGGGCAAAGAACTGGGTGTTGAGGTGGAGCAATACCAGTCTAACCACGAGGGTGACCTGGTGGATAAGATCCAATGGGCCTACGGGAAGGTGGACGGCATCGTCATCAACCCCGCCGCCTACACCCACACCAGCGTGGCCATTCTGGACGCGCTGAAGGCCGTGTCCATCCCGGCGGTGGAGGTGCACATCTCCGATGTGGATTCCAGAGAGGCCTTCCGGCAGATTTCCTATGCCGGTCTGGCCTGCAAGCACACCATCAAGGGCCAGGGCTTCGACGGCTACCGGCAGGCCATGGTGTGGCTGAAGGACCATTACGGTAATCATCAGTAAGGCTTCCCCGGATGCACTTGCGCTGCATCCGGGGATTGCTTTTTCGGGTTGACGAAATAGGCATTTTGTGGTATTTTTTATATGTGCTCTTATCCAACTTTGGATAATAACACAGAATTGCACGAAATAACACGAAACATCACGGAGAAACGCAAACCATGGCACAAACCCAAACCATTTGCCTGCTGAACGACTCCTTCCCGCCCCTGATCGACGGGGTGGCAAACGCGGTGAAAAACTACGCTCAGGTGATTTTCGATTCCGGGTATGAATCCGTGGTCATCACCCCCGCCCACCCGGACAGCAGTGACGAAGATTTTCCCTTCCCCATCATCCGCTACCCCAGCCTGGATTTTCGGAAAATGACCGGCGGCTATATGGCGGGCATCCCCTTTTCCCCGGACATCGCCAAGCAGCTTGCCGGGAAAAAGGTTGCCCTGCTCCATTCCCACTGCCCCATCATCTCCACCGTGCTGGCCAGAGAGCTGCGGCAGGTGGTGGACGCGCCCCTCGTCATAACCTATCACACCAAATTCGACATTGACATCGCGAATATTCTGAAAAGCAAAGCCCTGCGGGCAGGCAGCACCAAGGCACTGGTGCAGAACATCAACGCCTGCGACGAGGTCTGGGCTGTGAGCCGGGGGGCGGCGGAGAATCTGCGCTCTTTGGGCTATGAGGGCGAATGCATCGTGATGCCCAACGGCGTGGATCTGCCCCGGCAGCGGGTGCCGGAGGATGCCGTTGCCCGGGCCACCGCAGGGTATGATTTGCCCAGCCGGGTGCCCGTTTTCCTCTTTGTGGGGCGGATGATGTGGTACAAGGGGCTGAAAATCACCATCGACGCCCTGGCCCTCCTGAAGCAGCAGGGCGAGGATTTCCGCATGGTGTTCATCGGCTCCGGTTCGGACTTGGACGAGGTGGTGTCCTATGCCGAAAGCTGCGGCATCGCCCCAAACTGCATCTTCACCGGGGCCATCCGGGACCGGGAGAAGCTCCGGGCCTGGTATTGCCGGGCCAATCTGTTCCTCTTCCCCTCCACCTTCGATACCAATGGATTGGTGGTGCGGGAGGCAGCCGCCTGCTCCCTGGGCGCGGTGCTGGTGGAGGGCAGCTGCGCCGCAGAAGGAATCACGCATGGGCAAAACGGCCTGCTGATTGAAGAAAACGCTGAAAGCATGTTCACCTGCCTGAGAGGATTGCTGGCACATCCCGGAAAAATGGCCGAGATCGGTGAAAACGCCGGAACGGAGCTGTATCTTTCCTGGCAGGATGCGGTGAAGCAGGCCATGGATCGATACCAAATCGTCATCGACCGCTACCAGAGCGGCGGCTACCCCGCCCGCCGGGAGCCGGTGGACAACCTGCTGAAGGCAAACGGAAGCCTGATGGAGGATTTGGCCAATTGGCAGCTTCTGCGGGAGGAGCAGCGGAAGAATTTCCGGACCAGATGCGCCGGAAAGCTGCCCGAACTGAAGGACAAGATACAAACGCACATTCACGAACGTTTTGAAAGATGAAAGGAGCCATATTATGTACCGCATTCTGGAACTGAACCCCCAGCTTACTCCCTTCTCAGGCGACATCGACCTGCGGATGTTCCTCTACCGCGCCACCAAGGCCCGAATCCTCGCCGACGGTCAGACCCTGAACCAATTTGCCAATGCACATGATTTTTTTGGCTTCCATCATGTAGACGGCGGCTGGTATTACCGGGAGTGGGCTCCCAGCGCCTACCAGCTGTATCTGGAAGGCGATTTCAACGGCTGGAACCAGACCAGCCATCCCCTGAAGCCCATCGGCAACGGCAACTGGGAACTCTATTTGGAGGGCGATGACGCCCTGTGGCCCGGCTGCAAGGTCAAAACCGTGGTAGATGCCAACATGACCCGTACCGAGCATATCCCCCTGTACGCCCGCCGGGTGGTGCAGGGCCCCAAAACCATCACCTTCACCGCCGAAATTGTGGACGACCGGAAGGAATTCCCCTGGACGGATGCCGGTTTCCGGGGGGAAAAATCCTTGTACATCTACGAGGCCCATGTGGGCATGGCCCAGGAAGAGGGGAAGGTGGGCACTTACCGGGAATTCGCCGACTACACCCTGCCCCGGATCAAAAAAGCCGGCTACAACACCGTGCAGCTGATGGCCATCATGGAGCACCCCTACTATGGCAGCTTCGGCTATCAGGTTTCCAATTTCTTCGCCGCTTCCAGCTGGTTCGGAAAGCCCGAGGATTTGAAGTACCTGGTGAACAAGGCCCATGAGATGGGGCTGCGGGTGCTGCTGGACGTGGTGCACTCCCACGCCGTGAAGAACACCGCCGAGGGCATCAACATGTTCGACGGCACCACCTGGCAGTTCTTCCACGACGGCCCCAAGGGCGACCATCCCGCCTGGGGCACCAAGTGCTTTGACTACGGCAAGACCGGTGTCATCCATTTCCTGCTGAGCAACCTGAAATTCTGGATGACCGAATACCATTTCGACGGCTTCCGGTTCGACGGCGTCACCTCCATGCTCTACCATGACCACGGCCTGGGCACCGACTTCAACTCCAACGACAAATATTTCTCCATGAACACCCACACCGAAGCCATCACCTATCTGCAGCTGGCCAATGAGCTGATCCGCCAGGTAAACCCCGACGCCATCACCATTGCGGAGGATATGTCCGGCATGCCCGGCATGTGCCTGCCCATTGCCGACGGCGGCATCGGCTTCGACTACCGGCTGGGCATGGGTCTGCCCGATATGTGGGTGCGCACCGTGAAGGAACGGAAGGACGAATTCTGGGATATTTTCAAAATGTGGTGCGAAATGTGCATGCGCCGCCCCGGGGAAAATACCGTTGCCTATGTGGAGAGCCACGACCAGGCCTTGGTCGGCGACAAGACCATGATCTTCCGGCTGGCTGACGCCGCCATGTACACCGACATGGATAAGAGCATCCACAACCCCACCATCGACCGGGCCATCGCCCTGCACAAGATGATCCGGCTTTACACCCTGGCCGGCGGCGGTGAGGCCTACCTGAACTTCATGGGCAATGAATTCGGTCACCCCGAATGGATTGATTTCCCCCGGGAGGGCAACGGCTGGAGCTTCCACTACTGCCGCCGCCAGTGGAGTCTGCGGGATAACGGTTTCCTGAAATACGAGTGGCTGGGCCAGTTTGACGAGGACATGATCCACCTGACCAAGGAGGCCGACATTTTCTCCATGCGCATGGGCGATCTGCGGATGAAGGATTCCGACAAGCAGGTCATCGTATTCTACCGGAAGGGTCTGATGTTCGCCTTCAATTTCAGCCCTGTCCATTCCTACACCGACATCAAGGTCCCCCTGCCCGCCATTGCGGACTACACCGTTGCCCTGTGCACCGACGACGGCAAGTACGGCGGCTTCGACCAGGTGCAGCACATCACCTACCCCGCCCAGGTGGACGAGAAGGGAAACTCCGCCATCACCCTGTACCTGCCCGCCCGCACTGCCGTGGTGCTGCGGGAGATACCGAAGGATGTCAAGAAGGAAACCGCCCCGGAGGCAGAGGCCGCCAAGGTCGAAGCGCCCGAAGAGGAGAAGCCGAAGAAGCCCAGAAAGCCCCGGGCTCCCAAGGACCCCAACGCTCCCAAAAAGCCCAGAGCCAAAAAAGCAGCAAAAGAGGGATAACGGGGGCCGGGAGGATATTACCCTCCCGCCGGGCTGTACATTTTGAGTGTTTGGTTGAATGGTACGGCATCGGACGTTGTGCGAATTCGCCGGGCGCATCCCGTTTTGCAGCGATATACTGCGCGGGAGGCTGATAGCCTCCCACAGTGAAAGAATGACCGGCAGCAGCCATTTTCGGGCTGCTGCCGGTTTGTTATGTTTTTATTGATTAATACTATTCTTTCATTAAAATCTCACAAGCTTTCCGGTCTGATTTGTGTAAAACTGCGTTGCCTAACTTGCTTGGCGTCAGCCAAGCTGCATCCTCCGCCTTGTTTTACGCAAATCATCCTCGGAAAGCTTTGCGAACTTTTAATTAAAGTTCAGTCGAATGAAGCTCTTTTCCCGCCAGGAATACCCGCTTTTCGGTGTAATCCTGGTTGCATACGATAAAATCGGCCACTTTTCCCTCCGCGATGGAGCCCACCTGATTCTGGGCGGAGATGGCGCAGGCCGGGTTCCAGGTGGCGGCGCGGATGGCGTCCTCCTCCTTGATGCCCCAGCGGAGCACATTGGTCAGGCAGCCCCAGAGGTTGGCGGCGGAGCAGGCGATGGTGCCGTCCCCCAGGCGTCCGACTCCGTCCCGGAGCCAGGCCATCTGGCCGCCCAGGGTGAATTGGCTGCCCTCCGGCAAGCCCGCGCACCGGCCGGAATCGGAGACCAGGATCATCCGCTCTCCGCCGAACATGGAGAAGGCCAGCCGAACGGCGGCGGGGTGGATGTGGTAGCCGTCGCAGATGATCTCCGCCCGGACCTTGGGATTTTCCACAGCAGCGGGAATCACACCGGGATTTCGGTGATTGATGCCGGGCATGGCGTTGTACAGGTGGGTCAGGTGGGTGGCCCCGGCATCAAAGACGGCCTTGGCATGGTCGTAATCCGAATCGGTATGGGCCACGGACACCGTGCAGAGCTTGCTGGCCTTTTCGGCAAATTCCGCCGCGCCGGGAAGCTCGGGAGCCACGTCCACAATGGAAATCAGGCCTTCGCAGCCGTCGTAGAGCTGCCTGAAGCCCTCAAAATCCGGGTTTTTCAGATAATCAGGGTTCTGGGCCCCCCGCTTTTTGTAGGAGAAATAGGGCCCCTCCATCTGAATGCCCCGGAGTACCGCCGCGCCTTCGGGGCGCTCCCGGGTCAGCTCCACGGCGGTGGCAAAGGCTTTTTCCAGCACGTCATAGGGCAATGTCATGGAAGCGGGAGCGAAGGAGGTCACGCCGCACCGGGCGTAATACCGGGCCATGGCCTTCAGGCCCTCATAGTCCCCGTCGGAAAAGTCCGCCCCGGAATTCCCGTGGCTGTGGACATCAATCAGGCCGGGAATCACAGTGGCTCCGTTCAAATCAACAGCACCGGCAGGAACAGTCCCGGGGAGCACCTGGCCGAAGCGTCCATCCTTCACCTCAAAGGCGCCCAGGTGGAACCGAAAATCCTCACCGAAAATTCTGGCGTTGCAATAAAACATGGCAATTCTCTCCTTTTAGGGCTCGTCGGAGGGAGACTCCACTCCCAATCCGCCGCCGTATTTTTTGAAGACCGGCTCCGCCAGCAGTGACCAGCCGATCACCGCCACCGCCGGGGCGAAGGTCAGGGCAATGGGATAGTGGAAGCAGTACCAGCACACCAGCCAGGTAAAGGCCCCGATGGCCAGGGATTGCGGCAAATGCACCGGCAGGAAGCGGAGGGCATTGACCGTCAGCTCCCGGAATTGGTAGGTAAAACGGGAAAGGAGCATACAGGACCAGCAGGCGGCGGTCAGGGGGATTCCCATCAGCACCCGGTAGCCCCCCGCCATCACCCCGGCGACGGTTTCCTCCGCGGCAGCCTCGTCCAGCAGGGCCAGCACATAAAAGCCAAAGAGCAGGACCGCACCCCAGAGCAGCGTGACGGGCAGGGAGGTCTTCCATTCTGCCCGGAAGGTGCGGAAAAACCGGCGGTAGAGCCCGGGCTCCCGATAGCGGATGCCGTGGACGGCTGCGTCATACAATGCCGTGGTGGCAGCGCCCAGGGTCATCAGGGGCAGGCTGCACGCGCACCACAGAAGGCTCAGCAGCAGCACGTCCGTGATGGCGTTGAAGAAATTCCAAACCGGACCATAGGGCCGGAAAATCGAGCGAAACATGATTACACCAGCCCCGGGATCACTTCCGCCAATTTCTCGGCCAGCTGCCGGTGGCCCTTGGCGGTCAGGTGCATCCCGTCCACGGTGTTGAACTCCGCAATGCCCTGGGCATCCAGGAAGGCAGCGCCCACCAGCTTGGCGGTATCCTCCAGATAGCGGGCCAGCTGCCGGGATTTTTCAATGCAGCCCTGGCCCATAGGTACCCCGCAGGGATTGTCATACATCTCCTTGCGGATGTGGGGCGGGCAGACAATGAGCACGTTGGGCTTTTCATTTGCCCAGCACATGGTGGACTGGGCCTTGCGCACCAGTCGCTCCATACCGATGGCGATGCAGGCGGCGTTGACGCCCAGGCGCTCCTTGGTGTCGTTGGTGCCCAGCATGATCACCAGCAGATCCACCGGCTCGTGGCTCATCAGGGTGGAGTAGATGACCCCCAGGCCGTCCATGCTCTCATGCAGCGCATCGGGGAACACGGTGGTGCGGCCGGAAAGCCCCTCCTCCAAAATCAGATAGTCTTCCCCCAGCTTCTGCTGCAGCAGGCAGGTCCAGCGCTCGCTTTCATCAAACCGGCTGCCATGGGTGACGGTGTCGGCAGGGTCGGCGCAATAGCCGTGGGTATTGGAGTCGCCGAAGCAGACAATATGTTTTTTCATGTGGATGCCTCTTTTACCGAATCAGTTCCCGCTTCCCGGGATCTCAGGCAGGGATGCAGCAATGGCGGACTGGCCCACCCGGCGGAACTTTTCGTCCGGCAGGGCCACATGGATCTTTTCCGCCAGCTCCGGGTACTCGTCGGCCATCACCTTGTTGTAGGTCTCCAGCAGCAGGTCGCCGCCCTTGCCGGACATGACCCGGCCCAGCAGCAGCACATGCCTGAAGCCATAGAAATCATAGTACAGGGCGAAGCTGTGGGCGAGATAGGTGCCGATGCTGCGGTAGATGGCGGCGGCACGGGGATCGTCCTGCTCCATCAGGCCCTGGACCTTTTTCAGCTTCTCGGCAGGAGACAGGCTCTCCTCCAGTTCGATCCCGGCGGCAGGGGCCAGCTTGATCACCGCGTCCTGGGAGAAATACTTGCAGCCCACACCGATATCCTTCGACCACTCGTCCTGCATGGCCCTGGGGGAGGCGTCCACCGGGCAGAAGGCCAGCTCATTCAGCCAGCCGGTGATGCAGCCGTTCTGGTCCACATAGCCCACGGCCTCGCTGGTGCCCATGGCGATGCCCAGCATGTTGTTCTCTCCCAGGCTGATGGCGCCGGCCAGGGCAGAGACATCGCCGTCATTGACCACGCTGTAGGGCACGTTGCCGAAGGTGTCGGTGATGGCCCGGATGTAGATGTCCTTCACCTTCCTGTCGTACAGGTCCTTGGGAACCTTCAAAAACAACGAGGCATTCATGGTGCGGTTGTTGATGAACACACCGGCGGAGGAAACGCCCACCGCATCCACCCGGGGCATATGGGCGGCGGCGGATTTCAGGGCGGACACGATACCGTCATAGTGGTAATCCGGGTCGGAATTGACCTTGGGGAACCAGACCACTTCCTCGGAGTAGACGGTTTCGCCGTCGATCACCGCGGAGACCTTCCGGTCAGAACCGCCGGCATCGAAGCCGATGCGGCAGCCGCCGAAATGGCCGCCGATCTTCTGGGGCGCGTCCTTGCTCTCGGGCACCTGATCCACCAGCAGCACCTCAAAGGGATGCTCGAACACGCTGGACATATAGTCCCAGTCGAATTCCTGCTTGCCGCCGGCGCGGTAGATGCTGCAAAGATAGTTGTAAATCATTTCGTCGCCGCTGACATAGATGCGGAAGCCGCCCTTCATCCACAGGATGAATTTCACCAGGCGGTCGATGTAGAAGCAGTCGGCATCCTTCATCTCCGGGGTGCCGTGGATGAAGGTGTGACAGCAGGCCATTTCCCCCTTGGCCCGCTCCACCGCGATGGACACGGGCTTTTTCGCGCCGGCGAGAAACGCCTTGTTGAACAGATGTAACGGGATGAATTCCGGGTCCAGCTCGGGAGAATTTTTGATGTTGATTTGAACGCCGAGAAATTCCATAGTGGATGCACCTCTTTCGTCAAAATTTGGTTATTAGGATTGTAACATGAAAATCTTTTTCTGTCACTAGCTTTTTTGAAAATTCTACTTGAAAAAACAATGGTATAATGCTACTATTGAAAATGATAAAAAATCACCCCCATTAAACCACCAAGGAGGAACAATATGAACAAAGACAAATTGCAGCAGGCCAAGCTCTGGACGGAAAAGGAGCTGGAAACCTGCGTCAGCTTCTGGCTGAAAAACGGCATGGACAGAGAGTTCGGCGGCGTGTACACCTGCCTGGACCGCACCGGTAAAATCTACTCCACCGACAAGAGCGTGTGGATGCAGGGTCGCTGCGGCTGGATCTTCGCCTACCTGTGCCATGTGTACGGCGTGAAGCAGGAGT
>JBJDYM010000217.1:0-18570 GCA_051867315.1 Faecousia sp.
CGAAGGCAACCTCACCGCCCCGCTTCTGGGCCTCGGCCAGAATGTGCAGGGCAAGGGTGGTCTTACCGGAGGATTCAGGGCCGTAAATCTCGACGATTCTGCCCTTGGGCACGCCGCCGATTCCCAACGCCGCGTCCAGTGCCAGAGAACCGGTAGGGATTGCCTCCACGTTCATCTCGGGCCGGTCGCCCAGACGCATAACCGTTCCCTTACCGAAATTCTTGTCGATCTGTGCCAGGGCAGTCTGCAGCGCCTTTTTCTTATCAGAGGCAGGGGTGGGCGTTTCGTAAGTTGTCTTTTTCGTAGCCATAGTTATATTCCTTTCCCGCCGTGCTGTGCCAGCACAGCTCTTTCTCTGTCGTTAAAATCCCGTTTCCGTTCCACAATGGTATAGTCATTTTCCTCCAGTAGCTTACAGACGGCATCACCCATATCCATTCCGAATTCGAAGCATATAAATCCCCCGGGCTTCAGAATGGAGGTGAAATTTTGGAGGATGCATCGGTAGAAATCCAACCCGTCTTCCCCGCCGAACAGCGCCAGGTGCGGCTCGAATTCACCAACGCTTTTGGGAAGCTGCTTCATGTCCTCTGCATTGATATAGGGCGGGTTGGATACAATCAAATCAAACTTCCCCAAAAAACCGGGGGCAACCTTCCGGGCATCCGCCTGGAAGGTACTCACCCGCCCGCCCAGCTTGTTTCTTGCGATGTTCTTTTTCGCCACAGCCAGAGCTTCCTTGGAGATATCGGCCAGCGTAACTCTGGCATCCTTCACCCGGCTGGCAATGGCCAGGCCGATACAGCCGGAGCCGCAGCACAGGTCCAGGACCCTGGGGTCCTTATCCAGGAAAAGGCTTTTGTTAATCGCCAGTTCCGTCACCGCGCAGGTATCGTCTCTGGGAATCAGCACATCCGGATTCACATAGAGGGGCAAGCCATAGAATTCCCATTCTCCCAGCACATAGGCCAGAGGTTCCTCATTCAGCAGGCGGTTTACGCCCGCGTTCACTCTGGACACCGTCTCCCGGCCGGCGGGCTGATCAATTTCCAACAGCATTTGCTCCGGGGTTTTACCGGAAAAGGAGCAGACCAGATCTCTTGCAATCAATCCCGCCTGCTGCTGGTCTTCCATCTGGGAGAGGGCGTTCCGGGCGGAAAGATACAACTCCCGGTAGGTCATTACCAGAGGTCACTCCCTTTCTTTTCGGGAAGGACAGCGGTCACCGCGGCAATGCCAACCTCAATCATGCTGTCATCCGGTTCGTTGGTGGTAAAATGCTGCATCCACATTCCGGGAGCGGTGATGATGCGGGTAAACCAGTTATCATGTCTTCCTGCCCAGCGGTTGATTTCGTAGGTGATCCCAACCACAACCGGAAGCAGGAGCAGCTTGAAGGCAATCATGATCACCCGGTACAGGGCGCTTCCCCGCATGGCTGCCAGGGAAGGAACCACTGCCAGCAGCGCCGAGGAGGCAATGGAAAAAACCAGAATGGAAATGACCATCACCACCAGCAAAAAGCTGGTGCCGCACCGGGGATGCAGCCGGGTCTGGGCACGAACATTCTCCACCGTCAGAGGCAGGCACGCCTCGTAGCAGCGGATGGTTTTGTGCTCCGCACCGTGGTAGGAAAAAACCCGTTTCATTTCCTTCATTCTGGAGATCAGGATCATGTAGGCAAGGAAAATCACCATTCGCATGATGCCCTCCACCAGGTTCAACCCCAGCGTACTGCGGATGACACCATCCAGAAAGCTGGAAATCACCATCGGCAGCAGGAAGAACAGGAACACAGACAGGCCCACACCCAACACCATGGCAAATCCCACGATCACCTTTTGGAAGGTCTCGCTGCTCAGTCTCTTTTCAAGCCACCGGTCAAATTTGGAGGGCTCCTCCTGCATTTCCTCGGGGGCCAGATCCGCAGAACGCATCAGCGCCTTGATGCCAACCAGCTGGGAGTCGAAAAAATTGAAGATTCCCCGAATAAAGGGCCAGTTTTTTATGGATTTCTCGGGATTCTTCTTTCTTGGATGCACCTCCGTCTGCAAGCCCTTGGGGGTGCGAACCACGATGGCATCCTTTTCCGGGCCGCGCATCATAATGCCCTCAATCAGAGCCTGTCCTCCAATCATGGTTTTGAACTTTTCTTTTGCAGGTGCGTTATTCGTAGTGCCCATAGTTATCCTTTCTCTATTGTGTGACCGGCAGCGCGATGGTCACCAGCGTGCCGCCGCCCGGTGCATTTTCCAGGGTCAGCTTACCGTTGTGAAGCTCCATAATTTCCTCGCAAACAGCCAGGCCGATGCCGGTGCCCCTGGCTTTGGAGCTGCCCTTATAGAATTTCTTTTTCACCAAACCCAGTTCATCCTCCGGGATGCCGGGGCCGTGATCCCGAATGCGAACCACCACCTGATCGTTCTCATGGCTGATGCTGGCTTCGATCCGTTTTCCTTCGCCGCCGTGTTTGGCGGCATTATCCAGAACATTTAAAAATACCTGGCGCAGGCGCTTCCCGTCGCAGGGAATTTCCGGAATGTCACAGTCGTTTTCAAGATATTGAAGGGTGATTCCATCCTGGGCAAGGCGGCTGCTGTACATATAAACCGTGTCTTCAAACACACCGCGGATGTCCGTTGGCTCCACGGTCAGTGTCATTCTGCCATCCTGCATTCTGGTAAAGTCCAGCAGCTCCATTACCATTTCGGTCAGGCGCTTTGCCTCACTGGAGATGATTTTCATACCCTGGCGGGTCTCATCATCCATGTTGTCGTCGGCCAGCAGGGTTTCGCTCCAGCCGTTGATAACGGTCAGCGGCGTCCGAAGCTCATGGGACAGCTGGGAGATGAACTCTGCCTGCATTTTTTCATTCTGGCTGATTTTTGTAGACAGCTCGTTGATGGTATCGGCCAGTTCACGGATCTCGTCATCATACCGGGTTTGGATCTGGACGCCGTAGCTGCCGTTTGCGATCCGCTTTGCCTTTTCGGTGATTTCCGCCACCGGCACCATGATGGAACGCATAAAGAAGCCGCTGCTGAGCAGCACCACGATCAGGAAAATGATCAGAACAATGCACGAAACAATCGCCACATAGAAGATCTGCTGATCCACCAGCTTTGTGGAGGTGACAAAACGGAATACCCCCACCACTTCCCCGCTGCTGTATATCAAGGGACTGGAAATGGCGATGATGTGTTCCTCCGTGATGGGATCGTTGCCCACAAAAAGCTCACTGCCCCGGGAACTCATTGCCAGGGCAATCTCCGGGGTCACCGGGGATTCATTTCCCCAGAGGCCGTAGGAGGTTGCAATCAGCTTTCCGGTATTGTCGATAAATTGCAGCTCGATCATGTCCCTGGATTCATAGGTGCGGGCATAGGTGATGCAGGCCTGATAGTATTCCGAATAATCCTGGTAGGAATTCCCCGAAAAGAAGCCTGTGGAGGATTGCGCCCGGTGCTTCATATCCGCCTGCATATTGGAGTAATAATAGGCCGCATAGGACGCCGTGACAGCGGAAACACAGACCAGGCCCAGGGCAAATATCACGCCCACAGTATTGATCATCCATCTTCTATGCAGTCCGCGTAGTTTCTTTTTCCTTCTCTTCATGCCATCTTATGCGCCCCATTTATAGCCAAGGCCCCAGACGGTGGTGATATAAGTGGGGTTGGCGGTATCATCCTCGATCTTGATTCTCAAGCGGCGGATGTTCACGTCCACGATTTTCAGCTCGCCCTCATAGTCCCGTCCCCAGACAGCGGCGAGAATATCCTCCCGGGAGAGCGCGCGGCCGGGATTCTGCATAAACAGCTTCAGAATGGCATATTCCACCTGGGTCAGGCGGATCCGGTTGCCGTTCTTTTCCAGGGTGTGATTTCTGGTGTTCATCACAAAGGGCCCCTGGGTCAGAAGCTCCGAGCTGACCACGCTGTCGCCCCCGATCCGGCGGAACAGGGCATCAATTCTGGCCGTCAGCTCCGCGGGAGAGAAAGGCTTGGTGACATAATCGTCCGCGCCGGTCATCAGGCCGGTGACCTTGTCCATCTCCTGGGTTCTGGCAGTAAGCATGATAATGCCAATCTGCTTGCTGGTGGCGCGGATGCGGCGGCAGACCTCGAAACCGTCGATGTCCGGCAGCATGATGTCCAGAATCGCAACGCCGATGTCAGGATTCTCTGCCAGCCGGTCCAACGCCTCCTGACCGGTGCCCGCCTCAATGGCATCGTAGCCGGCCCTCTTGAGATTGATGACCACGAAACTGCGGATATTTACTTCATCTTCCAGTATCAATACTTTTTTCATAATCCACCTCTTATGATTCTGAAGTTGTCCAATCCTGGCGAATCAAATGGAAATTCGACCGCAGGTAATTTTCGGTCATTCCGTAAATGGCCGATCCGGATTCCAGTTTCGCCGCATAAACCACATCCTCACCCCGATACAGGGGGAACCGGTTTTGGGCCTGGGCCTGCATGTCCATGTCCTTGCCGGTAAAGGAGTACACAGTAAAAACAGGCACCGCCGTACCGTAGCTATTGTTCCACATGTAGAATGTATATACGTTTCCGTTTTTCTCAGCGGCGAACCGGTCGATCCATCCGCTGTCCAGTTCGATGTACCAGCCGTCCTCAAAATTGTGGAAGGTGTAAAGCTTGTCGGTCTCAAAGCCATCAATGTCAATGGTGAACCAGCGGATCAGATTCTGCTCCGTGGTGTTGTACATCATGCTCAGAAGGCTTGGCAGCTCCAGAACGCCGTCGTTGTTCAAATCCTCGGCATACACGAAATAATTTCGCAGAGTCTGCATGCTGGTACCCAAATCACTGGATTGGGAGATATTGGAGAAGGCACCGTTGCGAAGAGCAAAAATATCGGTGATCACTGCGTTTTCATTACAGGCACTGGCCACATAGACGGCAGGCTCTCCGCTGGAGAGCTTGTTCACCGCGATCCGGCGGATGTGTTCCGGGGCCACGGAGAGCTTGGCCTCCACAGAGCCCACCACGTTCCCATCGTTGTAGCTGTAAAGCCGCACGGTTCCGTTGCTTGCTTCCGCCTCACCGTTCTGAATCACCATCAGCTCGCTGCAGCCGTTATCGTCCAAATCGCAGACCACAAATTTGATATAAATCATGCTCTTAATTTTCTCCGCCTGGTTGGAAGCGAAGGAATAAAGCGAAACGGTTCGGGTCACCTTTTCATTCAGCTGGGTGCCCACAATCAGCTCACAGCCGGGCTTATCGTCAATGTTGGCATATTGAACCTGTTCAAAGGAAGAGCCCTTGCAGTTGATGATTTCCCAGAGCTCATAATTTTCGTCCGTCAGCTGATTAAACAGCAGAATTTGGAGGGAGTCATCCTGAAGAACCCTGGTGAAAATCAGGTATTCTTCCTTACCGTCCCCGTCCAGGTCGGCCGTCTGAACGGATTCCTGATTGGCTCCGGAAATGGGAGCGGCATATACTCTGCCTGCCATGGAGGATTCAATGGCTGCGCGAAGATTGTTGTTCCGCTCGGACCTGCGGGGCAGACTGTACATCTCATCGATGGTTCTCGCACCACAGCCCGACAGCAGCATCAGAAAAAAGACGCAGATAGGAACCAGTATTCTTTTTTTCAAGCAACCAACTCCTTCCGGCAGAACATTATAGCATAATTCCTCAAAAAAAGAAAGCTATTTTAACACAACATTTGCTTCACCCAGCACATTTCGCAATTCGTCCAGCATGGACTGGCGCAGCTGGCACCGGGTCCCCCTGCGAAGCCTTGTATCCGCGAAAAACAGCACCGCCGGATTCTCGCCGGGGAACATATTCAGGATGGCCCGAATTTTCCGAAATATCGGGGAATTTTCCGTGGGCAGCCGGAGATACAGCGTCCCTTCCGGCGGCCGGGCGGGCTGGGGGCGGGGGATGAACTGCGCCATGAGCTCGCGCTGCAAGGGGTCAGCAAAATCGGACATGGGGCGGACACGGTTGACAATGATCTGCGGGTCCTTATCCTCCCGCATCGAAAGTTTTCCCACCACCACCACCGCAGCATTTTCCCGCAGGTATCCGCCGTGCTCGTTCAGGGCGTTGGAAAACACGATCAGCTCGACGGAGGCAGTGTCATCCTCAATGGTCACGTAGGCCATCATGGAGTTATTCCGGGTCATTTTCATTTTAATGGTCTGAACGATGCCCGCAATGCTGACAATCTGTTCATCCTTGAATTGGCAGTCCTCCCCGGTCAGGGAAGAAATGGGAACAACGCTGGTATCTTTCAAGTAATTTCGATAATCGTCCATGGGGTGACCGGAAATATAGATGCCGGTGGTTTCCTTTTCCATGGCCATCAGCTCCGCCCGTGGAAACTCTTCCTTCTTGGGGATGGCAATACCGGCCGATGCTTCCTGCTGGGACAGCATGGAAAAAAGCCCCATCTGCCCTTCCAGATTCTTTCGTCTGGAGGAGGAAACGCTGTCCATCATTTTCTCATACACCGCAAGAAGCTCGCTGCGATGGTAGCCGAAGCAGTCCATGGCGCCGCATTTGATGAAATTTTCCACGGCGCGCTTGTTCAGCTCCCCCTCCCCCATTCGTTCCAGGAATTCTTCCAGGGTCTTGAAGGGGCCGCCCTCATTGCGTTTGCGAACCATGGTTCTGATCAGGCCATGGCCCACATTCTTAATTGCTCCCAGACCGAAACGGATAGAGTCCCCCTCCACGATGAAGTGATCATCCGAGTGGTTGATATCCGGCGGCAATGTGGCGATGCCAATCTCCTTGCACTCGGCAATATAGCCGGAGATCTTCTCTGCCGAGTCCAGCACGGAGGTCATGAGTGCCGCCATGTACTGCCTGGGATAATGGCATTTGAGATATGCCGTCTGATAGGCCACAACCGCATAGCACACCGCATGGGCTTTGTTAAAGGCGTAGTTGGCAAAGTCCACGATCTCATCGTATATCGATTGGGCAACCTGCTCCGGAACTCCATGGCCGATGCAGCCGGTGATATTCTGCTCTGGGTCGCCATAGACAAAGGTCTTACGTTCCTGCTCAATCACCTTCATCTTTTTCTTGGAGATAGCCCGGCGAATATTGTCCGCCTGTCCCATGGTGTAGCCGCCCAGGCTGCGGAAAATCTCAATCACCTGCTCCTGATAGACAATGCAGCCATAGGTGACCTTTAGAATGGGCTCCAGCAGCGGGGTCTTATAGGTCACCTTGGAGGAGTCCAGCTTATTGGCAATAAAGGTGGGGATCGAGTCCATGGGGCCGGGACGGTACAGCGCCACAATGGCCGTAATATCCTCAATGGAGCTGGCCTTCATGTTCACGCAGACGCTGGTCATGCCTGCGGATTCCAGCTGGAAAACGCCCTGGGTCTTGCCCTCAGAGAGCATGGCGAAGGTTTCCGGGTCATCATCCGGAATCCTGTCCATCCGAAAAGCGGGATTCTGCTGGCGAATTTGTTCCTCGGCATCGTGAATCACCGTCAAGTTTCTCAGGCCGAGAAAATCCATTTTCAAAAGTCCCAGCTCCTCGATGGTGGTCATGGTGTACTGGGTGACGATGGTATCGTCATTGGTAGCCAGCGGAACATAGCTGCACACCGGGTCCGCCGTGATGACCACACCGGCGGCATGGGTGGAGGCGTTTCTCGGCATGCCCTCCAGAGACATAGCCGTATCAATCAGTGTGTGTATCCGTTCCTCATTGTCATACATCTGCTTCAGCTTGGGAACGGTGTTCAGTGCTTCCTTCAGAGTGATATGGGGAGTTGCAGGCACCAGCTTGGCCACCACATCGGTTTCGGCATAGGAAAAATTCAGCGCACGACCCACATCCCGGATCGCGCCCCGGGCCGCCATGGTGCCGAAGGTTGCAATCTGAGCCACATGGTCGGAGCCGTATTTCCGGGTGACATATTCAATCACCTCACCCCGGCGTTCCTGGCAGAAATCGGTATCAAAATCGGGCATGCTCACCCGTTCGGGATTCAGGAATCGCTCAAAAATGAGGGCGTATTTCATGGGGTCCACTTCCGTGATGTGCATACAGTAGGCCACAATGGAAGCAGCGCCGGAGCCTCTGCCCGGGCCCACGGGAATGCCGGAGCTTTTGGCATAGTGGATGAAATCCCAGACAATCAGGTAGTAGTTGACATAACCCATCCGGCTGATAACGCCAATCTCGTATTCCAGTCGATCCCTGTATTCCTGGGGCGGGTCAGGATAGCGTTCCTGAAAGCCATCCTCACACAGCTTCCGGAAATACGCTTCGTTGGTAAAGCCCTCCGGCACCGGAAAGGACGGGAGGTGATACTCATGGAACACAAAATCCAGATTGCACCTTTCGGCAATTTTCACGGTGTTTTCAAAGGCCTCTTCACAGCCGGGGAACAGTTCCCGCAGCTCCTGTTCACTTTTCAGATAAAAATCATCGGAGGAAAACCGCATCCGGTTCGCGTCATCCACGGTTTTACCCGTCTGAATGCAGAGCAGAACGTCCTGCATTTGGGCATCCTCCCGCCGGAGGTAGTGGGCGTCATTGGTCACCACCAGGGGCAGCCCTGTCTCCCGGGCAATGCGGCGGACGCCTTGGTTCACCGCCTGCTGCTCACTGATGCCGTGATCCTGGAGCTCCAGATAGAAATTCCCTTCGCCCATGATCCCGGCCATGTTCTGTGCGTATTCCTTGGCGGCATCATAGGATTCGGCCATCAGATACTGAGGAATGGCGCCGGCCAGGCAGGCGGAAAGGGCGATGAGTCCATCGTGCCGCTCCCGGAGTAAATCCAAATCGATGCGGGGCTTGCCATAGAAGCCATGGAGAAACGCCTCGGAAACCATATAGCACAAATTTTCATAGCCCTTCCGGTCTTTGCACAGCAGCACCAGATGGTACGGGTCATTGTCCACGCCGTGAATCCGGTCGCTCATTTTTCGTCTGGCAACGTAAACCTCGCAGCCGATAATAGGCTTGATTCCGGCTGCTTTGGCGGCTTTGTAAAAATCAATGCAGCCATACATCACGCCATGGTCGGTGATGGCAATGGCGTCCTGCCCCAGCTCCTTCACCCGGTCCATCATACGGTCGATGCGGCAGGCGCCATCCAAAAGGCTGTATTCCGTATGAACATGCAGATGAACAAAACTCATGGCTCTTCCTCCAATGCCAGCTCCACCAATCTTTTCAGCCGGTGATTCATAGCAGGCTTCGAGATTTTCGGTTCTACCATTCCGGCAAGCTCCGTCAAAGAGGCCTCCGGATTCTCTTCCCGCACCAGCGCGGCCTGCTTCAGCTTCTCGGGAAGCTGATCAAATCTGTTCTTTTCCCGCAGGGTTCGAATCGCGTTCAGATGCTCCTGGGAAGCCTCCACAACCTTGGTGATGTTGGCGTCATCGCAGTTGCAGCGTCGGTTCACCTGATTGTTCAGCTCGTGCTCCAGACGGGCTTCGATGATTCCCATGGACGCAACGGAGGCGCCTAAAAATGTTAAGAAGTCCGCGATCTGTTCGCTTTGTTTCAGGTAAATGACCTGACCGCCGCTGCGGGAGGCCAGCTTCGGCAGAAATCCCAGGGTTTCCTGGATCAGAAGATAGCACTCCTTGGCCACACTGTGGTGGGTGGTAGCCAGCTCCAGGTGATATCCCTTCACCGGATCGGTCACACTGCCGCCGGAGAGAAACGCGCCCCGCAAAAAGGCGGCTTTACAGCAGTCGTTTTCGACAATCGGCAAATTGATGTGCAGCGAGAAGGTTTCCTGGGCATCAAAACCAAAGGCATTCATAATGGAAGAAAGCTTTTGGGCATCCTGAATTTGGAAAACAAGCTTCCCTCCTTTCCCGTCGCCTGAGAGCACATCAAAGCCAAAACCAAAGGCTTTTTTGAAAAGCTTCGGCAGAATCGCCGCGAACTCAGTGCTTTCCGTAATGATTTTAATGGAGTCGTTTCGGAAACTGTTGCAGAACAACAGGATTCCGAAGCATTCTGCCAGGGCGCAGCAGCCCGATTGGGGAAAGGAACGACAGATTTCTGCCTTTGCAGAGGCGGAAAAGGAACGCATGGGAGCACCTTCTTTTTTTACCAGATTCTGATTTCCGGCTCCAGGCGAATGCCGGAGGCAGCAAATACCCGATCGGAGACTTCTGTCAACAGGTTCTTGACGTCAGCTGCGGTGGCTCCGCCCAGATTCACGGCAAAGCCCGCGTGTTTCTGAGAAATGGCCGCATTGCCCACCCGGTAGCCCTTTAGCCCGGCCTGGTCAATCAATGCGGCAGCGTATCCGCCAGACGGACGTTTGAAGGCAGATCCGGCGGAGGGCAAATCCAAAGGCTGGGAGGCACTGCGTTTTGCCAGCAGCTCCTTCATCCGGGCCTTTACGGCCTCGGGAGAAGCCTGAGTGAGCCGAAAAACAGCGCTGACCACGATTTCCCCGGATTCCTCCAAAATGCTGTGCCGGTAGCCAAAGCCCATTTCCTCCCGGGAGAGGGTTTTCATTTCCCCTCCGGAATCCATCACCGTGACGCACTCACAGATTTGGCTGATTTCACCGCCGTAGGCACCGGCGTTCATATACACGCCGCCGCCTACGGTGCCCGGGATGCCGTGGGCAAATTCCATTCCCGACAGACCATGACTGGCCGCAAAAACCGCCGCCCGGGACATGGTCACGCCGGACATGATGCGCACTGCCCCGCCCTCCAGACGCTCCATTCCATTCATACAGTCCTTGAGGCAAATCACCAGACCTTCAACGCCTTCGTCGGGAGCCAGAACGTTTGTTCCTGCACCAAGAATAACCGGTTTCATGTCCAATGTCCTGGACACTTTCAGGATTTCGGAAAGCTCCCCCGGATTTTTGGGAAACGCCATCGTCTCAGCCGGGCCGCCAATGCGAAAGGAGGTATGTTTGCTGAGCGGTTCGCCGAAACGAAGCTCAATTTGCGGCAGATTGTCCGCAATTCTTTGCTGAAACAGGTTCAAATCCACAATAAACGCCTCCGGGTGTATAGTCTATTTCAGTATATCACACTTTCGCTTGTTGTGCAACAAAAAAAGGATTGCCCTGCACAAACAGAGCAATCCAAACAGGCTATATTGAAGGAGTCGAAGGGAAAAATCACTTTTCAACAATTTCCAGCACTTCCATGGGGCAGGCTTTGACGCAGATGCCGCAGGCAATGCACTTGGAAGCGGGGCTCTCGGGCTTCAGGACCATGACCTTCATGGGGCAGGCCTCTACGCACTTGCCGCAGCCGACGCAGTTCTTCTTGCTGATCATGTAAACACCGGTCTTGGGATTCTGAGTGATGGCGCCGTGCTCACAGGTCTTCATGCACTTGCCGCACTGAATACACACATTGGGCTTTGCGCCGGTACCCTTGGCAACCACCTTTACGCAGCTCAGATCCTGATGGAACTCCTTATAAAATGCTTCAGAACATGCACGGACACATTCCAGGCAGGCCATGCACTGAGAATCTTTTTTGACAGAGAGTTTTTTCATGATAAAATGAACTCCTTTATGTATTTTGAAAAATGGGGAATTTTTCTTGTAATATTATATACGAAAGATAAGAAAATAGCAATGGCTAAATCGCCGAAGTTTTCTGCCTTTTCAAAAAAAGCATCATTTTGGCAGAATGATTTCAAAACCAATGGGAATACTGGATTTGAAACAAGCAAAATTTGGAGGGAAAACATGAAATCAACAATTCAAATGGTCTGTGCCGTGGCACTGATCGCAATGCTTCTTTCCGGCTGCAGGACAAGAGCCAGAAATAACACCACAACCAACGCAACAACGCTGCCTACCACCATGACCACCACTGCGGTCACCACATTCCCGGAAACCCAGATGACCACTCAGCCCGCAACCAATAACACCACAAGCACCAACACCACAACGACCACCGGAACCAATGCAACGGAGGGCAACGCAAACCAGACCGATGCCACCCCCAACTCCAGAAGCGGCGTGACCGGTCAGGACGCTACCACAGTTGTCCCCGGCAGCACCACGAAATAACGCTCATCAGCTTGCCGCTTTCCAGCAGCAAGCTGATGAATACATCTTTGAAAATCAAAGCACACTGATATAGCGTCCAATTTTTTTCTGGGTCTTTCTTGCCGCCGCTACCGCCGCCTGGACAAAATCCATTCCCCGATACTCCTCTTCCTTCCATGCGCAGGTGATGGAGCTGCCCACACAGACGATGGCGCCGTGGCCAAGGTTATTAAAGCCGTAGGATGCATTTTTTGCATTGGCGCCGGAGACATCCAGACCGTCAATGATCATAAACAGCTGGGGATATTTGGCGCGAAGCATTTTCACGCTGTCCCCTGCTGTAGCGGAAGCGGCAATGCCGATTCTGGAATAGCCGTACTTGCCCACCGTGTTGGTGCCGAAGCGATTCACATAATCCGCCGCAGCCATATGTACGGTTCTGGAGCCTGCCAGCAGATCCTGGATTTCCGAGGAGGATTTATGGGTGGATCGCACCACAACAAATAAATCCTTCTTCTGGTTTTCGCAGTACGGGAGGAAGGGTTTGATGATATCCGTGCCGAAATAGCCGGAAACCAGAATGCCGTCGCAGGGCAGCTTGCTCCCCTCACCCCAGATTCTGTCCGCAGAATGCTTGGCCGATGCCGGGGAGGAAATACCGTAAGCATCCAGCAGCGTGTAGAAGCCAAGGGAGGCTGCCCGCTTCATCAAATTGGACAGGACGGAAATGCCATTGTCCCCCAGCAGCACAAAGTGCATCAGGCTGAACCGAACGGCAGCCGCCTCCCCCTTTAACCCGGCCAGAAGCTGACAGCAATACTCAGCATAGGCATCGCAAAGGTCTTCATGGGCCTCCAGCACCTCGGCCGGAAGCATTTCCGGCTCGATGGAAAGATTCACCATCAGGGTGTTGTTCAGCTTCTTCATCTTCGTTTGCAGGATATCGATGGACATTGCAATGCGCCCCCTGTCCGGATTTTCAATGGACTCGTCCTTTTTGACAGTATAGCACATTTTTCAAATTGTGTATAGTAAAGAAATCCGTATTTTTTATTTTCGGCGGGACATAATATTCCCACAGGGGGTGAGGAAATGGATATCAAAACAATTGCCGTGACCGCAGGTCTGGGAGCCGCCGCCGGAATGGTGGCTGTTTTGGCCATGCCGCGGAATAATCCAACCCGGAAGCTGGCGGCGAAGGCGGCCAACAAGGTGGAGGATTTGGCTTGGAAGGTCTCCGACACCATTACAGACAAGATGGATTTGGATATGTAATGCGAAGGGGGTTGCTTCACCGACGTGAGGCGACCCCCTTGATGCGGTTATAATCTTCTTCCACTCATCCTTTGTATCACCCCGCAGGCAATTTTTTTGCCCGCATTCCCGGAGGGCTGCGTATGAAAGTCATCAGGGTCAGCATGAATGATAACCGTCTTGCCGGTCACCTCCCCAACATGGAACCGTCCGGTGAGAACCTTCATATAGGCTCTGCCGTGATCGGCCAGCAGCGGCGGCAAATCCCCCGCATGATTCGGATGCAGGGCTCCGCCGGGATTGAAGTGGGTGCCGGCATTGGGAAACCCTTCGCCCTCGCAGTTTGTTCCCTCGTGGATGTGAAAGGCAAAGAACCCCGTTTCCGTTCTGGGAAGTCCGGTCACTTCTGCTTCGACGATCACGCCATTCTCCCTTTGAAAGAATCTCACAATTCCACGCACCGTCGGATGGCTGCTGTCCCCGTGAATCCGTGCAGCAGCACTGGGATAAACTTTTTGCATCAATCAATCGCCCCATATCTATCCTATGCTGCTGATTCTTTAATAGACTCTATTGACAAGAAAACAGATTGATGCTATTGTGAAGCGAGATTCGCAGCCTCGATTTCGCTGAATCGTCTGCTGAGATACGGAAAGGAGATACATATTATGAAAAAGCATCTGAACATTTCCCTGGCCTATGCCATTGCCGCAATGGCCGGCGGGGTATTCTACCGGGAGTTTACAAAGCTGCGCGGCTTCACCGGCACAACCGCTCTGGGCAAGGTACATACCCATTTGTTTCTGCTGGGAATGCTGATGTTCCTGATCATTGCCCTGTTCGCTGATCGCTGCGAACTGACGGCGATTCGTTCTTACCGCGCCTTCCTCTGGACCTATAACATCGGCGTGCCGCTGACGGCGGTGATGCTGCTCCTTCGCGGCGTAACACAGGTGCTGGAGCTCAATCTGAGCAAGGGTGCCTCCGCTGCCATCTCCGGCGTTGCAGGCATCGGCCACATCCTCACCGGCGTGGGAATCATTCTTTTACTGGTGTCCCTGAAAAAGGCTGCTAAGAATTAAATCAACATAAGCCCCTGGGCAAAAGGAGAATTCCAATGAATTATGAAGCAAGAAGACAGTCCATTCTGGAGCAGATGGCAGAGGATTCCCTGCTGATTCTGTACTCCGGCGTACAGGCCCACATCAGCGCGGATTCCTATTATGACTTTGAGGCAAACCGGCATTTCTTCTATTTGACCGGCCTGCGCCGGGAGAATATGATCCTGGTGCTGCGCAGGTCCGCCGGGAACGACCGCACCACCCTCTACATCGAGCAGGCCGATCCCAAGGCGGAGCGCTGGACGGGTAAAATGGTCACTGTGGACGAGGCGAAGCAGCTGAGCGGGATCGAAGATGTACGCTTTGTTGACCGGTTTGAAACGGAAATCAATTACCTTCTGAACGCCTCCACCATATCCACCTGCTACTTCGACTGCTACCGCCACCAAACCTCCGACTTGCCCGACTATAACCTGGCCAAAGCCCAGCAGTTCGCGAAGGACCATCCCGGCATCACGGTGCGAAATCTCTGGCCCCTGGTGTCCAGGCTGCGGATGCAAAAGGATGGGGACGAGGTGCAGCTGCTGGAGCAGGCCGTGGATATCACAAACCGGGCGCTGCAGCATGTGATGGTTACCCTGAAGCCCGGCATGAAGGAATACCAGGCCCAGGCGGGCTTTGAATACATGGTACACTACCTGGGCGCAGAGGGTCCCTCCTTCCCCACCATTGCGGGCAGTGGGAAGAATGGCTGCATGCTCCACTACGAAACCAACCGGGAAACCTGCCAGGACGGCAGCCTGCTCCTGCTGGATCTGGGCGTTCGCTTCGAGGGCTACTGCTCCGACATCACCAGAACCTACCCTGTGAACGGCAAATTCTCCGACCGGCAGAGAAAGGTGTATGAAATCGTCCTGAAAGCAAACAAAGAGGTAGCCGCCCGGGCAAAGCCCGGCATGACCACAAGGGAGCTCAACGACATCTGCAAAAAAGTGCTCTCAGAAGGCTGCATGGAGCTGGGCCTGATTGAAAAGGAAGAGGACATCGGGAAATACTATATGCACGGTGTGTCCCACCATCTTGGTATCGACGTGCATGACGTGACCGTGGAGGGCGTGAAGCTTGCTCCCGGCAGCGTCATTACCGACGAGCCGGGCCTGTACATCGACGAATGGGAAACCGGCATCCGCATTGAGGATGATTTGCTGATCACTGAAGACGGCTGCAGGGTGCTGTCCGCAGGCATCATCAAGGAGCCCGACGAAATCGAAGCCTTTATGGCCAAGCGTTGAAACAGCGCCCAACCCCACATTTCCGGGGTTGGGCGCTTTGCGGAAGTGCTTGTCCTGTTATGCAGCAGGGAGATATTGCTCCAGGAACGCAAAAGTCTGTTCCCAATATGCCTCGCCCAATACATCCTTGGCCATGCCATGTCCGGCACCGGCTGCCACAAGCATCATTTTGTTGTCGCCGGGCTTCGCGTCATACACTGTCTGGAGCATGGAGAAAGGAACAAAGTCGTCCTGGTCACCATGGATAAACAGCATGGGTTTTGTGCAGTTTTGGAGCTGCTCCACTGCGGAGGCCTCTGAGAAGAAGAAACCCGCCCGCAGTCCCGAGACGATGCTTGCAGCATACAGCACCGGAAACTCCGGCAGGTGAAACCGCAGAGCAAGCTCCGAGGAAAAAATATCCCAGACACTGGTGTAGCCGCAATCTTCCACATAGGCCACAACGGCATCGGGAACCTCCTCGCCGGCGGTCATCATCACAGCGGCACCGCCCATGGACACACCATGCATCACAATCTGCGCCTGCGCATCCTGCGCAAGCACCCAATCAATCCAATTCAGCATATCCAGCCGGTCCAACCAGCCCATACCGACGAACTGCCCCATGCTCCTGCCGCAGCCCCGCAAGTCCGGCGTGATCACCTGGTATCCGGCATCATGGTAGCGCTGGACAAAGTTTACCATGGAACTGCCGTTTCCCCGATAGCCGTGCACCACGATGGCCCAGCGGTGGGAATCATCCTGGGCGTAGTAATCTGCAAAAAGGGTCAGCCCATCGTCGGACTGGACAGAGATTTCCTCCGGCTGCACCGACTCCAGAAAAGCCTTTGTCAAATCAGCCTGGAGCTGCTTATTCTCCATCCGTGCCTCCTCCTGTTCCTGAACGGCCCCCTCGTCCACCTCCAGCGCAGCCTGGCGGTTGCCCCCGTCCCCGGAGCGGCCAATGGCATAGTTCACCAGGTAATTGCCTACGCCGAACAATGCAGCCAGCAGCAATACCGCCAACAGGCCAACGGCAATCCATATTTTCTGTCTTCTTTGCAGTTTTTCTTGTTTCAAATTCGATTCTTCCTTTTTCATTTCATAATCATATCCGGCACCTTTTACCGAACATGAGCATTCTATCACACCATTGCTCCGATTACAAATGTTATTAGTCCCCGTAGGTGCAGCAAATCACATCGCTGTCCGGCTGCTTTTCGATGGACATCACATCATAGGCGCCCTCGATAACCCCAGTGATGGTTTCTCCGCCTGCCGAAAGGGCCAGTTCCGTCACAGAGCGTGTCTCGTCCCCATTGTCCACAGCGTTCGTTTGGAGTACGGCGTCGTCGCTGTACCATTTTCACTGATCGGAGGAGTCATATTTTTCATGCAGATAATCTCTCATCCGGACAAGTCGATTCTCCCCCAACTCGTAGTATTCTCCGCCATAGCAGAAATAGCTGTTCGGAACGAAGCTGAAGGTATAGGTCTCATTTCCAAAGACAAAACAGTATTCTTCATACTGCATCTGGTACATATCCACCTGCCAGCCCATCCGATCCACGGAAGCATTCAGAATGATATCAAGTGCTTGCTTCGCAATGGCGGGATCGTCGATGGTAACGGTAAAGGTTTCCGGTGAACCGATGGACTCGGTGTAAGTAAATCCGTTGGGCGTTTTTTGGGCTACGGCTTTGATTTCGTCAGAAAACTGTCCGATGGTGGTCGTTGGAAGCAGCAGTTCCGGCGTTGTCTCTGTGCAGGAGAGCGCATATGCAATCAACCCGGCGGAAACGAGCATCCCGATCAGGGTACTTTTCCGGGTGCGCTTCCAGGATTTCACGGCTTTGGTCATGGAAGGGTCTTCCGCGATGATGACCCGTTCCGGCTTGTGGGGATCATACCAAATGGGTACCCGGGTGCCGGCAGGGATCTCGGTGCTGACTCCCTCCACGTACGCCTGACCCACCATGAATTTATGGAGAATGCCGTCACAGGTATACTCGATCTCATACCATGGTGAGGCGTTACGTTTGTCTGGCTTTGTCACCTGGATAAGAGTCGCCGTGCCCTTTTGGGTACATTTTTTTCCCGCGCCGAGGGCGCCAAAAAAGCTGGTAAGGAAAAAGCCTGCGGAAATAATGAAAACAAACGCTGCTGTATAGAATATGATTTTGTAAAAAATGATATCCATAATTCCCTCCTGCTTGTCTGCAAACAAGATGTGCGGCTGCTTAGTTCCGGGGCAGGAGTACATAGTCTCCTGTCAGAATATTGTCCCCTTCTCCAACTGCCAGTGTGTTCTCATTGCGTTTCACCTGCATCCGCACCATATCTTCACTGCTGAAGGCGAATGCGAGATGCCCGAACATCGCCGTAACCGCGCCGCAGGCGGAAAGCATCAGAAATCCCGCCAGGGCAATCGGAAATACGCGCAGTTTCTTATTCGCAGCCCACTGTCGTTTATTTCCTGTTCAGTTCCGTCCAGTCAAGCTTTGCGGCCACATCCGGGTCAACAGCGGTGCCGGATACACCGATGGTATCCCCATAGCGGTTCTGATACACATGGTCTGCCGTCACACTGCACTCCACAGTCCCTCCGGAGGGCGTGGTGTAGGTATTGACGCCCCGGACAGCCTCGGAATAATTCGCGCTCATCCGGCTCTGAGAGGCGCTGCGCTTTTCCCAGGAATCCATAATGCCGGCGGAGATTTCTGCGTTGTTCTGGGCGATCTGCCGGGATAGATCCATCTGCCGCTGCATGGTCTGCATCTGCATCTGCTGGGCCTGCATGGCTAATTGCTGGGCTTGCATCTTCCTTGCCTGCTGCCTCTGCTCCACCAGAGCAGTCTCCTGTTTCGTAAGCGCCGGGTCCTGGGTCAGTGTTCCAACAAACCCCAGGAAGACTTCCGTGGCTTCCTTTTCTTTTTCCGCAGGGGCCAGCATCAGATACCGCCGCTTGCTGCCCC
>JBJDYM010000218.1:0-5233 GCA_051867315.1 Faecousia sp.
AGGGGGAGCTGGAGGAGGCCAACGCCTTTCTGGGCCACCCCCACATGCTCACCGGCGCCGTGATCCACGGCCACCAGCTGGGCCGCACCCTGGGCATTCCCACCGCCAATCTCCCGCTGCCCGCCGGACTGGCCGTCCCCAAATTCGGGGTGTACGCCTGTCTGGTGGAGCTGGACGGGGAAAAGCACCCCGCTGTCACCAACATCGGCACCCGTCCCACCGTCCATGGCCACGGCATCACCGTGGAGCCCTGGATTTTGGACTACCGGGGGGACCTGTACGGCCGGGAAATCACCCTGGAATTCCACAAATTCCTCCGGCCGGAGCGGAAATTCTCCTCTTTGGAGGCGCTGCAGGCAGAAATCCGCCGCAACGCGGAACAAACCCGCCATTATTTCGGCGAAGCCACACCCATTTCAAAGAAATAACATCGAAAGGAGCCTGATGGGCACCATGCTTCTGTTTATCGTCCTGTTCTTCCCCGGCATTCTGTTTGCCTATGCTGCGGAATTTCTGATGAGGCGCCGTCTGGACCGCCACAGCTTTTTCTTCCTGGTGGTATTCAACATCCTGGCCATCAATTTCGTGGCCATGCTGCTGCGGAACGTCGTCACCGTTTTCCTGACCGGTGAAGACTACAAAATGGCCATTGAATCCATGGATCATTTTGTCAAGCAGATCATCTTTTCCGGCATCGTCGGCGCCCCGCTGTGCCTGCTGGAGGCAATCATCGGCAGGTATGTGACCCTCCGCCTGGACGACACCAAAAAAGAGGCGGAAGCGGAATGAAAAAACAGCGTCCCACCCGAAAACGAAAGGGACTTGCAGCCGCCATCATCGGCTTTGTGCTGCTCCTGCTGGGGTTTCTGTGCTATTATTCCGCCCGCTGGTACCAGTCCCTCTATGGCTCTCTGAGCTTTAACGCCATCCTGTTCACCCTTTTGTCCGGCCTGAGCGGCGTCGAGCAATCCATTCTGGACAGCTTTTTCCGGCAGGCGCTGGTGCTGACCCTGCTTACCGCGGCGGTGCTGACCCTGTTCTTCACCAATCCCAGCCGGTTCCATCTGCGGCTGGTGCTGCGGGGCAGGAAAATCACCCTTTCCCCCATCCGGCCCCGCCTCTTTCTCACTCTCAGCGCCCTGGCGTGCTGTCTGCTGGTCTATCAGGCAGCCGAAATTGTCGGTCTGCCCCAGTGGCTGGCAGGAGTGGGCGATTTCTCCCGGCTGATTCAGGAGGAATATGTGCCCGCCGAAGAGACCTCCATCACCTTCCCCGAGAAGAAGCGAAATCTTATTTACATTTACCTGGAGTCCATGGAGGCCACCTTCTGCTCTGTCGAGCAGGGCGGAAGCATGCCGGAATGCCTGATTCCGGAGCTCTATGACCTGGCGCAGGAGAATACCTATTTCTCAGATACCGACGGCATGGGCGGATGGGGCGAAGTCTCCGGCACCACCTGGACCACCGCCGGTATGGTTGCCCAGGTGGGCGGGCTCCCCCTGCTGCTGCCCTTCGGCGGCAACCGGGCCGACCATATGAGCCGCCCTCTGGCCTCTGCCACCCTGCTGTGGGACATTCTGGACCAGCAGGGCTACTACCAGGCAGTGATGATGGGCTCCTACCGGAACTTTTCCGACCAGGTCTCCCTGATGGAGCAGCACGGCATCGACGTCATCTACGACCGGATCACCGCTGCGGAGGACGGTCTGGTTCCCCCGGACTACCTGGCCTGGTGGGGCATTGAGGATATCAAGCTCTTTGACTACGCCCGGCAGAAGCTGACGGAAATCGCAGCCCAGGAGCAGCCCTTCCAGTTTACCCTGATCACCATCGATACCCATATGCCCGACGGCTACCTCTGCACCGAATGCCCGGACAAATTCCCGGAGCAGTATGAAAATGTGATCGCCTGCTCCTCCGCCCAGGTGGCCAGCTTTGTGGCATGGCTGCAGGAACAGCCGTTCTATGATGACACCACAGTAATCCTCTGCGGCGACCACCTGAGCATGGCGGGGGCCTATTTCCAGCGAAACGGACTGGACGATATCCGCCGCCGGGTATATAATTGCATCATCAACAGCCCGGTTCAGACGGACAATACCCACAACCGGGTGTTCTCCCCTCTGGATATGTTCCCCACCACCCTGGCCGCCATGGGCTGCCAGATCGAGGGCGACCGGCTGGGGCTGGGCGTGAATCTTTATTCCGATGTTCCCACCCTGGCGGAACGGATGGGTGTGGACCAGCTGAACCAGGAGCTGAACCGCAGCTCGCTGCCCTACCTGCTCCGCTTCCTGCTGGAGCCCGGCCAGGGCCAGTGGCTCACGAAGCTGGTTCCCGGCATGGATTCCCAGAACTGAGCGTTCCGCTGCCCCGGTTTTTCACTGTCAACAATCCTATGCAAAAGAACCATCAAAACCAAAACAAGGAGGAATCGCCATGGCCATGAGCCCCGAGGATATGGAAAAACGCCGTCAGCGGCGGGAAAAACAGCAGAAAAAGCAACGCGCCCAGCAGCGGAAACTTCGGCTTGGTCTGGCGGCAGCCCTGCTGGTGCTGGCTCTCTGCGCAGCCGGTATCTATTATTTTGTGGAAAATGCCCCACAGGCGGAGGTCAGTTCCTCCGATGTCCCTGTGGAAACCACCGCGTCCCAGACACTCCCCTCCGAGGAGACAGCCCCCGCCCGGGCATCCACCACCACCATTCACATCCGGGCCGCAGGTGACCTGAACGTCACCGACGCCGTGGTGGACGCGGGCCTGGCGGCCACGGGCTTCGACTTCACCCGGGCCTTCCAGGACGTGGCCAGCACCCTGTCCGGCGCGGACCTGACCCTGTTAAACCTGGAGGGCAACATCTGCGGCGAGCCCTACGGCACCGCCACCACCTCCGCCCCCAACAAGCTGCTCACCGCCCTGCGCAACGCGGGCGTCGACCTGATCCAGATGGCCAATTCCTGCTCCATCAACAATGGCCTCATCGGCCTGAATTCCACGCTGCAGTCCATCCGGGCCGCCGGACTGGAGCCGGTGGGAGCCTATTCCAGCCCCTCGGAGTTCAAGCGCGCCAAGGGCTACACCATCTGCGAAATTCAGGGCCTGAAGGTGGCCTTTGTGGCCTTCACCAAGGGTGTGGGCGGCATGGGCATGCCCGCCGGAAATGAAGACTGCGTGAACCTTCTGTACCTGGACTACGACTCCACCTACAAAAAGGTGGACACCGAGGGAATCACCCAGATTCTGAGCAATGTGAAGGCCGAAAAGCCGGACTTCACCGTGGCTCTGCTCCACTGGGGCAGCGAGAATAACGATACCATCAGCTCCACCCAGGAGTCCATCGTGAAGCTGCTGCAAAAGAACGGCGTGGGCCTGATCATCGGCACCCATCCCCACCTGGTACAGGAAATCAAGTATGACGAGACCGCCGGCACCCTGGTGGCCTATTCCCTGGGGGATTTCTTCGGGGACGCCGCCCGGGGCGGCACCAATTACTCCATCATCCTGGACGTGGAAATCACCAAGGACAATGAAAAAGGCACCACCCGGGTCACGGGCTACAGCTACACTCCCATCTACACCGTCACCGGTTCCCAAAGTGCCGACGGCTTCCGAAGGGTGGTGCGCATTGAACAGGCCATGCAGGCCCACGACGGCAACTTCGTGGACAAAATCACGGACGCCTGCTACTCCGACATGGCCTATTCCCTGGAAAGAATCGCCTCCCGCACCAGCGGAAACGGATAAATTGTTCCACACTTGAATGGAACCATGTCCGATCACAACCGCCCCAACCGCAGGGGAGGATAGCCTCCTCCCGCGCAGTGCAAACCCTCCATGTGGTGCCAGGTTGGGCGAATCCGTACCAGCGTTCAACGCTGTGCCATTCAACCGAACACGCAAGGATTCAACCTGGCGGGAGGCGGATCGCCTCCCCCACAGTGCCGCCGCATGAAATAACATTGCCTACGGAAGCCAACAAACACAAAAACAATGGGAGAGAGAGCATGAGGATTCTATTCGACAGCAAACAGCCCCAGTTTAAGGAGCCCTTTGGCACCCTGACCCCGGGGCAGATGTGTACGCTGCACGTGCACATCCCCACCTCGGTGCAGACCCAGCGGGCGGAAATCGTACTGTGCTATGAAAACGGCAGCCCCGCCCGGTATCTGGAGATGCACCGCCAGGAGCAGCGGGGAGCCTACGACATCTACCAGGGAGAATTCTCCCTCTTCGCCCCGGGACTGTACTTCTACTATTTCCAGATTCACGACCCCCACGGCATGTTCCGCCTGTTCAAGCAGGGGGACGATGCCAACATGGAGGCCGGGGACCTGTGGCAGGTCAGCTGCATTCCCGCGGACTTTACCACCCCGGACTGGGCCAAGGGGGCCATTTTCTACCAGATCTTCCCCGACCGCTTTCACCGCAGCGGCAAATGCGACCTCACCGGCAAGCTGGAGCCCTACACCCTCCACACAGATTGGAACGAGGACGTGGACTGGGCCCCGGATGAGAACGGGGTCATCCAAAACAACGATTTCTTTGGGGGCAATTTCCGGGGCATCACCGAGAAAATGGACTATATCGCCAGTTTGGGCGTGACCATTCTCTATCTGAATCCCATCAGCAAGAGCTTCTCCAACCACCGCTACGACACCGGCGACTACAAAACCCCCGACCCCATGCTGGGCACGGAGGAGGATTTTTCCAACATGTGCCGGGCGGCGCACCGGCGGGGCATCAAGGTGATATTGGACGGCGTGTACTCCCACACCGGCTCCGACAGCCTCTATTTTGACCGGAAGCATACCTTTGGAGGCAACGGCGCCTTCTGCTCCCAGCGCTCCCCCTACTACAACTGGTACACCTTCTATGAATGGCCCATCAATTACCACTCCTGGTGGAATTTCGACACCCTGCCCACGGTAAACAAAATGCACCCGGACTTCATCAAGTATATCATCACCGACGAAGACAGCGTGGTGGCCCACTGGATGAAGCTGGGAGCGGACGGCTACCGGCTGGACGTGGCCGACGAGCTGCCCGACGAATTCATCCGCATGATCCACGACCGCATCCGCGCCATCAATCCCGAAGCCCTGCTGCTGGGGGAGGTGTGGGAGGATGCCTCCAACAAAACGGCCTACGACAAGCGCCGCCGGTATTTCGTGGGCGGCGAGCTGGACAGCGTGATGAACTATCCCTTCCGCACCGCCATTCTGGACTTCATGCG
>JBJDYM010000219.1:0-1610 GCA_051867315.1 Faecousia sp.
GGGCCGCCGGAGAAGCCGTGCTGGATGGGGGCGCTGTGGATGATGGATCTGGAGCCCCCGGCCTGGGTCATGATCAGATGGTCCTGAACCTCGCCGGAGGTGATGCTCACGTCCTCCGGTCCGGAGTCGGCCCCGTAGCGGGTGCCCTTTAAGCCGGGAAAGCCCAGGGCGTATACGCCTGTCCCGTCCGCCACCCGGCGGGAGGACAGCAGGGGCAGGGCCTTGTACCCTTCCACCGGGGCCAGGGTCTGGATCACCGCCACGTCCGGGTAGCCGTCGGTGGTGATCAGCACCCGGCATTTCACGGCGCAGCCGGGCAAGGGTACCTGGCTGGCATCAAATTTGGCATCGTCCTTCAGAAGCCACAGCTCCACCTGGCCGTCGGTGAATTTGCCGCTGCCGGTGGCCACATGCCAGTTGGTCAGGAAAACATCCGTGTCCTCCCCGGCGATGCCCACCGCGAAGCCGGTGCCCGTCCACCGGGACCGCTGGCCGGTCTCCCGGTCCGTGCCGATGCCGTATAAATGCACCACACTTTGGCGTGCCTGCTCCAGCATGTCCTCCGCTGCCTCCGCCCGGGCGGCGGGAAGCAGCGCCAGGCAGAAAAGCAGCGCCAGGAGCAGACAGCATGTCCTTCTCAAAAGGAATCCTCCCCTACCGTTATTTCATCACAATTCGGAATTCGTGCCGCTTTTCCCCCAGGAAGAAGGGGGTGTCCAATTCCAGCGCCGCCGCTTCCGTCAGCTTTTCCTCCCCCAGATAGGTGTCCCCCAGGGGGATCAGGGTGAAGGCGGCTCCCCGGCGGGTCAGGCGGCAGTGCTGGGCTTTGATGCTGCGGGTGTCCCTGGGATAGCGGACCTGGCAGGCTTCTTCCCGGCCGATGGTCAGGCTTCCCTCCTCCACCGCCCAGGAGCTGCCCCGCAGGGGACCGCTCTGGCAGACCAGAACCGGCCGGAGGGCCCGGCGGCTCTCTGATTTCACATGTACGGCCTGGGGCACGTCGGAGCGGGTCTTCTCCGCCCGGGCGCTGATGAACCTGGTGGTGACGAAGGCGATGACAAAGCCCAGGGCAATCCCCAAAAACCGCACCACATTCACCAGCAGATTGCTGCCGCTTTCCGCCTCCGCCGCGCTTTGGGCAAAGGCCGTCACGGAAAAAAGATCCAGCATCGTCAGGGTACAAACCGCCCAAGAGGCGGCCCGGGTGCCAAATTTCATCGGTGTATGCTCCTTACTCTATTTATTGTATCATCATACCATACCCCTCCCCGGGAATCAAGGCCCCGGAGGGGAATGAAATTTCATTCCTTTATGTACTCCAAAAATCGGACCACGCCCTCCCGGCTTGGAGCGTTGGCCACCACCAGGATGCAGCTGTCGGGAGCGGAGAGGGGGTAATTTTCGGCGAAGGCGGTATTTTCCAGCCGCAGGGCGGTGACGGCCCCGTCGTGCTCAATGGTATCCCACTGGGCCAGGACCTCCTCCGGCAGGAGCTCCCGCAGGTCCAGCACGACCTCCTGCTCCACAAAGCTGTCCACAGAGGCTTCGTCGGTGATGATGTAGTCCAGGGTCTGGGCCGCGATCATGCAGGTGACGATCATGAAGGCCGA
>JBJDYM010000220.1:0-1603 GCA_051867315.1 Faecousia sp.
TCGCGCAGGTCGGCCTTGCTCAGGAAGGGCAGCTTGTGCAGGTCCTCGGTCCCCTTGATGTCCTCCGGGGTCAGGCCCTTCTCCTCCATCTTCTTGCGATAGTAGGGCACATTGTCCCAGACATGCTTGACCTGCTTGACCAGGCGCTCGTCCTGCCAGGCCTTGATTTGCTCGCGGGGGGCACATTCGATCTCAGGCTGGTAATAACGCTCCATGTTCCATCACTCGCAATCTATGTAATTTTTTAGGTTTTACGCATTCTTGCCCAGTTCAAAGGCTTTCTTGTTCAGCTCCAGGAATTTCGGCGGCACGCAGGCCTCGATGGCCTCCTGCCAGGTCTCCTCGGGGAAGCCGAAATAGTTGGACAGCCGGCCCAGAAGCACGATGTTCACGGCCTTGCTGCTGCCCGCCTGCTCCGCCAGGGACAGGCAGTCCAGAGCGTCCACCTTGGCGCCGGTGGCCTTCAGCTTCTCCACCAGGTTCTCCGGGTACTGCGCCGCGCCGGTGATGACCGGCATGGGGTCGATCTGCTGGGTATTGGTGACGATCTGGCCGTCCTCCTTCAGGTAGGGCAGCCAGCGGGCCGCCTCCAGCAGCTCAAAGGAGATGATAAAGTCCGCCTCCCCCTGGTCGATGATGGGGGACGCCACCTTGTCGCCGTAGCGCACATAGGTGACCACGCTGCCGCCGCGCTGGCTCATGCCGTGGACCTCGGACACCTTGACGTCGTAGCCCTGGGTCAGCAGCAGATGGCCCAGCAGCTTACTGGCCAGCAGGGAGCCCTGTCCGCCCACGCCGACGATCATGACATTTTTGGTCTCCATGTTCAGCCCTCCTTCTTCCGGAACGCGCCGAAGACGCACATCTGCTCACACACGCCGCAGCCCACGCACTGGGTGGCGTCCACGTGCGCCTTGCCCTCCCGCATGGAGATGGCGGGACAGCCGATCTTCATACACGCCCGGCAGCCCTTGCACGCAGCCGGGTCGATGCTCAGGGGCGGCTTGTGCTTGACATACTTCAGCAGGGCGCAGGGCCGGCGGGAGATGATGACCGACGGCTCGCCGGCGGCCAGCTCTTCCTTCAAAACCTTGTCGCACTCCGCCAGGTTGTACGGATCAACCACGCGCACACGGTTGAAGCCCATGGCGCGGCACAGGGCCTCCAGGTCGATCTTGCCGGCCGGCTCGCCCTTGATGTTGTAGCCCGTGGTGGGGTTCTGCTGATGGCCGGTCATGCCGGTGATGGAGTTGTCCAGGATGATGACCGTGGAGTTGGACTGGTTGTAGGCGATGTTGGCCAGGCCGGTCATGCCGGAGTGCATGAAGGTGGAGTCGCCGATGACGGCCACCGTGTTCTGCTCCCCCTTCGCGCCCAGGGCCTTGTTGAAGCCGTGGACGGCGGAGACGGAGGCGCCCATGCACAGAGTCATCTCCATGGCCGCCAGCGGGGCCACCGCGCCCAGGGTGTAGCAGCCGATGTCGCCCAGGACGGTGCAGCGGTTCTTGTTCAGGGTGTAGAACAGGCCGCGGTGGGGGCAGCCGGCGCACATGACGGGCGGACGGTTGGGAATGGCCTCGTCCAGGGCCTTGCCGGTATGTAC
>JBJDYM010000221.1:0-1603 GCA_051867315.1 Faecousia sp.
CTGGGTGTTTTCCTCCACCGTGCCCTCGGGATTGAAGCTCAGCATGGCCGTCACACCCTGGGGCACGGTCTTGCTGGAGATGACCACCACATCCTTGGGGGTCAGGGCATCCACCTGCTGGGCCGCCATGATGATGTTTTTGTTGTTGGGCAGAACGAACACCGTCTGGGCGGGAACCCGGTTGACGGCCTCCAGAATGTCCTGGGTGCTGGGGTTCATGGTCTGGCCGCCGGAGATGATGGCGTCCACGCCCAGGTTGGTGAAGACGTCTGCCAGTCCTTCACCGGCGCACACGGAGACCACGCCGATGGGCTTCTCCGGCTCTGCGATCTTGGGAGCCAGCTCCTTTTCGCTCATCACCTTTTCGGTGTGCTGCAGGCGCATGTTCTCCACCTTCACCGTGACGAAGGAGCCGTACTCCACCGCTTCGTGGAGGGCCCGGCCGGGGTCGTTGGTGTGGACATGGACCTTGATGATCTCGTCGTCATCCACCAGCACCAGGCTGTCGCCGATGCTGCTGAGGAACTGGCGCAGCTTCTCGGGATCATTCTGGTTCTCCCGGGAGACGATGAACTCGGTGCAGTAGGTGAAGGTGATGTCCTCGGTATTGAAATCGGAGAAATCGGCCTGCTCCTTGGTTTCGGACACACTGCCGCTTTCCGGGGCCACAATGTCCTCTCCCCGCAGGGCGCAGAGCATGGCCTCCAGCGCGAACAGCCAGCCCTTGCCGCCGGCATCCACCACCCCTGCCTTTTTCAGCACAGGGTTCTGATTGACGGTATTGGCCAGAGCGGTCTTCGCTTCCTCAATGGCGGCTTCCTGGACGAATTCGATGTGGTTGTTCTCCTGGGAGGCTTCATAGGCCTTGGCAGCGGCCAGACGGGCCACGGTCAGGATGGTGCCCTCGGCGGGCTTCATCACCGCCTTGTAGGCGGCGTCCACACCGCTTTGCAGGGCCTGGGCCCACAGCACGCCGTCGGCCACCTCGGTCCCCTTCAGGGCCTTGGAGATTCCCCGGAACAGCAGGGACAGAATCACGCCGGAGTTGCCTCTGGCGCCCCGCAGCATGGCGGAGGCGGCCACCTTGGAGGCGGCGTACAGATCCGGGTCCTCGGACTTGCGCAGATCCGCCGCGGCGGAGTTGATGGTCATGGACATATTGGTACCGGTGTCCCCGTCGGGAACCGGGAAGACGTTCAGCTCATTGAGGGCCTGCTTGTGAATTTCAATGGAAGCGGCAGCACTGATGATCATCCGGCGGAGATCGGCTCCGTTAATGGTTTGCCTCAATTGTTTTCTCCTCCGTTTCTCAGTCGATCATCATGGAATCGATATACACGTTGACGGCCCGGACCTCAGTGCCGGTGCACTTGGCCACCACATAGCGGACCTCGGAAATGATGGAAGCGCCCACGGCGGACAGATTCACGCCGTTGTCCACAACGATGTGCAGATCGATGGAAATGGTGGCGTCCTCATTGAAGGTGACCAGCACGCCCTTGCCCACGGATTCCTTGCGCAGCAGGTGGTACAGCCCGTCCTTTACCGAGCGGGCGGCCATGCCCTTCACGCCGAAGCAGTTGGCGGCGGCGGTGCCCACGAT
>JBJDYM010000222.1:0-1599 GCA_051867315.1 Faecousia sp.
TCCGGCCCTACACCCAGGAGGAGATCGTCACCCGGGATTTTATCCTGAACTCCAAACCGGACGCCATTCTCAACATCGTGGACGCCACCAACATTGAGCGCAACCTCTATCTGACCTTGCAGCTGCTGGCGCTGCAGGTGCCCACCGTGATTGCCCTGAACATGATGGACGAGCTCACCGGCAACGGGGGCAGCATCGACGTGAAAAGGCTGAGCGCGGCCCTCGGTGTTCCTGTGGTTCCCATCAGCGCCGCCAAAAACCAGGGTATTTCCGAGCTGGTGGACATTCTGCTCTCCACCGCTCAGAACCGGGTGCTGCCCAAGGTGCTGGACTTCTGTCCCGACGGGCCGGTACACCGGTGCATCCACGCGGTGTGCCACATCATTGAGGACCACGCCCAGCGCGCCCAGGTCTCCCGCCGGTTTGCCGCGACCAAGCTGATCGAGGGAGAGCAGGATTTCTTTGACCTGCTCCAGCTGAGTCAGAATGAAAAGGAGCTGATCGAGCACTCCATCATCGAAATGGAGGCCGACACCGGCTTGGACCGGAACGCCGCTCTGGCGGACATGCGCTACAATTTCATTGAATCGGCATGCGCCTCCTGTGTGAAAAAAGCCTCCGAGAGCAAGGAGCACCGGCGCAGCGTGGAGATCGACCGGGTGCTGACGAACCGGTATCTGGCCATCCCGCTGTTCATTGCCATTATGGGGCTGGTATTTTTCCTGACCTTCAACGTGGTGGGCGCGTTTCTTTCCGATGTGATGGAATATGCCGTGGACGGGCTGACGATTCTGGCCGACCGGACCCTGACGGCCTATGACATCAACCCGGTGGTACATAGTCTGATCATCGACGGCATTTTTGCCGGCGTGGGCAGCGTCTTGAGCTTTCTGCCCCTGATTGTGACCCTGTTTTTCTTCCTGTCCATTCTGGAGGACTCCGGCTACATGGCCAGAGTCGCCTTCGTCATGGACAAGCTGCTGCGGAAAATCGGCCTGTCCGGCCGGAGCTTCGTGCCCATGCTGATTGGCTTCGGCTGCTCGGTGCCCGCCATTATGGCGACCAGGACCCTGTCCAGCAACCGGGACCGGAAGATGACCATTCTGCTGACCCCCTTTATGAGCTGCTCCGCCAAAATCCCCATCTATACCCTGTTCGCCGCCGCCTTCTTTCCCGGCAAAGAGCTGCCGGTGATGATCCTGCTGTACTTTGGCGGCATGGTGGTGGGAATTCTGATGGCGCTGGTCCTGAAGGGCACCCTGTTCCGGGGCAATCCCGTGCCCTTTGTCATGGAGCTGCCCAATTACCGCTTCCCCTCCGCCAAGAGCGTCCTGCTTTTGATGTGGGAGAAGGCGAAGGACTTTTTGACCCGGGCCTTCACCGTGATTTTCATGGCCACGGTGATCATTTGGTTCCTGCAGAGCTTTGATCTGAAGCTGAACGTGGTGTCCGACAGCACCCAGAGCATTCTGGCCTGGCTGGGGCAGCTGGTGTCTCCCCTGTTCGTCCCCCTGGGCTTCGGCGACTGGCGGATGGTGACGGCTCTGGTGTCCGGCTTCACCGCCAAGGAGGCGGTGGTCAGCACCTTCGGCGTGATTC
>JBJDYM010000223.1:0-1594 GCA_051867315.1 Faecousia sp.
CGGAGGATAGTGCAACGCTGAGGAGCGACATGAGCGCCGTGTATGGGGTTTGGCAGGAGAGTGATGTCGTCAGCATCGCTCTCTTTTTTTGTTGCACCATCCCAATCACTCTCCTGGAAAACCGAAATGCGTAAAACCTCGGGTCCGGGCAGAGCCCGGTGAGCCGCAGGCTCTTATCTCAGGTTTCCTGCAAGCCTTTCCGCTTCCGCATGGACTCCTTGCCGCCAATGACAATGGTGTAGGCGTCATGGACAATGCGGTCACAGATCGCATCTGCCAGGATCGGATCGGAGAGCTTCTCTCTCCAGCCCGGAATGTCAAACTGGGAACACAGGATCGTAGAAGCCCTCTTGTACCTGGCCTCCATAACCTCCAGAAGATCTCTGGCTTCTGTTTCCTTCAAGGGGTAGAGAAGCCATTCGTCAATAATCAGGAGCGAGTACTTCTTGTATTGGGCCAGGAGCTTTCGGATGCTTCCGTTGCCTCTGGCAATGTTAAAGTCTACCAGCAAGTCAGGAAGACGGATGTACTTTACCGTCAGGAACTGCCTGACCGCCGCCATTCCCAGCGCACATGCCAGATAGGTCTTTCCACTGCCGGTGGCCCCCAACAGCAGAATATTGTGGTGTTCCTGAATATAGCCGCAGGTGCCAAACCGCAGCAATTCCTCACGCTTCAGATTTCTGTCTGGAAGGTATTCCACATTTTCCAGGCAAGCGCCGGGTTCGGAGAAGGTGGCCTGGCGGATCAGTTTCTGCAGATGGTTATTTTTGCGGGCATTCCATTCCGCATCCACCAACAGCCCCAGCCTGTCCTCAAAGGCCATATTCTGGAATTGAGGGTCTGCCATCTGGTCTTTCAGAGCATTGGCCATGACACTCAGGCGCATTTCCCGCAGCTTTGTAATCGTTGTCTCTGTCAGCATTTCTTCTTCCCCCTGTCATAATAGTCAGCGCCGCGGGTGAAACCGTATTGGGAGGAAGACGTGGGCTCCGGCTCCGTGGGGAGTTTGTCCTGCCCGGAGGCAAGAATGGCCTGGATATTTTTCAAAGAGGGCCTTGGCGTATATTCCAATGCCCGCTTGCAGGCATTCTCCAGCCGTTCCGCAGAATATTTGTCAGCCAGCTTCAGCAGTCCCAAGCAGGATTTATACCCCTGCTGCTCCACCTTGTAGCTGCTGAGGATGGCACGGACAGCACATTCCGTGCTGCTGCCAATCTTACCGGCCCAGCGGATAAACCTTTCCCCGTTCCACTGCACATATTTCTGGTGGTCAGGCGGCATGTGCTCCTGAATGGTGCTGTACTGGTTGAATTTGCCGTACAGCCTGGGATGGGAACAAATCCGGCTCCCGTTGTAGAACACCTCCACGGTGGCCCTGGTCAAACGCACATCCACCTTCTGGCGGATATACTCAAAGGGAACCGAGTAGTTCATCCGTTCCACGGAAATATGGTAGTTGGGGCCAACGGTTGCCTTTTTCCAGGTGGCAAGTTCGAAAGGATACTGCGGTAAAGGTCGCAGGAACGGCTTTTCCTCCGCAAAGAGACTGGCTCTGCTTCCGTTTTTCTTCTGGAAAGGTTTGTTGTTGAAC
>JBJDYM010000224.1:0-1594 GCA_051867315.1 Faecousia sp.
TGAACGATGCGGAGCTGAATGTGGTGTTCGACTACATGACCCAGAAGAACCAGATTAAGTCCATCGAGCAGGTTTTCGCTGTGAAGCCCACGGCGCCGAAGGCGGAGCCGAAAGCGGAAGCGCCCAAAGCCGCTCCCCAGCCCAGCAGCCGCCCCCAGAACCAGCCCAATCCCAACAACCGTCCGCAGCAGCAGAATCAGCCTTCCCAGACGGCCAAGCCTGAGAAAGCCGAGAAGCCCAAGGAGCCGGAGCGGAAACGGGAACGCCGGGTGGTGGATACCTCTGCCGTTCAGGTCAATTCCGCACGGTTTGACGACCGCGTGGACAGCCTGATTTCCGAGCGGGCCCAGAATTTCCAGGGCGGCAAGCAGCGCATCGGCGGCAAAAAGGGCCAGCAGCAGAGCAAGAAGGACAACAAGTTCAAGGGCAATAAGAGCAAAAATGAGGAACAGGAGAAGATGCGCCGCCTCCAGATGGAGGTCGCCCGGAAAGCTCCTGTCACCGTCAAGATCCCCGACGAGATTACCGTGGGTGAGCTGGCTTCCCGGATGAAGAAGACCGCCAGCGAAGTCATCAAGTGCCTGATGAAGAACGGCGTCATGGCCGGCATCAACCAGGCCATTGACTTTGATACCGCTGAGTTCGTTGCCACCGAAATGGGCTGCAAGGTGGAGAAGGAAGTTACCGTCACCATCGAGGAGCAGATCATCGACGACCATGTGGATACTGCGGAAGAACTCCAGACCCGGGCTCCTGTTGTGGTGGTCATGGGCCATGTTGACCATGGTAAGACCTCCCTGCTGGACGCCATCCGGAAGACCTCCGTTACAGCCGGTGAGGCCGGCGGCATTACCCAGCACATCGGTGCGTATACGGTAGATGTGAACGGCAATATGGTCACCTTCCTGGATACCCCCGGCCATGCCGCGTTTACCTCCATGCGGGCCCGGGGCGCCAAGTCCACCGATATTGCGATTCTGGTGGTGGCAGCCGATGACGGCATCATGCCCCAGACCGTCGAGTCCATCAACCACGCCAAGGCGGCGGAGGTGCCCATCATCGTTGCCATCAACAAGATGGATAAGCCCACCGCCAACCCCGATAAGATCAAGGAGCAGCTGACCAAGTATGACCTGATCCCCGAAGAGTGGGGCGGCGACACTGTGATCTGCCCCATCTCTGCCAAGACCGGACAGGGACTGGACGAGCTGCTGGAAATGGTCATTCTGACCGCCGAGGTTCAGGAACTGAAGGCCAATCCCAACCGCCGGGCCAAGGGCACGGTTATCGAGGCCCGGCTGGACAAGAGCCGCGGCCCCGTAGCGACCCTGCTGGTGCAGAACGGTACGCTGAAGCAGGGCGATATTGTCATCGCCGGTACGTCCGTGGGCCGTGTCCGCGTTATGACCAACGACAAAGGCCGCACTGTCAAGACTGCAGGCCCGTCCGTGCCTGTGGAGATCACCGGTCTGGCGGATGTCCCCACCCCCGGCGACGAGTTCAATGCCGTTACCGACGAGCGCATGGCTCGGGAACTGGTGGAGCAGCGCCGTCAGGCCCAGAAGGATGCCCAGGCCAAGCTGAACCAGAAGGT
>JBJDYM010000225.1:0-18266 GCA_051867315.1 Faecousia sp.
AAATGCTCCAGGCCGCTTTGAATCCCGCTGCCCCGGAGAAAAAAGAGAAGGCCTTCGGAGAAATTATTTTCCGGGAGGGCGACCGGGTGATGCAAATCAGAAACAATTATGATATAATGTGGAAGAAAACCGACGGAAGCGCCGTGGGCACCGGTATTTTCAACGGGGATGTGGGTACCATTGCCGCCATTGAACCCAACGAGGAATTGATGCGGGTGGTGTTCGATGACCGGGAGGCGGAATACGATTTTACCCAGCTGGGAGAGCTGGAGCTGGCCTATGCCATCACGGTGCACAAGAGCCAGGGCAGCGAGTACCGGGCTGTGATTCTCACCGCGTGGAATGGTTCGCCCTATCTTCTGAGCCGAAGCATTCTGTACACCGCGATCACAAGGGCCAGAGAACTGCTGATTATTGTCGGCCGGGAGGAGACGGTTGCAATGATGACGGAAAACGCAAAGAGGAACCGCCGGTATACCGGCTTGAAGCTGCGGCTTCAGGAAAAGACCACATGAGCTGGGCGGGGTATTGGATCAGAAGCATCCTCTTTCCCAGGCGCTGCATGCTCTGCCGTACCCTTTTGGCGGAACAGGAGACACATCTGTGCCGTAAATGCCGGACGTCGGCACCGGAATACCCCTTTGGTGCGTTGAAACCTGATTCCACCGGAAAAAACAGCAGACAGTTTCTTGACAGTTTCACTGCTGTCTGGTACTATGAAGAGGATGTCCGCAGGAGTATTCTGCGGTTCAAGTTCCGAAGAGCCGTCCATCTGGCTCCCAAATTCGGCGCGCTCCTGGCCTTGAAGCTGCTGGAACAGGGGCCTGAGCAGGTGGATGTGCTGACCTGGGTTCCGGTGAGCACCCTCCGCCGCTTCCACCGGGGGTATGACCAGTGCCAGCTGCTGACAAGGGCAGTGGGGGAGGAGCTGGGCATCCAACCGCAAAAAACGCTGCGGAAGATCCGCAACAATCCGCCTCAGTCCGGCCTGACCTCCGTCCTGGCCAGGAAGGCAAACGTCCTGGGCGCTTACAAAGTGGTGAAGAATGCCGATCTTCGGGGAAAGCGCGTTCTGCTGGTGGACGATATTTTCACCTCCGGCGCCACCATGAATGAATGTGCCCGGATGCTGCTGACGGCAGGAGCGAAGGAAGTACATGGAGCTGCCATTGCGGCAGTTCGACATCAGAAATAATAACCAAGTGGGTGAATGATATGCAGTTTTTTTCCAATGACCTGGGCGTTGACCTGGGTACATCCAATATTTTGATTTATGCGGACGGCAAAGGCCTGGTGGTTCGGGAGCCTTCCGTGGTTGCGCTGGACCGCAACACCGGCAAGATCCTCCAGGTGGGCGCTGCGGCGCGGAATATGCTCAACCGTACCCCCGGCAACGTGGTTGCCATGCGGCCTCTGCGGGAGGGAATCATTTCCGATCACGAGATGACCGTGCGCATGCTCCAGGAGATGTTCAAAACCGCCACCAAGGCCTCCGTGTTCACGCCCAAGCCCCGCGTGGTCATCAGCGTTCCCAGCGGCGTCAGCGAGGTGGAAGAGCGCAGCGTCATCAACGCGGCCATTGAGGCCGGTGCCCGACGGGTGTTTCTGATCGAGGAGCCCCTGGCCGCAGGCCTGGGCGCCGGACTGGATTTGAAGGACGCGACCGGCCATATGGTTGTGGATATTGGCGGAGGCACCACGGATATTGCCGTGCTGAGTATGAACAGCGTTGCCGTGTCATCCTCTCTGAAGGTGGCAGGGGACTTCTTTGATGAAGCCATTTCACGCTATGTCCGCCGTCAATACGGTGTGGTGATTGGCCAGGTCACCGCCGAAGAAGTGAAAATCCAAATTGGACAGGTGTATCCCCGCCAGGAGGAAATGAGCATGAACGTCAAGGGCAGGGATTCCAAGACCGGCATGCCCAAAACCGTCACACTGACCTCCACGGAGGTTTACGAGGTGCTCCGCCGTCCCGCCCGTCAGATCGCGGACGAGGTGCTTTCCGTCCTGGAGCAGACAAGCCCTGAGCTGGTCAGCGATATTTCCGAGAGCGGCATCACCCTCACCGGTGGCTGCAGCCAGATTTGGGGCTTCTGTGAGCTGCTGATTGAGCGCACCGGCATTCCCTGCATTTTGGCCGATGATCCGGATTCCTGCACCGCCTATGGCTGCGGCAAGAGTCTGGCCTGGATCAACCACATGCAGGAGGGCCCCATCAACATCGCCCGCCGCCGCATGATGCGCAGCAAGTACTGATCGGCCTGTATACAAAAAATGAGGACTGCAATCGCAGCCCTCATTTTTTAGTCGGTTGATTGATCAGCTGAGGACGATATCCTTCCGCATATAGGAGGTATCACCCATGGTAACGGTGTAGTTCTCCAGCAGGCCCTGGAACCAGGTTTCCATATCGGTGTTTCTCATATCGTTGACGATCTGATAATCCCGATAGGTCTGGCCGGCGGTACCCACAAAGTACATCACATGGTAGCCATAAGTCGTCTCCACAATGCCGGTGTCGCCGGATTTGCGGGCGGAATCGAAGCACCAGTCATTGAAAGCGGTGACCATCTGGCCGGGGTAGACATTCTCGTAAAGGCCGCCGTTGGTGTTGGAGCCGCTGTCGGTGGATTTGGCTTCTGCCAGAGCGGCAAAGCTTTCCTCTGTGGCATCGCCGGCCTTCCACTCGTTCAGAATCTCTTCCGCGGAGGCACGGGCGGCTTCCTTGACTTCGTCGGAATAGGTGCCGTCTTCCTGGGTGTCGCCCTCGAAGCCCACCAAAATGTGACGGACGTTGACCAGCTCGGTCTCGTTCTTGTTCTCACCATTGAAGAGGACGACATAGAAAGCGGTAATGGTCTCCAGGTCTTCGCCGTTCTCGTCCTTGACGGTGCCCGGAATTTCGATGCAGGTCACATCGCCAACCTGACGGGAGGCGTCGGTGATCCAGTCGCTCAGGTAGGAGTTGATGCCGGTGCGGGACTGATCGGTGTAAACGGAGGAGGAAGCGTCAGCACCCTCGTTGATGGCCATGGCTGCAATGGCTGCATCCAGTGCTTCCACGGTGTTTACAGAGCTGTCGGTCAGGGGAGCAATGGCTTCCCTTGCGGCTGCCACGGCAGTGGCTCTCTCCTGGGCGGAATAGGTGGTGCTGCCGCTGTCATCGGTGGTACCGCCGGTGAGGAATTTGGAGATGGGAATGTGGTACTGAGCGTAGTTGAAGGAGGAATACTCGGCAGGGTCCTCGCTGTCTGCCTCCCGAATCTGCTCGGGGGTATAGGTCAGGCCCTCCTGATGGTAGGTCTGATAGGCGCTTGCCAGCAGGTTGCGCTGATAATAGTCCAAATAGCCCTCTTTGGATGCGCCGTTGCCATACTGTGCCTTCAGGAAGGCGTTGGTATCGGAATAGCCGTAGAAGGTGGCATAGGCATCCAGGTTACTGGACATGATCTCCACCTGCTCCTGCTGCTCCTGAGGCAGGGTGAAGCCTTCGGCATCAGCGGCATCTGCCAGCGCGTAGACGGTCTGAGCGGAAGCGGTGGCCTCAGAGATGAAGTTATCCGCCCAGGTCTGCCCGGTTTCCTCGTCGTAAACCTGCTTGTCCAGAGCCACGGAGGAGTCAATGCCGAACAGGGACAAATAGCTGCCGTAGGAGTTGGCGTAGTTGTTGACGTAGTCGATGTAGTAGTAGCTCAGCTCTGCGTTGCTGATCTGATGCTCGCCCACAGTGGCTGCGACGGTCTTTTTCTCGTGGACACCGCTGGCCTGGATGCTGCGGTTGATGCCCACCACGAATGCGACAACAATCAGCGCGGCCATGACCGCCACAAAGGCAATGCTGTAAAGCTTGATTTTCTTGGCTTCCTTCTGCTCGGCGAGCTGGCGTTCGGTCAGCTTGCCGGTATTTTCAGAGCGAAGCTTTTTCTTCTTGGATGCACTCATGAAATCATTTCCTCTCATTGTTCCTTGATCGATTTGGTTTGTAAAAATGTTCACAAACAGACCCGTACATTATAATCTATTTTTCAGAGTGTTGCAAGTAGCAAATTTGTTAAAAATCGATAAATTACAAAATTGAACGATGCGCCGTGCATTTCCGGAGAAGGAAGACAAAAAAACATGGGGGCCGAAGCCCCCATGCCATACCCCGCTTTAGCCGTAGCACGTCCAATTATGACCTGCACGAAATGGCAGGTGGGTTGCCGCTCACGACTTTCGCTGCTCCCAACTTCCACCCAACGTCGAAGCGCGGGCGGGAGGTCTGCAATCCAGCCGGGAAGTCAAACATCCCGTTATAAAAATGTGGGTCCAAAAGGACGCACTCGCACCAAGCAGGAAGGGATTCTATTCGGTTTCTTCCTCATAAAGGGAGTCCATAATCAAATCATACACAGCCTGAAGCTCCGTCTCATCTTCGATGGCGCAAAGCAGCGGCTCTCCGTCTTCATCAGTGGATTTGAGGATGCTGATCTCCATGCTGGATTCCTCTTCGCCCTCCGGGGCGGGGATGACAGCCAGGTAGCTTTCACCGTTATATTCCACGGTGGTGAGCACCTCCAGCTCGTATTCCGTTCCATCCTCGTCCACGATGGTGATAAAATCAGAGCCGTATTCGTCAGCCATATTGCACCTCCAAACTTTACAGTAGGTATTCTAACCTGAGCAGACCATAAAATCAATAGTCAATATTGCACAAACTGTACAATGGAGCCGGGGAAGGGAAGAGCCGGAAAAAATTGCGGGTGGAACGGAAATCTGGTTTCTTTTGATGCCGCCTTGTGTTTAACAGCATTATTTCCCGAATTTAAAGGATAATTCATAAATTAGGTCTTTCGTTTTGGGTATCATTATGTTATAATGGTACGCAGGCGTGTTCTGGGATATGCCTTTTCAAAAGACGGATTACCGCCCGGCTGCTTTGGCCGGAGTTTCGGAGGTTTTCTATGGCAAATCAAAATCAAAACAACAAGCGCAGAAAAAAGATTCGCCAGGAGTGGAATCCCCATTGGTCGATCAAACTGATTTACACCCTTGGCTCCACCTTGCTTTCTGCGGCGAAAATTGCCGTTGGTGCAGCTGCCACAGTGCTGCTCATCTGCCTGATCAGCGGCGTGGTTTTCATGGGCGCTTTGGCGGAGTATCTTCAGAACGATATCCTGAAGGAAGCTCAAAACTGGTCCTATGAGGATTATGATGTTGAAAAAACATCCTACGTTCACTATGTGGATAACGATGGCAATATCCAGCTGCTTCAGCAGATCTATACCACCACTGACCGCCAGCCCGCAACCTGGGATGAGATTCCCAAGGCGCTGATTGACGCCACGGTCGCCATCGAGGACAAGCGCTTTTACGAACACCAGGGCGTGGACTGGATTACCACCATTAAGGCCTGCGCCAACATGTTCTTCGGCGGCGATTCCCAGTTCGGCGGCTCTACCATTACCCAGCAGCTGGTCAAGAACACCACGGACGAAAAGAGCATCACGGTTCAGCGAAAGGTTATGGAGATTTTCCGTGCGCAGCTCCTGGAAAAGGAGTATGACAAGGATGTCATCATGAAGGAATACCTGAACCGGATTTACCTGGGCAAGGGCTGCTATGGCGTCAAGTCCGCCGCTGCTGCCTACTTCGGCAAGGAGCTGCAAAGCCTGACCGTCGCGGAATGTGCCAGCCTGATCAGCATCACCAATAACCCCTCCATGTTCAACCCCTATTCCACCAGCGTGTATCTGTACAAGGGGGAGATGCGAAACGGCGAGCAGCGTAACCGCTACCGGCAGGAGAGCGTCCTGAATGAGATGCTGAACCAGGGCTATTTGACCGACGAGGAATATATTGAGGCGTTCAACCAGCCTCTGGTATTCAAAGACGGCATCGCCGACGAGGACCGATGGGCTGAGTGCGACTCCTGCGGCTATGGCGGCACGGTCAGTACCTTTGTACACGAAGGGGATTTGTACTTCTGCCCCCGCTGCGGCTCCCAGACCTCCGTCAGCTTAAATGCCTCCCAGCACATTTACAGCTGGTTCGTGGACACGGTGATTCTGGACGTGGCCGCTGATATGGCGCTCCAGGATGGCTTTGTCTGGGACGATATGGACCAAACGGCCCGGAATTACTATCTGGAAAAGATCCAAAAGGGCGGCTATCATATCTACACCACCCTGGATTTGGATGTCCAGAACCAGGTGGATGCCATCTACACGGATCTGAACAACATCCCCACCACCAGAAGTACCCAGCAGCTCCAGTCCGGCATCGTGGTGATTGACAATTCCACGGGTGATATTGTGGCCCTGGCCGGCGGCGTGGGAGAGAAGAACGATTTCTTTGCCTATAACAAAGCTACCCAGGCGAAGCTGCAGACCGGTTCTGCCCAAAAGCCGCTGTCGGTGTATGCTCCCGCCTTCGAAAAGGGCGGCTACAGCCCGGCCACGGTGATTCGGGATATGCCCCTGAGCTATGACGGCGGCGCGTTCCCCAAGAATGACAGCCGGGTCTACAGCTATTCCAAGACCATTTTCAACGGCATTGTCTCTTCCGTCAACACCATTGCGGCCAATACGCTGAACCAGATCGGTACGGATTACAGCTTCAGCTTCGCAAAATACAATTTCGGCCAGAATTATCTGGTGGATCGCTACGTCTCCTCCAGCGGCATGAATATGTCCGATATCGCCATTTCCCCTCTGGCGCTGGGCGCATTGACGGTGGGCTCCACAGTCCGGGAAATGTCTGCGGCTTACGCAACCTTTTCCAACAACGGCGTGTACCGCACCGCCCGAACCTACACCAAGGTGTACAACAGCGACGGTGAGATCGTGTTGGACAACAAGCAGGAGAGCCGGCAGATTCTCAGCGAGAAGACCGTCAATTATATCAATTACTGCCTGTATAACGCAGCCAACAACGGTACCGGTACCGCCGCTGTATTCCCCGGACAGAATATTGCCGGCAAGACCGGCACGACTTCCAGCAACCGTGACCGCTGGTTCTGCGGCTATACCAAGTATTACACCGCGGCCGTGTGGTGCGGCTACAACCAGCCGGAGCAGATTTATCTGACCAATAACTATGCAAACCCCGCTGCCCGGCTTTGGAAGATGGTCATGCAGCCCATCCACAACGGTCTGCCCCAGGTGGGTCTTTACAACGGCAACGCCTTCCGCAATGTCAGTGTCTGCCTGGATTCCGGCCTGCAGGCCAGCGGCGCCTGCGGCAGTGATGTCAGAGGAATTGCCCGGGTGGTGTCTGTGAACTGCTATCCCGAGGATGTTCCGAACGGCGTGTGCACCAAGCATGTCCAGGTGGATTACTGTGTCACCGGCGGCGGTGTGGCGACGGAATACTGCCGGATGTCTCCGGATGCGGTGATTGAAACCCGTTCTCTGGTCAAGCTGACACCTGACGAGGTCAACGATATCCGCGCCGGCCTGCGCGTGGGTCTGGAGGATATCTACGGAAGCGACAGCTATGTGTACTATGTTGACAGTTACGGAAATCCTCTGGTCTGGACCGGCTTCAGCGGCTATGCGAATAACACAGAGGGAACGCCCTATCTTTGCTGCCCGCTGCACAATCAGGATACGATCCTGAACTACCCGCCCGACCTGGACTATGGCTTCGAGGATGGAAGCAGCAACATTATTTACCCGGATGATAACAATGATTTCAATTTTGACTTTGGAAATAACGGCGGGTTTGACAACGGATACAATGGCGGCATTACCGGCGGCGATCAATTCTACGGCGACTATTCCGGCAATGGAGACGTGTTTTTCTGAGAAAAGAAAGAAATGAGGGAAAGCCGGAATGATTTGGATTTCCGATGAATGGAAGGATTATGAGGTGCTGGATACCTCGGATGGAGAGCGGCTGGAACGCTGGGGAAGGTATATCCTGGTGCGCCCCGACCCACAGGTGATCTGGAGCACCCCCCACGGCGCGCCGGAGTGGAAGCAATATGATGCCCGCTATCTCCGCTCCAATACCGGCGGAGGGCATTGGTCCGACCACCAGCTCCCGGAGCGCTGGCAGATCAGATACAAGGATTATCTCACCTTTAACGTGAAGCCCATGAATTTCAAGCACACCGGCGTTTTCCCGGAGCAGGCTGTAAACTGGGACTTCATCCGGGAAAAGGTGGCCTCCGCCAGGCGGCCGGTCCGGGTGCTGAACCTGTTCGCCTATTCCGGCGGCGCCACTCTGGCGGCGGCAGCCGGCGGGGCGGAGGTGTACCATGTGGATGCCTCCAAGGGGATGGTTGCCTGGGCCAAGGAGAATGCGGTCTCCTCCGGCCTTTCCGACCGGCCGATCCATTGGATCGTGGATGACTGCGGAAAATTCATCCAGCGGGAAATTCGCCGGGGACGCCGGTATGACGGCATCATCATGGACCCCCCCAGCTACGGCCGGGGCCCCAGCGGAGAAATCTGGAAAATGGAGACCAGCTTCTATCCGTTCCTGTTGGAAACGGCAAAGCTGCTCAGTGACAATCCGCTCTTTGTGATCATCAATTCCTATACCACCGGCCTGGCGCCTTCTGCCGTGGCCTACGCCTCCGATGTGGTTTTCGGCAGCCGGTTCGGCGGCAAAACCGCGGCCGGAGAGCTGGGCCTGCCGGTGAGAGAATCCGGCCTGGTGCTGCCCTGCGGGGCAACGGGCCGATGGACACCGTAATGGAGGCGCGAATGAAAGAGATTATTTCGGCGCAGAATCTTGCCTTCCGCTACCAGGGGCTGGACGGCGCACCGGATGTTGTGGTTTTTGAGGATTTGAATCTCTCCATCAAGGAGGGAAGCTTTACCGCGATTCTCGGCACCAATGGCTGCGGAAAATCCACTCTGGCAAAGCATTTCAATTCCATTCTCCTGCCCAGCGGCGGCAAGGTGTATGTCTGCGGTCTGGATACCTCCGACCCGGACCGGCTGATGGCGGTGCGGCGCAATGTGGGAATGGTGTTTCAAAACCCGGACAACCAGATCGTTGCCAACGTGGTGGAGGAGGACGTGGCCTTCGGCCCGGAGAATCTGGGCATTGCCAGCCCGGAAATCCGCCGCAGGGTGGACGTTGCCCTGAAACAGGTTGGTATGTATGAATATCGGGAGCATGCTCCCCATCTGCTGTCCGGTGGCCAGAAGCAGCGAATTGCCATCGCCGGTGTGATTGCCATGGAGCCCAGATGCATTGTGCTGGACGAGCCCACGGCCATGCTGGACCCCCAGGGCAGAAAAGATGTCATCGATACCGTGAAACGGCTGAACCGGGAGAAGGGGATTACCGTTGTGCTGATTACCCACCACATGGACGAGGCGGCCCAGGCCGACCGGGTGGTGGTGCTGAACAGGGGAACGGTCGCGGCGGACGGTACACCCAGAGCGGTTTTTTCTCAGGTGGAGCTGCTCCATGGGATCGGCCTTGCCGCTCCGGAGAGCGTGGAGCTCTGCTGGGAGCTGAACAAGCAGGGCTTTGATTTGCCCCTGACCATGCTGGACCCGAAAGAATGCGCGCAGGCACTTTACGATTGGCTGAAGGCCTGACGCGTGGGAGGAATGAATTTGGAACCCATTTTACAGGTGAAGGACCTGAATTACATTTACAGCGCTGGGACCCCTTTTGAGCACAAAGCCCTGGAAAATGTGAGCTTTACATTGAACCGGGGGGAATTCGTGGGTGTCATCGGCCACACCGGCTCCGGAAAATCCACCTTGATGCAGCAGCTTAACGGGCTGCTGAAGCCCACCTCCGGCCAGGTCCTTCTGGACGGCGTGGACATTTGGACGGATAAGAAGACAACCCGCCAGGCGCGCTTTCGGGTGGGCTTGGTGTTCCAGTACCCCGAATACCAGCTTTTTGAGGAGACGGTGTACAAGGACATCGCCTTCGGCCCCAAGAACATGGGTCTGAGCCAGGAGGAAATCGACCGCCGGGTACGGGAGGCCGCCGGGTTTGTGGGCATTACGGAGCAGCAGCTCCAGGTGTCTCCTTTTGACCTTTCCGGCGGACAGAAGCGCCGGGTGGCCATTGCCGGTGTGATTGCCATGGAGCCGGAGGTCCTGATCCTGGACGAGCCCACGGCAGGACTGGACCCCATTGGCCGGGCTGAGATCCTGGGCAACATCGAAAGCTATCGGAAAGCGAAAAACGCCACCATCATGATGGTCAGCCACTCCATGGAGGATGTGGCTAAAATGACCGACCGGCTGTTGGTGCTGTACGGTTCCCACCTGGCCATGGACGCCTCCCCGGCGGAGGTTTTCGATCATGCCCAGGAACTGGTGGACATGGGCTTGAACATTCCCCAGGTGACCCAGGTGTTCCTGCATTTGAAGGAACTGGGCCTGGAGGTAGAAAATGTTTACACCACCGCCCAGGCGGTATCGCTTTTGACCCGGCTGAAGGAGGGGAAGGTCCATGCTTAAAGACATCACTCTGGGGCAGTTTTTTCCCGGAACATCCCCCATTCACCGGATGGACCCCAGAACCAAGCTGATTCTCACGGTGGTTTACATCGTGGCGCTGTTTATTGCGGACAATTGGATCTCCTATTCTCTGATGATGGTGTTTCTGGTGTCCTGCATCAAGATTTCCGCCATTCCCCCGAAGTCCATCGTCCGGGGCATGAAGCCACTGGTATTCATTCTGGTTTTTACCGCCGTTTTGAACCTCTTCTATACCGACGGCGGCGTGGAGCTGATCCGCATCGGTTCTCTCGCCATCACAACGGAGGGCTTGAAGCGGGCTTTTTTCATGATTTGGCGGATTTTGATGCTGATTTCCGGCACCTTCCTGCTGACCTATACCACCTCGCCCATCTCCCTGACGGATGGCCTGGAGAGCCTGCTGAACCCGCTGAAGAAGCTCCATGTACCGGTGCATGAGCTGGCCATGATGATGAGCATTGCCCTCCGCTTTATCCCCACTCTGATTGAAGAGACGGATAAGATCATGAATGCCCAGAAGGCCAGAGGCGCGGACTTCGAAACCGGCAGCATCATCGACCGGGCCAAGGCGCTGGTGCCCGTGCTGGTGCCGTTGTTCATCAGTGCCTTCCGCCGGGCGGATGAGCTGGCCACCGCCATGGAGTGCCGCTGCTATCAGGGCGGAGAGGGCCGGACGAAGATGAAGCTGCTGCGCTTCTCCCGGGTGGATATCCGGGCTTTTGAAGTGTGCATCTGTCTGGTGGCTGCGGTGACGACTCTGGCTGCCTTTGGGCTGTGAGGTTGCCCATGCGGAATATTGCCTTATTTTTGACATATCTTGGAACAGCCTACCATGGCTGGCAGGTACAGAAGAACCTGCCCACCGTGGCCGAAACCATGGAAAAAGCGGCGGCGATGGTGGTGGGCCATCCCGTTCACATGACGGGGTGCGGCAGAACCGATGCCGGGGTCCATGCTCGCTGCTATGTTGCCAATTTTCGAACCGACTCCACCATTCCGGTGGAGCGGCTTCCTTATGCGCTGAATACCCATCTGCCATGCGATGTTGTGGTGACCAAAGCCTTTGAGGTCCATGACGGCTTCAATGCCATCGGCTCCTGCGTCAAAAAGGAATATACCTATCAGATTTATAACTCCCGGCTGAAGGACCCTTTTTATGTGAACCGGGCCTGGTTCTATCCCAAGCATCTGGATGAAAATCTCATGCAGGAGGCGGCGAACCAGTTTGTCGGCACCCATGATTTTGCCGCCGTGCGCAGTGTGGGTACGGATGTGAAATCCACGGTGCGTACTGTCTATTATTATGATGTGGAGCGCCAGGGGGACCTGATTTCTCTGCGCGTCTGTGCCAACGGTTTCCTGTATAACATGGCCCGTGCTATGGCCGGGACGGTGGTATACTGTGCCGAGGGAAAGATCCGCCCGGAGGAAATCGGAAAAATCCTGGATTCCGGAAACCGCACTGCCGCCGGACCGACGGTTCCGCCGGGAGGACTGTACATGACCCACCTGTGGTATGACGATGGCATCGAAAAATTCGAGTGTGCCAGCCGTTGAAGAGTTCATAATTTGTTTTTCCTTTTTATGCGCGGATATGCTATACTGCGCTCCAAAGGAGATTTCCTTGTAAAGAGGAGTGAGAGAATATGCAGCCTAAAATGTGCGTCAAATGCAAAAAAAATGTAGCAGTGGTGTTCATTACCAAGATAGAGAATGGAAATACGCTGAATGAAGGCTATTGCCTGAAATGCGCCAGAAGCCTGGGGGTTCCCCAGATCGACCAGGTGGTAAAGCAAATGGGCATTTCGGAGGATGATCTGGATATGCTCAGCGATGAAATGAGCAGCATGTTTGGACAGAACGATTCACAGGAGGATGACGACAGCCCGGAAAGAAGAACCGCCACGTTCCCGCTGCTGAACCAGCTTTTCGGCAGCGGCAGCCTGCCTGTTCCCGGTCATCCTGCCAAGAAGCAGGAGCCTCCCAAGGAGGAAGCGGACGAAAAGAAGAAAAAGGGAAATAAAAGGCATAAATTCCTGGACAGCTACTGCATGGACCTGACCGGAAGAGCCAGAGCCGGAAAGCTGGACCGGGTAATCGGCCGGGATGTGGAGACGGAACGGGTGATTCAGATTCTGAACCGCCGTCAGAAGAATAATCCCTGCCTGGTGGGTGAGCCCGGCGTGGGCAAAACCGCCATTGCAGAGGGCCTGGCCCAGCGGATTGTAGCCGGCGATGTCCCCTACAAGCTGCGGGATAAGGAGGTTTTCCTGCTGGATTTGACGGCCCTGGTGGCCGGAACCCAGTTCCGTGGCCAGTTCGAGAGCCGGATGAAAAGCCTGATTACCGAAATCAAGGAATGCGGCAACATCATTCTTGTGGTGGATGAGGTCCACAATCTGGTGGGAGCCGGCGATGCTGAAGGCAGCATGAACGCCGCCAATATTCTGAAACCCCCTCTTTCCCGGGGAGATATTCAGATCATCGGCGCCACCACCCACACGGAATACCGGAAGTATATTGAAAAGGACGCCGCCCTGGAACGTCGTTTCCAGCCCGTTACCGTGGCAGAGCCCACCATCGAGGAGGCCTGTCAGATTTTACAGGGTATCTCCAAAACCTACGCCGAATACCACAGCGTCACCATCTCCCCGGAAATTGCCCGGCAGTGCGTGGTGCTCTCCGAGCGTTACATCACCGACCGGTTCCTGCCCGATAAGGCCATCGACCTGCTGGACGAAGCCTGCTCCGATGTGAACCTCCGGTGCAAGGAGCTGTCCAGGCTGGCAGAGCTGCGCAAGGAGCGGGATGATTATGAGCTGGAGCTTCGGATGCTGAACGATGACACGGAGAACCAGAATTTTGAGCGCATGGCCACCATCCGCAGCAAGCTCTGCCGGATTGCCGGGGAGATCGAGGAACTGGAAAAGCAGCCCCTTCCCGCTGTGACCATGGAAAACTTAGCCAGAATCATCGAGCTTTGGACGAAGATTCCCGCCTCCAAGATCAAGGCCCAGGAGTACCAGCAGATGAAGCAGCTTCCTGACCGTCTGCGGGAGCATATTGTGGGCCAGGATGAAGCGGTTGATGCCGTCGCCCGCGCCATCCGCCGCAACAGGGTGGGAATTTCTCCCAAGAAACGGCCGGTGTCCTTTATCTTCGTGGGTCCCACCGGTGTGGGTAAAACCGAGCTGGTGAAATGCCTGGCTTCCGATTTGTTCGACAGTGTGGACAGTTTGATCCGCCTGGATATGTCCGAGTATATGGAGAAGCACACCGTCTCCAAGCTGATTGGTTCGCCTCCCGGTTATGTGGGTTATGACGAAGCCGGTCAGCTGACCGAGCAGATTCGCCGCCGGCCCTACAGCGTGGTCCTGTTTGACGAGATTGAAAAGGCCCACCCCGATGTGCTGAACATTTTGCTGCAGGTGCTGGACGATGGCCGAATTACCGATTCTCAAGGCCGGGTGGTGAATTTCGAGAACTGTGTCATTGTCATGACCTCCAATGCAGGCTCTGAGGGTGTTTCCAGCAGCATGGGCTTTGGCAGAACCCAGCAGGAGCAGGTGAAGGAAAAGACCATGAAGGCACTGCAGGGCTTCCTGCGGCCCGAGTTCCTCAACCGGGTGGATGAGATCATCACCTTTAACCACCTGTCCAAGGAGAATTTCCTGAACATCGCGGATATCATGCTGGGCGAGCTGCGCACCAGCCTGGAGAGCAGAGGACTTACCTTTACCTGGGACGATTCCATCCGGGATTATCTGGTGAAGGAAGCCTACTCCCTGACCTATGGCGCCAGAAACCTGCGCCGCACCATCCAGCGCAGCCTGGAGGACCCCATCAGCGAAGCCATTATCGACAGCTTCGAAAAGCCCATCAGCAGCATTCATGCCTATTTGGAAAACGATGAAGTGAAGCTGAAAACAGAATAATTAACGTGGCAGCCCCAATCGTGAGGCTGCCACGTTTTTCAGCGATTCAATTGCCAGACTTGCTCATTCAGAAGTGCCGCGAAGCCCAGCCAAAGCAGGTAGGGGATTTGCAGATTCCCAGCCAGCCGATCCTCCTTTCGGAATGCATTGATCATTTCCGCTGTCAGAATCCACAGCACGGCCAGGAAAACAAGGGCCAGACCATAAGCCTGGGCGTTGAAGAAAACCAGCGGCCAGAAGAAATTCACCACCAGCTGCGAAATGAAAAGGTTTCCTGCTTTTGCTTTTCCGGGTAAAGAGCCGTAGAGCTGTACCCGGGCCATGCCAATGCCCATCAGTGCATAGAGAATGGTCCACACGATGGGAAAGACAATATCGGGCGGAGCAAAACCGGGCTGAACTGCGCTTTGCGCGTAGGTCTTCATTCCCTCCATGCTCAATAGACCCGAAATAATGCCCGCTGCTTCACTGACCACAATCCAGAAGGTGTATTGTTTCCACGCATCCTTTTTCATGTTTCATCACCCAGAAAAATTTATGCAGGAGAAAAAAGAGATATTACCGGGTAATGCTGCCGGAAGCAATAACAAACTTCATTGGCTGGTATTTTGAAACCACATCTTCAAATCCGATGTTTTTATACAGGGAATATCCGGAATCCGTTGCTTTCAGTTCCACAAAATCCAGTCCCATTTCGGCAGGTATTCCATTTTTAACGCGACCAAGGACTCCCAATCGTTGATGGTTGCTTTCTCGAATATCATGAGTCAAAACTCCGATCATCCGAAAAACACAAAGCCGCCTTTGACGAACATCAAAAGCGGCTTTGGTTTTCATTTCATGGTATCAAAACGTTGGGGAAAATCAGTTCATTCGCACGTAGTTCATGCAAATCCAGCCCATGTCGATTCTGCCCCAGGTGTAGCCCTCGGCCGTGGTAGTCTCCAGAATGGTGACCACATCGCCAGCGCTCTTAGAGCCAACGATCTGATAGGAGGTGCCTGCTCCGGCGCGGATGTTCACGCCGCTGCCGGTGACGGTTGCGTTTCCGGTGGTGGTTGTACCGCCGCCAGTGGTTCCGCCGACGGTTCCGGTACTGCCCTCCAGGCTGATATAGTCCATGGAGACCCAGCCGCCGCTGACATAGCCCCAGGTGGTGGTGCCGACTTTGATCTGCTCCAAAACCTGGACACGGTCGTTCAGATTCAAAGTCTTCACCTTGTCATAGTTGGTGCCGGGGCCGCTGCGGACGTTCAGCTGGGTTGCCGTAACGGTACCATAGGCGGAGTTGGAACCGACATCGCCGTCCACGTAGACGTAGGACAGGCTGACCCAGCCCTTATCGGTGCGGGCCCAGCCGTTGCTGGTTTCCAGAATGGCGATCCGGTCGCCGTACTGGTAGCCGCCCACCCGGTCTGCGGTCTGGCTTGCGGAGCTTCGGATGTTCAGCTCGCTGGCGGTTACAACGCCGTATTTTGCGTTGGCGGGTGTGGTGCCGCCGCCGGTACCGGTGATGTTATTAACGGTGGGCTCCGTAGCAGTGGTGGGCGTGGTTGCGGTGGTGCTGGTGGTGGGGGAGGTGGAATTGGTGCTGCCGGGCGTGCTGGTGCTGCCGGAGGCCAGCTGCACATTGCTCATATCCAGCATATCCGTGACAATCCAGCCCATCACATTCAGGGTGTCGGAGCTGACATAGGCCCACTCAACGGAACCGATGGGCTCAATACGCAGAACTTCAACCTCTTCGCCGGCATCCAGACTGGTAATGACCCGGCTGCCGGTGCTGGGTGAGCTGCGGATGTTCAGCTGCTCTTTCACCACGGCCACATTCTCTTTCTGGGGGACGGTGGTGGGGATGGTGGAAGGAGCAGTAGGAGGCTCGGTGGAGGGCTCGCTATCAACAATGTTGGGGATATTCACATTGACATCCGACGGCTCGGTGGAAGGCTCCGTCTCCTTGGAAGAAGGGAGCAGTGAGCAACCGCTGAGCGCTGTCAGCATCAGCAGCAGAACGAGAGCCAGGCTCACGAAACGGCTGAGAGATGATTTGGTCCTGAAGGGGTAATTCATAGGGTTACCTCCCTTTCTAATTATTTCTCGAGCATATTATATCGGATTGTGGGGCGGATTGTCAATAGGATAAGAATTATTTAATGATTGATTCATACCATATTATGCGCTTCTTTTTGTAAATCCTTCATGGAAAAAACGGTAAAAATAATTCTGCGATTTATATATTTTGTCAGGAAACACTTGACATTTACCGTCCTTTGATGATAAAATGAAAAAAGTTTCATACCGCTGTGAACGGAAAGAGTAACGTTATCCTCCCATCAGAGAATTTGGGCCGCCGGCTGAAAGCCCGAATGGTTTTGGAAACGTGAACGTGCGTCCGGGAGCGGAAGCGTTTTCAAAAGTGAGAAATGAGAGTGGAACCGCGGCCAACCGCCGCCTCTTGTACGGCCCGATGGGCATGTATAAGGGGCGTTTTATTTTGCATATTATTACAGGAGGAGATAGACCATGTATCTTTACAACTCTGCCACCCATAAGAAGGAACTCTTTACCCCCAATGATCCCGGCCTCGTGAAAATGTATACCTGCGGCCCAACGGTGTATCACTATGCCCACATCGGCAATCTGCGCACCTATATTATGGAGGACGTGCTGGAAAAGGCTCTGCGCTATGTGGGTTATCCCGTCAAGCGGGTCATGAACATCACCGACGTGGGCCATCTGGCCTCCGATGCCGACACCGGCGAGGATAAAATGCTCAAGGGCGCCCGCCGGGAGCACAAAACGGTCATGGAGATCGCGAAATTCTACACCGATGCGTTTTTTGCAGACTGCGACAAGCTGAACATCAAGCGCCCCGACGTGGTGGAGCCGGCTACCAACTGCATTGACGAATACATCCACATGGTTTCCGTGCTGCTGGAAAAGGGAAAAGCGTATCTGGCCGGCGGCAACGTGTATTTTGATACCTCCACGCTGGAGAAGTATTACGTGTTCAACGACCATGACGAGGAAGACCTGGCTGTGGGGGTCCGGGAAGGCGTGGAAGAGGATACCAACAAGCGGAACAAAAATGACTTTGTTCTGTGGTTCACAAAATCCAAGTTTGAGGACCAGGCCCTGAAATGGGATTCCCCCTGGGGCGTGGGCTATCCCGGCTGGCACATCGAGTGCTCCTGCATTTCCATGAAGCATCTGGGCGAGAATCTGGACATCCACTGCGGCGGCATCGACAATGCCTTCCCCCATCATACCAACGAGATTGCCCAGTCCGAGAGCTACCTGGGCCACAAGTGGTGCAATTACTGGTTCCATGTCCACCATCTGAACGTGGACTACGGCGACGGTGTCTCCAAAATGAGCAAGTCCAAGGGGGAATTCCTGACGGTTTCCCTGCTGGAGGAGAAGGGCTATGATCCCATGGCCTACCGGCTGTTCTGCCTGCAGAGCCACTACCGCCGGAACCTGGTGTTCAACTGGGAAAATCTGGACAACGCTGCCGCTGCCTACCAAAAGCTGGTTGCCAGGATTGCCACGCTGAATCCCGAAGGGGAAGTGGATTCTGCCGCGTTTGACGGATTGAAGGAGCGGTTTGTGGGCGCACTGAATGGCGACCTGAATACCTCTTTGGCGGTGACGGCGGTTTACGATGTGCTGAAAGCCAAATGCAATGATGCCACCAAGCTGGCAGCTCTGGCGGATTTCGACCGGGTGCTCAGCCTGAATCTGATTCCCGCCGCTCAGGCTCTGCGCGAAAAGCAGGCGCAGGAGGAAGCGGCCAATGCGGACCCTGAGGTAGATGCGCTGGTTGCTGCCAGAACCGCAGCCAAGAAAGCCAAAAATTTTGCCGAAGCCGACCGGATTCGGG
>JBJDYM010000226.1:0-5171 GCA_051867315.1 Faecousia sp.
TCCTGCACCCACTCCCACTCCTGCTCACGCCTGCGCTTCTGGAGCTGTCCGGTCTCGTTCATCTTCTCCACAAACGACGTGACCACGTCCCAGAAGTCCCCGATCCCCTGTCCGGTCAGCGCGGAACAGGTATAGGCTTTCGGCTGCCACCCTTCGGTGACCGGGCGCAGGTAATGCAGGACCTGATTGTATTCCGCCCGCGCGTTCAGGGCGTTCTGCAGATTATTGCCGTCCGCCTTGTTGACCAGGATCGCGTCGGCCAGCTCAATGACGCCTTTTTTGATGCCCTGCAGCTCATCCCCCGCGCCGGTAATGACCAAAACCATGAAAAAGTCCACCATGGAGCGCACCGTGGTCTCCCCCTGTCCGACGCCGACGGTCTCCACCAGGATCGTGTCATAACCGGCGGCCTCGCACAAAAGGATGGTCTCGCGGCTTTTCCGGGCCACGCCGCCCAGCCTTCCGGCCGACGGCGAGGGGCGGATAAACGCGTTGGGATGGCGCGACAGATGCTCCATCCGGGTTTTGTCACCGAGCACGCTGCCCCGGGAGATCGGGCTGCTGGGATCGACCGCGAGCACCGCCACCTTTTTCCCCTGGTCACAGAGCATACAGCCCAGCGCCTCGATAAAGGTGCTTTTTCCCGCGCCGGGCACGCCGGTGATACCGACCCGTGAGGATTTTCCCGTGAACGGAAGGATCTCCTGCACGATCTCATGGGCAAGCGGCGCGTGCTTTGCCGCGTTGCTCTCGATGACGGTAATGGCCCGCGCCAGGATCATGCGGTCGCCGCGCAGGATTCCATCCACATAGTCCCGCGCGGTCAATTCCCTGGCCCGGCAGACCGGTTTGGGCGCTTTGGCCGCAGTCATCTCATCTTCGTGAATTCCCCGCATCACCTGCGTGGCGAAGCCTTCTCCTGCGTTCTCCGGAACCCACTCCGGCCGATATACGTCCGCCATGTCAATTCTCCGCCGCGCCCAGACGCTCGTTCAGCTTCTCCAGCATTTCCTTCGCGCATGCCGGGATGACAGAGCCGGGTCCAAAGATGCAGGAAGCGCCGTGCTCGTAGAGGAATTCATAGTCCTGCGCGGGGATGACGCCCCCCGCGACGACCATAATATCGCCGCGTCCGCGTTTTTGCAGTTCATCCACCAGCTGGGGAAGCAGGGTCTTGTGTCCGGCCGCCAGCGAACTCATGCCGACAATGTGCACGTCGTTGTCCACCGCGTCCTGCGCGACCTCCTCCGGAGTCTGGAACAGCGGGCCCACGTCCACGTCGAAGCCCATGTCGGCATAGGCCGTACCGACGACCTTGGCGCCCCGGTCGTGCCCGTCCTGGCCCATCTTGGCGATCAGAATACGGGGTCGGCGGCCCTCCCGCTGCTCAAACTCGTCCGTCATCTTCCGTACTTCATTAATGACTTCATCGTCGGAGAACTCGCTGCTGTACACGCCGGAGATGGAGCGGATCACGGCCTTGTGCCGCCCGCACACCTTTTCGATGGCATACGAGATCTCGCCCAGGCTCGCCCGTGCGCGCGCGGCCTCCACGGCCAGCTCCAGCAGGTTCCCCTCTCCGGTCTCCATGGACCGCGTCAGGGCGTTCAGCCGCAGCTCCACCGCCTCGGGGTCGCGGTTGGCGCGCAGCTTTTCCAGGCGGGCAATCTGTGCCTGGCGCACGGCGGTATTGTCCACCTCCAGAATGTCCAGCGGGTCTTCCTGCTCCAGCTGGTAGGAATTCAGGCCCAGGATCTTTTCCTCGCCGGAGTCGATGTGCGCCTGACGGCGGGCGGCGGCCTCTTCGATGCGCATCTTCGGAAGGCCGGTCTCGATGGCCTTGGACATGCCGCCCAGCTCCTCGACCTCCTGGATGTGGGCCCAGGCGCTGCGGATCAGCTGATCGGTCAGGGCTTCCACATAATAGGAGCCGCCCCAGGGGTCGATGACCTTGCAGACGCTGGTCTCATCCTGAATGTACAGCTGGGTATTACGCGCGATCCGGGCGGAGAAATCGGTCGGCAGCGCGATGGCCTCGTCCAGCGCGTTGGTGTGCAGCGACTGCGTGTGGCCCAGCGCGGCCGCCATTGCCTCCACGCAGGTGCGGGACAGGTTGTTGAAGGGGTCCTGCGCCGTCAGGCTCCAGCCGGAGGTCTGGGAGTGGGTGCGCAGGGCCATGGATTTTTCCTTCTTCGGGTCGAACTGCTTGACGATCTTGGCCCAGAGCATCCGGGCCGCGCGCATCTTGGCGACCTCCATAAAGTAGTTCTTGCCGATCGCCCAGAAGAAGGACAGCCGGGGCGCGAAATCGTCGATGGTCAGACCGGCCTTCAAACCGGTGCGGATGTACTCCAGACCGTCGGCCAGGGTGTAGCCCAGCTCGATGTCCGCGGTAGCGCCCGCCTCCTGCATGTGGTAGCCGGAAATACTGATGCTGTTGAACTTGGGCATGTACTTGGCCGTGTAGGCGAAAATATCGCCGATGATCCGCATGGACGCGGCGGGAGGATAGATGTAGGTATTGCGCACCATGAATTCCTTGAGGATGTCGTTCTGGATCGTACCGGACAGGACGGACTTATCCACGCCCTGCTCCTCCGCCGCCAGGATATAGAACGCCATGACCGGAAGCACCGCGCCGTTCATGGTCATGGAGACGGACATCTGATCCAGCGGGATCCCGGAGAACAGGATCTCCATATCCAAAATCGAGTCCACCGCCACGCCGGCCTTGCCGACGTCGCCGACCACGCGGGGGTGGTCGGAGTCATAGCCGCGGTGGGTCGCCAAGTCGAAGGCGATGGAAAGGCCCTTCTGTCCGGCGGCCAGGTTGCGCCGGTAGAAGGCGTTACTCTCCTCCGCCGTGGAGAAACCGGCGTACTGGCGCACGGTCCAGGGGCGGGTCACATACATCGTGGGATAGGGCCCGCGCAGGAACGGAGGGATACCGGCCATGTAGGGCAGATGGGTCGCGTCTTTGTAATCCTCCCCGGTGTAGAGGGGCTTGACGTCGATCTGCTCCATGGTATGGTACAGCAGCTCCTCCAGGGGCTTTCCGGTCTCCTTCTCGATCTTCTTCTGCCAGGCCTCCATGCTTTCGTTTTTAAAGAAGTCCTGCTTCAGCGTCATCTGACTGAAATTCGGCTTGGTATACATCAGTTGATCCCCTCCTTCTGCTGGATCGCCGTCAACATCGCAAGGCAATTCGACTTCACATGGATGAAGTCATCCACGCCGGCCTCCAGATAGGCGTCCTTGTACTCCGGCGCGGGAGCGCCGGCCAAATAGACCGTCGCCTGCGGCTTGCCCTGCTTGATCAGGCGGGCCAGCGGCGGGACCAGTTCGGGATAGGTCGGGTCGCTGGAGCAGATCACGATGACCTGCGCCGGGGCGTCGATCGCGGCCTGGGCCGCCTCTTCCACGGTGGGGAAGCCGTTGTTGCCCAGTACCTTGAAGTGACCGACCTCCATAAAGCCGGTAATAAAGTCGGCGCGGGCCTTGTGCTGGGTGACGGGGCCCATGTTCGCCAGGAAAATGTTGACCGTCTTTCCGGTCTCCTTCTCATACTGCTCCGTCTTGCGGCGCAGGGTTTCAAACGGCTCGGTCCAGCGTGCCTGCTTGATCGGAGTGACCGTATCCTCTCCGTCAAAGCCGTCGTTGAGCGCTTCCCGTACCTGCTGAAGCGTGGCGCCGCCCAGGAACGCTTCCGTCACGGCGGACATGAAGTCGTCCGGTTCGCCGCTGATGCAGGCGGGAATCTTCTGAAGCCAGGTCAGGCAGGGCAGGGTATCCGTGTCGGCAAAATATTCGTCCACGGCCTGCGCTCTCAGCTTCACCAGTTCTTCCGGGCTGCGCTCATTCTTTTCCAGCGGAGTCTCCAGCATATTGGCGTACATATTGCAGCCGACCGCCCGGTCCGCGCGTGTGGCCAGCTTTTGATAGCGCTCGCGCAGGATCTTCTCCACCGAGTCCTGCACGGTGCCGTCCTTCAGCTGCTCCAGGATGCCGCCTTCCGCCTCGGTCTGCTGCACCTGCGCCCAGATCGCCTGCCCCAGCTGCTCGGTCAGGCTTTCCACATACCAGGAGCCGCCCGCGGGGTCCACGGGCTGCAGCATGTTGAATTCATTCTGGAACATCAGCTGGATGTTGCGGGCGATCCGGCGGGACTGCACATTGCTCTCCCGCACGGCCTCGTCGAACGGAGTCACGGACAGGCCCTGAATTCCGCCCACAACGCCGGAGAACGTCTGCGTGCTGGCGCGCAGCACATTGACATAGGGGTCAAGGGCGGTCGTGGTAAATGCCGAGGTGCGGGCCAGGACACAGATCTTCTGTGCCTCCTCATCGCCGCCATAGGAGGCAATGACCTCCGCCCAGATCTTGCGGACAGCGCGCAGCTTTGCGATCTCCATGAAGAAGTTGGCGCCGAGGGAGAAGGAGAACGCGATCTGACGCGCGATCTCCCCGATCTCCAGTCCGCGCAGCTGCATCGCGTTGATGTACTGGATGGCGGTGGAAATGCAGTATGCGACCTCCTGCACATCATTGGCGCCGCCGTTGTGGTAGCAGTCGCTGCGGATCAGGACCGTTTTGCAGGCGGGCAGATTTTCCCTGCTCCACTGGATCACAAGCGCCATTTCATCATAGAGGAAATCCAGCGGGCAGGGCAGAGAGCCGTTCTGGGCCAGGAATCCCAGCGGGTCCGCCCCGATGTAACCGGAATAGCTCGAAAGCTGCTCCGTCTCCCCCTTTTCCTTCGCACGGGCCAGGAGCATGCCCAGCATCGGAACCGCGCTCGGTCCGCAATACAGCTGGACCGGGTGCTCGCGCAGGTCGATCCCGTCCAGGGCGGTGTTCAGATCCCGCAGCGTGGCAAGATGGACGCCCATCCGATCCGTGGGATCCAGCTTTTCCTGGCAGCACAAGGTTGAACAGTTCAGACTGAGGTGGACCGTCTCGTTGCCGCGGTCAAGCTCCTCCTTCAAAATCCGGTTGGCGTCTTCAGGAAGCACCGCGTTCACATACTGGGAAATTTTCCACGGCTGGGCCATGTAGCCCGCCGCGTCGATCCCGCGGACATACGGGGCGCAGCCCGGAGGCTGTGTCTGCGGTCCGTCCAGCTTCGCGTCGTTCAGCGTATAGATGGGCTCCAGCGTGATCCCCTCATAGGT
>JBJDYM010000227.1:0-1589 GCA_051867315.1 Faecousia sp.
CGCTGCTGCCAGGAGTCAGCGCCGACCTTCTTGCCGTTTTCCAGCAGAGAATTTGTGGCAGCCTCCATCTCCTCGACAGTGGTCAGATATGCCCAATCCTTCAAAGTGATTTCCTCCTAAAAAAGATATTCAAATGAAAACCGGATACACAGATGACAGTAAACCACAATGTATCGATAATATTGTACTAATTTCTGCCTCAATTGTCAATCGTCACTTTGGCAGGAAATCGCCCGATATTTTCATCCCCTGGGGGGGGATTTTTGTTAGATATGCAGTTTCCTTCTTTGGAGACAATTTGTGAATCCGATGTAAAACTTTTCGGCCGCCTCTTGTCAATTGACAAAATCCTGATATAATAATCCTGCTGTTTTAAATAAGCTTAAATGATTGAGGTAATCATTATGAAAAAAATGCTTTTCATTATGAATCCCTATTCCGGCAAGCGCCGGGCCAACAGAAATCTGGTCGAGATTTTGGAGCTGTTCAACCGGGCGGGCTATCTGGTCACGGTGCACATGACCGCCGGCCAGGGGGACGCCACCGAGATTGCCAGGCAGCTGGGGCCGGGCATGGACATTGTGGTCTGCTGCGGCGGCGACGGCACCTTCAACGAGACGGTGGCCGGGCTCCAGATGGCCGGGGCCGACGTGAGCGTGGGCTATATCCCCGCCGGCTCCACCAACGATTTCGCCGCCAGCCTGAAGCTGCCCACGGAGCCGCTGGAGGCCGCCCGGGAAATCGTGGAGGGCAGCCCGGTATACTACGACGCCGGCAGCTTCAACGGCCGGTTTTTCTCCTACGTGGCCTCCTTCGGCGCCTTCACCAGAACCAGCTACACCACGCCCCAGTCCATCAAGAACGCCCTGGGCCACACCGCCTACGTGCTCAGCGGCATTTCCGAGCTGTCCCAGATCCACACCGAGCATGTCCGGCTGGAGATCAACGACGAGATCGTGGAGGACGATTTCCTCTTCGGGGCCATCTGCAATTCCACCAGCGTCGGCGGCATCCTGACCCTGGACCCCAGGCAGGTGGACATGGCCGACGGCAAGCTGGAGGTGCTGCTGGTCCGCTCCCCCAAGAGCTTTCTGGAGCTGACCGACTGCATCGCCGCGGTGCAGAGCCAGCAGTACAACAACTGCGAGATGATCACCTTCCGCTCCTGCAGCAAGATCCAGATCACCGCCGACCCGGAAATGCCCTGGACCCTGGACGGGGAGCGGGAGGACGGCCACCGGGACATCACCATCACCAATCACCACCTGGCTTACCGGCTGGTGCAGAAGCGGAGCGTCGAGGATGCATAACTCCACACTGTGCTACGTCCTCCGGGGCAGCGAGGTGCTGATGCTCCACCGGGTCAAAAAGGAACACGACATCAACAGGGACAAATGGATCGGCATCGGCGGCAAATTCGAGCCGGAGGAATCCCCGGACGAATGCCTGCTGCGGGAGGCCAGGGAAGAAACCGGGCTGACGCTCACCTCCTGGCGCTGCCGGGGGGTGGTGACCTTTCTGAACGAGGGCGGCGAGGGGGAATACATGTACCTGTTCACCGCCGACGGCTTTGAAGGGGAGCTGACCGA
>JBJDYM010000228.1:0-5161 GCA_051867315.1 Faecousia sp.
GCGCATGGGGATTTGCCTGATAAAAAATGTGATACCAGCCGTCATAGTACATGGGACCGTGAGGCTCGTTCATCCATTTCCCAGGAGGGCACAGGTGGTAGGCAGGTCTCTGCCGGTCATTTCTGTAAGCGCTTCTTCGGGGCATACCCAGATGAAAGGCGGCTTCCTCCACCTCTCCTGTGAATACCGAGCGGTGGAGGAAGAGAATATCTTCTTCGCTTTTGGCAGCAGCGTCCAGCTCAACCCATTGCAGGAACCCATAAAAGCAGCCGAAGGGCACATTTTCTGTAAAGAAGTCACCGTCCATCCGTCTGCCGATATAGGGACAGCCCTCCGGGAAGGAAAGCTTCGTGTGCCGCCGGAACTGCTTCCGATTGGAAAACACACCATTCACATACAGATCGCACCAGCCTGCATCCCCACGGTACACCACGGTAACGACATTGCGGACTCCGGCCCGGGCGTGGGCACGGATGGAGGAAAAGCGAACAGGAACGGGGATGATTCCCAAGTTTACGGTGACAACGCCTCCCGGCTCCAGCAAGACCTCTATGCCTTTGCCTTCTTTGGCACTGTAGTATGTAAACAGTCCATCCCCATGTGCGGAATAGGTGATGGGAAGAAAGCTCAGGCTGATTGTAAAGCGCTCTCCTTCAGGAAGACACTTTTGATCTCCGCGAAACCAGTGGGAGTAGCCGTCAAAGAGGAAGCTGTCCTCCCAGAAGAGATCGTCCCGGTTTTCAAATGCCGGATCCTGAGAGAGGGAAAAGGTGATCCCTGCCTCGCTGCATTTACAGGAGGGACCGATTTTAGGATCAGAATAAAATGTAAAGCGCATAGTTTGACTCCATATTACATTCCTGCCTGATGAAATTGTTCCTCAATCTGAAACGCCTCGTTCAGGCGATCATAGAGAAGAAATTGGGACAGGAAGAGAATATACCAGATACCCACGATGGGCAGAATCAGCAGCGTCCAGGGTGCGAAAAGAATGTAGATTCCCCAGTAAGCAAGCTGCAGCAGACCCACACCCATGACACGCCAGAAGTTCTGAATGCAAAACAGCAGGGCATTTCGCAGCCGGATCACCGGAGACTGCTGAAACAGCACCAGCTGAGACCAGTAGAGCTGGGCGATCACCATGGTCAGCAAGGAAGAAAACAGGAAAAGCAGGATCGTTCCCAGGGAGGGGGCAGTCTGCGCCCACCAGAGCATCATACCCATGAAGCAAAAGATACCCACCATCAGCCCAAGCAGCGCGCCGGGAACGAGACTTCCCCGGAAATTCTGTTTCCAGCTTTTTTGATAATTCTGCCACCATGGCATGGGATCATCCCGCATGGCCCGGAGCAGGCTGTCGTACATCCCGGACAGGAACGGCCCGAAGATCATGCCGCCCGCAGCCGCGCAAGGCAGCAGCACCAAAATGCTGGAGGTTCCGATGGCGAGCCCAATTCCCGCCGCCAATGGCAGAAGTCCCAGTATGGTCAGGGCATTCAGCTTCAACCAATCTCCAAAGTGGCGGCCCAGCAGCTGCTTGTAGCGATTGAGGCCGGTTTGCCGCTTGGTCTCATCGTAAAACTTATCTTCCGGCACAAACATTCCCATATTGTAAGCATCTCCTTTATTCTGCGTAGTGGCAGTGCTCCAGAAAATCTGCCAGAACCGACCAAGGCTCCTGGGAGAAGCCCTCCAGTGTGACCACATCCACCCGGATTGCCCGGTTTCCCCGAATTCCCGTGGCGGACGCACCCAGAGAAGCGGGGCCTGAACCCTCGGGGAAGGGATAGGCGGAAATCTGGAAGGACTGCCCGGCGTACTGGGCCGTGGATTCTTCCGTATCCGTGTAGCGCTCGCTTGCAAGCAACTGCCATTGGGCGGCAGTCTCCTCCGCATCGGCAGAGGTTTCCAATTCCATCACAACCAGATGGATCTGGGCATCGTAGGTTGTGATCTCGTCGCCATTTTCGTTGGAATAGGTAGTTGCCTCGCCTTGGGTCCAGGAAGCATAGAATGTTCCTTCTGCTGCCAGTACATCCTCATTGCGCTGCACCGTCCAGCCATCCATGGGTTCCACTCCCAAAAATGAGCCAAGGGTCGTCCAGTCCTCGCCCCATGCTTCGCCCTCTGCTGTTTTCTCCGGCAGCTGATTCCCGCAGGCAGACAGCATCAGGCAAACGAACAGGGTACAAACGATTGCGATTCTTTTCATGGCTTTTTCGCTCCTTCTGTCAATCTCTCCCACAGAGCATCACACCCCGCGGCATTGGGTACGGTCTTCTCTGTCCAAAAGCCCCGGCGGGCAAAGGAAAGCTGGGACACGGCTTCCTGGGCAGCTCCCAGTTCGATCTGCGCCAGCATCGGGCAGTCAGCCCAGAGTACATATTTTCCGTCCGGGGTCAGGTCTCCGTCAAATGGGAGGCTTCCGTCCAGATTGCGCAGAGCGGAGGTAGCCTTCTGAAATCCGGCAGGGTCTTCCAGGAGGAAGAAGTAGCTTTTGCACTCCGTAATATCCGCCACCAGCTGAACCTGCGCCGCCTGGGCGTAGTACAGGCTGTCGGAGTCGCCGGTGTTCGCGCTGATATACTGCTGCAATTCCACAGTCACTTTGCCGTCCCCATTCAGGTCGGGGCTCAGAGCTGCAAAACCAGAGCGCAGGGCGGCAGCCGTTTCCTCGCTGAGAGGGGTGCTTCCAACATAGGCAATGGAGTAGTCGGGCTCTACCTTGCCAATGCCCAGTGCGTTCCACAGGATATTCCCGATGCACACTGCCAGCGCCGCGGCGATGACCACATGCCACTTGTGATAGTGCCACCAATTGCGGCGTTTTTCTTTCCGGGTCAGAATACGGACTTGCTCCGGTTTTGCTTCCTCTCTCGCTTTTTTCAGCAGATATTCGCTTGCCGTAGTGCTCACCTCATTCCTTCGTGGTTCCGCCGTAGGCACAGCTTACAGGCAGACAGACCAGACTGGGCGCATTTGCCCGGTCATCCCGCAGCAGCATATCCACACAGGCCTGGGCAATCTTGGCTACAGGCTGAACAATGGTGGTGCAGAAGTAGCGGCCTGTATCAAAACGCCGGATGCCATCAAAGCCGATGATCTGCACATCCTCCGGCACCCGGATTCCCATATCCTCCAGAAGGGCATGGATCTGCGCGGCCAGTAGATCGGTGCAGCAGAAAATGCCGTCGTACTCCAGCTTTCCGTTTGCCATATGCTTCTGGAAATACTCCCGGAAAACATCCATGTCAGTGCATTCATTCAGACGGTAGGTGTCGTAGGAGACCTGCATCAGGCTGCAGGCTGTGACGAAACCATCGCCCCGCTTGTCCGCTTCGCCGGGAACGGCAGAGCCGGTGCGCAGGAACAGCAGTTTCCTGCAGCCGCACTGTACAAGCCGCTCTGCTGCCAGTCTGCCGCCGCCGTAGTTATCCGATGCCACACAGGGTACATTGGGGCCGAAATAACGGTCGATGCTGATAAAAGGAATGTCATCTCCCAGATGCACCATGCTGTAGGTCAGGCCGATGATGCCGTCCACCTTGTTCTGCCGCACCATGCGGATGCAGGCATCCTCCCGCTCATGGTCGGAGTCGGTGAGGAACAGCATCATTTGGTAGTTCCGGCGGGCCAGCGCAATGTTCAGCTGCTGCGCCAGGGAGGCGAAATAGGGGTGCTCCGTGGAGGGCAGGATCACAGCAATGATATTTGTCTTGTCGGTTTTCAGCCCCCGGGCATAGGGGTTCACCTGATAGCCCAGCTTCTGAGCAGCCTCTTCTACCCGGATCCGGTATTCCTCGCCCACCGGCTGGCCGTTGATCACGCGGCTTACGGTGCCAAGTGCCACACCGGCTTCCCGGGAAACATCCTTCATTGTGGGTTTTCCTTTTTTCATGAAATGCATCTCCTAAGCAAAAAATAGCGATGAAACGTTTCCAGATATCCGCATTTGGATAGGATTTATCTCATTAATGCCATTCTATCAGATCGGAATTGAAAAGTAAAGGAAATGTTTCACAATCCGTTCATGAAATAAAATATTTGTAAGAAATGCACAGAAATGACAAGTTTGTTTTGTGCAATGCAAAGAAAATGAGCAATTTGATAAAAAATCGGCAAAATAAATATTGACAATTTTTGAACAGGAATCTATGATAAAGATGCTCGTGAAACGTTACCAGAAAATAAGTCAAAAAGTTTGAATATTTTGGCCAAGAGATGAGCGCTCCTCTTTTTCGGGAATGGTTTCAGGGCCGCCTCCCGCTTTCGCAGCAATAATCGGGAGAAGTAACACACGCAGCGATATTTGAATGAAAGAAGTGATCCAAGTGTCCAAAGCAAAAGCACCCACCATCTCTCAGGGCGGAGCCGCTGCCGCGAAGCTGCACTCCAAGTCTCTGGGACAGAGAATCCTGGACAATTGGCAGATGTATGCCCTTCTGCTGATCCCTGTGATTCTGACCTTCGTATACAAATACATCCCCATGTACGGCATTCAGATCGCATTCCGTGATTTCACTCCCAGCAAGGGCTTTACAGGAAGCACATGGGTAGGCCTGAAGTGGTTCCAACGGTTCTTCAGCGCGCCTACCTGCAGCCGTATGATCCGCAACACCGTGCTCATCAGTCTGTACTCCCTGCTGTGGAGCTTCCCCATTCCCATTATCCTCTCTCTGATCATCAACCAGCTGCGATTCCAGAGATATAAGAGAGTGGTGCAGACCGTTCTGTATGCCCCTCACTTTATCTCCATCATGATCGTCTGCGGTATGATTCGCATCTTCCTCAGCCCCTCCGGCGGCCTGCTGAACCTGATCCTGGGCACCAGCACGGATTTCCTGACAGAAGCCTCCGCATTCCGAACCATTTACATTGCTTCCGGCGTCTGGCAGGATGCGGGCTGGGGCTGTATCATCTATCTGGCAACCCTGGCCAATGTTGACCCAGGGCTGTACGAGGCGGCCAAAATGGACGGTGCCTCCGTGTTCCAGCGGATCCTGAACATCGACCTTCCCGCGCTGCTGCCCATGGCTGTGCTGAACCTGATCATGGCTGCCGGCGGTCTGATGAATGTGGGCTTTGAAAAGGTGTGGCTGCTGCAAACCGACCTGAACAAGGCAACCAGCGATGTCATCGCGGTGTATGTGTACCAGCAGGG
>JBJDYM010000229.1:0-5158 GCA_051867315.1 Faecousia sp.
GGGCCAGGGTCAGCTCATGCTCCCCGGCGGTGGCCACCACCTTGTCCCGGGCGGCAATCACCGCCTCATCTTCGGCGGTGTAGGTGCCCTTGCAGCTGGCGTCGTCGGGATTGCCGTCGGCGGGAACCGTGGGGGGCGCGGTTTCATCGGGGACGGCGATTTCCTCCTCGGACAGCGCCGCAGTGGTCTCCGGGGTCTGGACCTCCGGCTCCTGGGCGTTCACGGTGGAGCGCAGTCCCAACAGCGCACCGGCAGCCAGAATCACCACCGCCACCACCGCAGCGATGGCCAGCACAGTCTTCCCGGCGGAGAGGGTCTGCTTCTGGGCATTGTCCTTCCCGCAGGAGGGGCAGACCGTCGTCCCCTCGGGCAGCTCAGCATTGCAGAATTTACAGGTTTTCATAGCTAGTTTCCTTTCGAGAAAGATGATTTTATCAGTTTACCACACTTGCCGGTGAAAGACAAGCATTTTTCCCCGCACCGTTTTGGAACGCCTCCCCTACGGCGGCGCGCTCTACAGGCGATCTCCCGCCACCGCGCCCACGACGATGATGGCCGGGGGCCGGGCGTCCTTTGCCAGCTGGGCAATGGTCTCCAGGGTGCCCCGGATGCACGTGGGGTTCGGGGCGTTGCCTCCGGAGAGGACGGCGGCGGGGGTGGTGGGACTCTTGCCGTTTTCCATCAAAGCCTTGGTGATGGCATCAAGCTTGGAAAGGCCCATGAGAAACACCAGGGTACCCTCCAGCTCCGCGTATTTTTCCATATCCGGGGGAAGTCCCTGGCTGTCCGCCGAGTGGGCGGTGATGATGTGCAGGCTCCGGCTGACATTCCGGTATGTGACGGGAATGCCGTACTCCGCCGGGATGCCGATGGCCGAGGGAATGCCCGGCACCTCGTCGCAGGGGATTCCCGCCGCCTGCAGCGCCAGCAGCTCCTCCCCGCCCCGGCCGAACAGATAGGGGTCGCCCCCTTTCAGCCGAACCACGGTTTTGCCCATCCGGGCCAAACGAATCAGTTCCGAAATAATATCCTCCTGCCGGGCGCTTACCGCCCCCGCCCGCTTGCCCATGGGGATCTTTTCCGCCTGGGCCGGAGCGGCATCCAGCAGGGCCTTGTCGATGAGTTCATCATAAACAACGGCATCGCAGGTCTGGATCAGCCGCAGCCCCCGCACCGTGATCAGATCCGCGCTGCCGCAGCCCGCCCCCACCAGATGCACCCGGCCGGGGGGCGTCTGTCCGGCTTCGATGGCCTGGCAGAGCTCGGTCCGCTCCGCTTTAGTCAGGGGCGCGCCCTTTTGCAGGCTTCTTTCCGCCATCGCCCGCAGCAGCGCGCCGCGCTGCTTTTCCTGGGGCCGGCGGGTTTTGATCTCCTCCCTGGCCCTGCGCAGATCGGCCAAAATCTCCTCTGTTTTCTCCGGCAGGGCAGCTTCGATCAGGCGCCGGAAAAACCCCGCCGCCCTGGGGCTGGCTCCCCCGGTGGAGATGCCCACGGTCAAATCCCCTTTTTTCACCAGGGCCGGGAACAAAAAGCCCGCGCTGCCCCCTTCATCCGCCCGGTTCACCGGGATGCGCCGGGAAGCGCAGAGCGCCGCCACCCGGGCATTCACCGCAGGATCGCCGGAGGCGGCGATCACAAAGAAATAAGCTTCCTCCAAATCCGCCTCCCGGAAGGGCCGCTCGATGGCGGTGACGGCGGGATGGGACTTTAATTCCTCCTGAATCTCCGGGGCCACCACGGTGACCTCCGCGCCAAAGGACAGCAGCGATTCCGCCTTGCGCCGGGCGACGTTTCCGCCGCCCACCACCAGGCAGCGCCGGCCGCCGAGCTCCACAAACATGGGGAACGCACTCATGGCTCTTCCTCCCTCCGGCTGCAAACATAGTGAACGCCGTCCGCCCCGGTAAGCCGGGTGAAGCGGATGCCGAACACCCGGTCGATTTCTCCGCTGGAATACAATTCCTCCGGGGCGCCCAGAAACACCAGTCTCCCCTGCTCCAGCAGGGCGATCCGGTCCGCGTATTCCATGGCCAAGGGCAGATCATGGAGCACCATCACCGCCGCCCGGCCCTCCCGGGCCAGCGTTTTGACCCAGTCCATCAGCTCCAGCTGATGGCGGATGTCCAGAAACGCCGTGGGCTCATCCAAAAATACCGTCTGGGTCTGCTGGGCCAGGAGCATGGCCAGATACACGCTCTGTCTCTGGCCGCCGCTGAGCCGGCTGACCAGGGCTTTGGCGAACGCCGCCGCGCCGGTGCGCTCCATGGCCTGCCGGGCAATCTGCCGGTCCTTCTGCGAATACTGCCTGGGGTAGGCCAGGTAGGGAAACCGGCCGTGGAGCACCAGCCGCTCCGCCTCGATTTCCGCGGTGGGGCGGCTTTGGGCCAGCAGCGCCGCAGACTGCGCCACCTGACGGCGGCTCAGCCTCTCAATGGGCACCCCCTCGTAAAATACCTGCTCCCGTCCCCCTTCGATCAGCCCCAGGGCCGCCTTCAACAGGGTACTCTTGCCGCTGCCGTTGGGGCCCAGCAGCACCGTCACCTGCCCCGCCGGAAAGGATAAGGATACATCCTGCACCACAGGTTTTCCGCCGTAACCGGCGGATAAATGCTTCAGTTCGATCATCCCCGGTGCCTCCTGGTGCGAAGCAGCTGCCACAAAAATACGGGCACTCCGATGAAGGACAGCACCACCCCCACCGGCAGCTCGAAGGGGGCGAAGGCGGTGCGGGCCAGGGTATCGCAGGCCGCGACAAAGGCCGCGCCTCCAAACAGGGAGCCCAGCAGCAGGGGCAGCAGCTTTTCCCCGGTGAGATACCTTACAAAATGGGGCACGATCAGCCCCACAAAGCCGATGATGCCCGCCAGGCTCACCGCCGCTCCCGCCAGCACCGCCGCCAGAAGCAGCAGCAACGTCCGCACCGGGCGGACGTTTAGCCCCAGACTTGCCGCCGTTTCATCCCCCAGGGACAGGATCTCCAGGGGGGACGACGCCAGCAGCACCGCCAGAAGCGCCAGGGCGATGGGCAATGCCACCCCCTCCACCCGGGCCATGGTGATGTCCCGGAAGCTGCCCACCCGGAAATCGGCGTAGCCGGTGAGGGCATCGGTCTGGAAGGTCAAAAGGGCGTCGATGGCCGCGTTAAACAGGCTGGAAATCATCACGCCCCCCAGCACCAGGGTGATTTTGGAGGCCCCGGTCAGCCGGGAAATCAGCAGCACCAGCCCAACCGCCCCCATGGCTCCCAGAAAGGACAGCCAGGGAACCCCCGTCAGGCTGCCGGGAACGCACACCGCCGCCACAGCCACGGCAAAGCCCGCACCGGCGTTGACGCCGATGATGTTGGGGGCCGCCAGGGGATTGTGGAGCACGGTTTGGAGGACCACACCGCTGACCGCCAGCGCCGCCCCGGTGAGCAGAGCTGCGCATGTCCTTGGCAAGCGGACAAACCAGAAGATCCGCCCCGCCAGGGAATTGTCCGCCCCCTGCACCAGGGCGCTTACCAGCTGACCCGGGGTCAGCCGCACCGCCCCCAGGCAAAGGCTCAGCACCGCCGCCAAAGCCGCGCCCAGCAGCAGGGCCAGTACCGCCGCCGCCTCACGCCGGGGGGTATAGGATTGCTGCAAGGTTTTCATAGGCTTCGCCCCACCGGTCATTTGGTTTCAGATTATAGAGCGCCGGGTCCATCAGGTAGAACCGGCCCTCCTGCACCGCCGTCAGACTGTCCCAGGCCGGATCGCTGAGCAATGTCTTCTCCAGCACACCCTGGGCCACCGTGGGGTCAGTGGACTGCAAAACCACGAAGATAAACTCCGGGTCCTGCTGCAAAATCACTTCCATGCTCAGGTTTTCCAGAAGGCTTTCCTGGCTGTCGGCGATGTTCACCGCCCCCAGCTCCTTCAGCATCTCTCCCAGCACGCTGTTTTCGCTGTTTTTCACCTTGCAGCCGCTGCTGGAGACCCGGATGTACAGCGCGGTAGGGTTGCTCCCGTCGGCCTGTGCCTTGGCTTCGTCCACCTGGGCTTGAACCTGCTGGCCGAAGCGTTCATAGTTTTCCCGGCAGCCGGTGATCTGGGTCAGGATATCCAGCATGTGCAGATATTCCTCGAAGGTGCTCACCTGGAAATAAGCCGTGGGAATGCCCATGGCCTCCAGGGGCTCCCGCAGAGCCAGATCCGCGTCGGTGTTCACGCTGGCAATCACCAAATCCGGCTCGGCGGCGATGATCGCCTCCAGGCTCACCTGCTTGGTGGAGCCCAGGTTGATCACATCGTCGCTGAGGGGGATGTCAAACCCCGTCCAGGTGTCCGAGGCTGCAGCCACCATGCTGTCCAGCCCACCGGCCAGATACCACATGTGGGCAAAGCTGCCGATCAGCACCACCACCCGGTCGGCCCGTTCCACCGTCACGGCGCGGCCCAGATCGTCCTCAAAGCATACTCCAATGCTTTCCGCCTCCCCTGCCCCGGCACCATTGCCAAAGCAAAGCAGGATGGCCAGCAAAAGGGAAATCATTCTCTTTTTCATTTGCGACACTCCCTGTTGAAAAATATCAGTACCAGTGTACCGAATTTTCCGCAAATGTCAAGTACTTTGCACCCTTTGGCCGCTGGTAGTTCCTTCCGCATCCCAATCCGGACATGGAAACTGTTGCCCGGCGATTCCCGCCGCCCCCAACTGAGAGGCTATCAGCCTCCCCTTGTACAGTTGGGATGTGCGGATGTCAAAAGATTCTCCTTGAAAACCGGCGGAAAAAATGGTATCATGGAGGCTTAAGAAGCTTTCTAATTCAGGAGAATCACCATGAATACTAAAACCACCCTCATTTCCCAGGAATCGCTGGACCGCCAGTTCGGCTATTGCGACAAAATCGCCGCCCTCTGGGCCCAAAAAGGGGAAACCCCAAAAGCCTATGTGGAGACCTACGGCTGCCAGCAGAACGAGGCGGACTCGGAAAAGCTCCGGGGATTCCTTGCCCAGTGCGGCTACGCCATTGTGAGCAAGGCCGAGGGGGCGGACGTGGTGGTGCTGAACACCTGCGCCATCCGGGAGCACGCCGAGCAGCGGGTCTTCGGCAACCTGGGGGCTCTGACCCACACCAAACGCCGCCATCCCGGGCAGAAGATCTTCCTGTGCGGCTGCATGGCCGGAGAGCAGA
>JBJDYM010000230.1:0-1582 GCA_051867315.1 Faecousia sp.
ATGCCCAGCGGCAAGTACCTGGCCGTGGCCCTCTACTTCAACGCCACCATGGACGAGATGCTGTACGGGGAGGTGGAGGAATGAGCGCCGTCAACGGGTTCCGCGCCCGGCGGCTCAGCCGGGGCCTGACCATGCAGCAGCTGGCCGAACAGAGCGGGGTGTCCGCCTATACGGTCCGGTGCTGCGAGGAGGGAAAGACGGAGCACATTTCTCTGGAGCGGCTGCTGACGCTGACCGAAGCGCTGGAGCTGACCCTGTCGGAGGCCTGCCGTGTCCGGGAGACCCCGGGGACGCGGCAGCGCCCCCGCCGCCGGGAGCCGCGCAACGTCCTGGAGAACTACATGGCCCGCTGGGATCTGACGGTGCAGGGGCTGGCCGTGATCCTGGACGTGTCGGCCCAGACGGTCAGCGTCCAGTGCGGGAAGAAGGATCCCGCGCTGAAGTATGTCAGGCGGCTGGCGGAGGAGGAAGGCCTCCCCGTGGGCACCTTTCTGAAACTGTACGAAAACGAAATCTGGACGCCCGCCGGCTGAGCGCGGGCAGATATAAAAAGATAGGAGCGTATCAATATGTCGAAACTCGGAACTTTTGCGATTCAGAATATGCCGCTGGCCCGGAATATCTGGAAGGAGATCGGGAGCAGCTTTGACAACGTGGCGCAGGCGTTGGATGAGTTTGTGGACGACTCCCTGTCCAACCTGCGCTGCCATAAGGACGACCCCACCCTGGCGCGCACGATCCGGATCACGGTCCGGAATCAGAAGGACAGCGTGGATGTCACGGTGGAAGACGGCGGCACCGGGATCAAAAATATGAACAACGCGCTGACCCTGGCGGGGCTGGACGCGCAGGAGAGCCCGCTGAACGAGCACGGCTATGGCCTGAAGCACGCCCTGGCGTACATCGAAGGAAACGGAAGCGGCTGGGAGATCTGCACCCGGGACGAACAGGACCGGCTTCAGGACCGGTACCGCAGCGTCAAGCCGCCGTATGCGTTCGGGGACGGAGCCATGCAGGGAAGCTATGAAAGCGGCTGGGTCGGGACGCTGGGCGCCACCGGAACGGTGATCCGCTTCCGCTGTTCCATGGATGTGTTCGGGACGCTGGTGCCCGACCGGACGAGGGAGACCTCCTTTGAGGAATTGATGGACATTCTGGAGGAGCATCTGAGCTTTACGTACGCGGACATTCTGGAGAGCGGCGAGATCCGGATCGAGCTGGTCGAGCATACGGGGGATCAAAGCAAGACCCGGCAGGTGCAGGCGCTCGTCCCGCATTGGAAGGACGGCACGGTGGTGGAGGTTCCGCCGCAGACGCTCGATCTGGGCGGCGGAGCGCTGGAGATCCGGTGCCGCTACGGGGAGATCCTTCCCGGCAGGGAGCGCGGGTACTATTCCGGGAACATGGCGACCAGCGGCGTGGAGATCCGCATCAACGGCCGCATGGTGGACCGGGGCATGATGAAAGAGATCTGGGGAAAGATGAACCACAACAAGTACAATGCGTTCCTGGTGCAGGTGAACCTGGAGACGGATCAGGCCAGCGCGATCCCGAGCACGAAGACGGCGAAGAACGGGTTCCG
>JBJDYM010000231.1:0-1575 GCA_051867315.1 Faecousia sp.
GGTGACGATGGTCTCGTACAGCGAGAAGGCGGGCACCGGGACGATGACCTCCTCCCCCGGGTTCAGGATGCCGAGCAGGGCGGTGAACAGGGCCTGGGAGGAACCCACGGTGATCAGCACCTGCTCCGGCCCGGTGGGGTTGCCCCGGTTCGTCTCGTACTCCGCCACCGCCCGGCGCAGGGCGGGAATGCCCTGGTTGGGCGCATAGTGGGTGCAGCCCCGCTGCAGGGCGGCCCAGGCGGCGTCCTTGATGGGCTGGGGCGTATCCAGATCCGGCTCACCGATGGTGAGCATGGCGCAGTCCGGAATCTCCCGGGCCATGTTGGTATACACCCGGATGCCGCTGCGGCGCAGGGCGGAAAGATTGGAATTTAAGGGAATCATTGGAATTGTTCCGCCAGAAGTTCGAAGAAATCGGCGCCTTTCGTCAGAATTGTTTCGTTAAAATTGAAATTGTCCGCATGGAGGGCGGGCACGTCCCCCGCTCCCAGGAAAAAGAACATCCCCGGCAGGCTGCGCTGGTACCAGGAGAAATCCTCCGTGGTCATGGCGGGCCTGGCAAGCTCCGCAAAATCCGCCGCCCGGCGCACCCGGTCGTACAGCTCCGCCGGGTTCAGCACGGCGGGGTAGCCGTCGTTCATGTTCACATGGACGGTGCAGCCGGTCCGCTCCTCCACTGCCACGGCGATGTTCAGCAGCTCCCGGCGCATAGCGAAGAAAATCTCATCCTGGAAGGCCCGGAGGCTGCCCTCCATACGGGTGTGGTCGGACAGGGCGTTGCACACCCGGCCGCTTTCAAATTTCCCGAATTTCAGCAGCCGGAACACCTCCTGCGGCAGCCTGGCCTCCATGTCCATGGCCTGGGAATAGAACATGACCCCGGCGGACAGGGCGTCCAGCCCCTCCTCTGCCCGGGCGATGTGGGCCGCGCGGCCGAACACGTCCACCTTCACCTCGCAGGAGCGGGCCATCAGCTCCTCCTTCCGGCTGGCAATGACCCCCTCGGGCAGGCCGGGCCACAGGTGCAGGCCGAAGATGGCTTTCACGGCATGCTGCCCGAAAACCCCCGTGCGGCACAGGTCCCGGGCGCCGCCGGTGGTTTCCTCGGCCCCCTGGAACACGATGAGCACATTGTGGGCAAGCGACTTTTTCCCGCTGAGCCGGCGGGCCAGCTCCAGGGCGATGGCCATGTGGCCGTCGTGGCCGCAGGCGTGCATTTTCCCCGGGTGGGCGGAGGCATAGTCCGCCCCGGTCCGCTCCCGGATGGGCAGGGCGTCGGCATCGGAGCGGAAGGCGATGGCCTCGGGACGGCCGAAGTCAAAATAAGCGCACAGCGCCCCCTCCATGGGGGAAAACACCCGGCAGTTTAATCCCGCCAGGGCGGCGCGGAGGTAGGAAAATGTCTCCGGCAGGTCCCGGTCCAGCTCCGGAATCCGGTGCAGCGCCCGGCGGTCTTCAATGATTTTCATGGTATCACCTCGGGTTGAGAGATCAAAAAGATTATACGCCAATTTGCCGCCGGTGTCAATTTCCCCTTGCGTTTTGGAAAAAATGGTGATACCATATTTTATCATA
>JBJDYM010000232.1:0-5114 GCA_051867315.1 Faecousia sp.
CCGCCGCGCTGGGAAATTCCGGCCGCATCCTGGTCCGGGAATCCGGCACCGAGCCGGTCATCCGGGTAATGGTGGAGGCCGAGAGCCACGACATCTGTGAAAAATACGTGGACCAGGTGGTGGAAGTCATCCGCCGCAAGGGTCACACCGTTTGATCCCAAACGCTGAACAGGAGCCGCCACAGGCTCCTGTTTTCGCGGTCTGCCCATGCCGGCGGAAAACTGTCTCACTTCCCGTGGGGCAGTTTTTTTGATTGCATTTGCCTGAGGATTATAGTAAAATAAATCAAAAATATGACTGGATTTCCCGGAACCTATTTACAATTGGGAGGAATCTTCCTTATGCATCAGGTCTTTTTTGTTGTGCGGCTCATGCTCCTGCTGCTGTCGCTGTATGGGTACGTTCAGTTCCTGTGCAAGTCCATCCGCCCGGAATTCTGCATTGGCGTCTGCTTCAGCGGCATCGGCAGCGTTCTGTTTCTCGCAGGGGTCTTGAATCTTCTGCGGGAGGCCGCATGGGTCATCTTCCTGTGCGGCCTTCTGTTGGCGGTTCTTTCCATCAAAAGAAAAATGCCCATCCGGAATGTGCTGTGCTTCGGCACCGTGTTTTTTCTGTGCTTTGGGGTGTTCTTCCTGGTTCAGCTCCGGGGCAGCATCTTCACCGGGTACGACAATTTCAGCCACTGGGCCCTGGTCACCCGCATTCTGACCCAGGATAACCGGTTCCCCAACTTCAAGGACGTCAATCTGATGTTTACCGCCTACCCTCTGGGCAGCGCCGCCTTTCTTTATTACGTCACACAGATCCTGGGCAGCGCCGCCGAGTGGGTGCAGATGTACGCCCAGGCCATGCTGATGGTGGGCATGCTCACCGGCCTGTTTGCCTTTGCCCGGAACAGGCTCCAGGCGGTGGCCGTTGCCGTCTGCGGTGTGTTTCTGCTCTGCGGCAATATTGGCTTTTTTGACCTCCTGGTGGACAGTCTGCTGCCCATCGTGGCCCTGAGTGCCATGGCGCTGTGCATCTACTACGGGAAGGAGCTTGCCGAAAGGATCTGGCTGATCGTTCCCTACGGCGTTTTCCTCCTCAGCATCAAAAACAGCGGCGTCCTGTTCACGGTGATTCTCTATGGTTACGCCTGGTTCCTGCTGCGGCGGAGCGTCAGCCTCAAAACCTGGCTGCTGCTCCTGGCCGTGCCGGCGGCGGCGCTGCTGCTGTGGCAGAAGCATGTGAATCAGGTATTTCCCTACGGGATGCTGAGCAAGCATGCCATGTCCCCCTATTATTTCTACATCATCCTGCGCCGGAAGGGCTTTTCGGATATCGGCGCGATAATTGCAAGCATGGGCAGGGCGGTCTTCTCCCTTTCAAACCCGGCGCTGTGGGCGCTGTTGTTCGGACTGCTGCTTTGGCTTGTGTCGAAACGGAGCCGCTCCAAGCCCCGGGGGCAGCTGATGGAAATCCTCCTGCTGGCCGCTGCTTCCTACGTTCTGTATCAGATCGGCACCCTGGGGATGTATATCTTCTCCATGCCCAGGGATGAGGCCCTGCGCCTGGCCTCCTACGAAAGGTATCATCAAACCATCCTCATGTTTACGGCAGGCCTGGTGTTCATCGCGGCCATGCAGGCGCTGGCTCAGATTCAGGCTCCTTCCTTCGGAAAGCCGGTTCGGATTGGCGCGTTGTGCGGCGTTCTGCTGCTTTGCTATGTGATGATTTCGCCCCAATTCTCCTATTTCCGGAGGCAGCAGTATGAAGACACGGAGCGGTACGCATTTGACGGGATGATTGCCCAATATCAGATCCCAAGTGATGCCAGCTACCTGATTCTGACCCAGCCAGACCGGGAGGATTACGGCTACCTGAAGCATATGACCGAGTACCTGCTGAACCCGGCGTATTACACGGTCCAACCGGGGACCGGGCTGGACAGCATTGATTTGTCCGGCTACAATTACGTGATTGCCTTCGAGCATTCCGAGGAAATTGATGCATTCATGGCGGAGCTGTCCGGCGATGCTGCGGCGGTGGTCTGCCTGCGGGAACCGGCGCAGGAAGAATAGGCAGCCACGAAAAACCAGGTTTTCAGCGGGCTTTTGTTCCGCCCTTGCAATCCAGGAGGTTTTATGGTATGCTTAATAAATAGTTTGTCTGGAAACATCCAGCGGGAGGCTTTTCATGCGGCAGGCGTTTTTTCTTTTAAGGTTTATTTTACTGGCGGTTTCCCTGTACGGTTCTTTGCAGTTTCTGCGTAAATACATCCGCCCGGAGTTCTGTATCGGTGTATATTTCAGCATCGTGAGCAGCGTTCTCTTCCTGGCGGGAATCCTGAATCTGCTGCGGGAGGCCACGTGGGTTCTCTTCCTGGGCGGGCTTTTTCTGGCAGGTCTGTCCATCAAAAGGAAAATGCCTGTTACAAATGTGCTGTGCTTTGGGACCGTTTTTTTCCTGGCTTTTGGCGTATTCTTTCTGTTCCAGCTCCATGGCAGCATTTTCACAAGCTATGACAATTTCAGCCACTGGGCCCTGGCTGCCCGGATCCTGACCGAGAATGACCGATTCCCCAATTTCAAGGACATCAACCTACTGTTCACCTCCTACCCTCTGGGCAGCACCGTTTTGCTTTATTACATCGCCGAAATTTTGGGGAATTCAGCCGAGTGGGTTCTGATGTATGCTCAGGCTATGCTCATGGTGGGCATGCTCACAAGTCTGTTCTCCTTCGCCTGGAACAAAATACAAACGCTGGTCATTTCAATCTGTGCCGTATTCCTGCTTTGCGGCAACAACAGTTTTTTCGAGCTTCTGGTGGACAGCCTGCTGCCCATTGTCGCCCTGAGCGCAATGGCGCTGTGCCTGTATTACGGGCAGGAGCTGACCGAGCGGATCTGGCTGATCATTCCTTACGGCATTTTCCTCATCAGCATCAAAAACAGCGGCACCCTGTTTGCCGTCATCCTCTATGGCTATGTTTTTCTCAAGCTGCGGCGGAGCATCCGCCCCAAAAACTGGCTGCTGCTTTTGACGACCCCGGCAGCAACGCTGCTGCTGTGGCAGAAGCACGTGAGTCAGGTATTCCCCAATGGGATGATGGGAAAGCATTCCATGTCACTGGACTATTTCAGTGATGTGCTGCGCCGGAAGGACTTCTCAGACAACAACGCGGTTATTGTGGCCATGGCCCATAAGGTCTTTTCCCTTTCCAACCCTGTGCTGTGGGCCCTGGCGTTCGGTCTGCTGCTCTGGCTTGTGCTGAGGCGGAGCAGCACCAAGCCCTGTGCTCAGGTAAAAGACCCCCTTCTGCTGGCCGCTGCTTCCTACGTTTTGTATCAGATCGGCACATTGGGCATGTATATCTTCTCCATGCCCCGGGGGGAGGCGCTGCGTCTTGCCTCATACGGAAGGTATCATCAAACTATCCTCCTGTTTGTGGCAGGGCTGCTGCTCATTGCCGCCTTGCAGGCCCTTGCCTGGATGCAGGCTGATTCTCTGAGAAAGCCGGTGCAGATCGGCACGCTGTGTGCAGCGCTGTTGCTCTGCTTTCTGATGATTTCCCCCAATTTCTCCTATTTCCAGAAACAGCAATATAAAAACACAGAGCGGTACAAATTTGACCAGATCATTGCCCAATATCAGCTTCCGAGGGGTGCCAACTATCTGATTTTAACCCGGGAGGACCGAGCGGATTCCGGTCTGCTGAATTATATGACCCTGTATCTGCTGAACCCGGTGAAATTCCGGGTGCAGCCGGATGTGAATCTGGACAGCATCGATCTGTCCGACTATCACTATGTCATCGCCTTTGAGGAATCGGAGCGCATCACAGAATTTATGGCGAAGCTGTCGCCGGATGCTGCCCCGGTGGTCTGCCTGCGAGAGCCGGTGGAGGAATATTAAAACGAAAAACGGAGGAATCCAATGGACGAAGAACAAGTAAAATCCCGAATCGGGGCCAACATCGCCTTTTACCGCAAGCAGGCCGGAATGACCCAGGCAGGGCTGGCGGAGAGGCTGAATTATTCCGACAAGGCGGTGTCCAAATGGGAGCGGGGGGAATCCATTCCCGATGTGCTGACCATGATGCAGATCGCCGCCCAATTTGACATCACCGTGGATGCGCTGCTGGGGGATGTGAACGCCCTGCCGGACAATCCCACCACCCTGGAGCGGGCCATGACCCAGGTCTCCGAGAAGGCGCTGAAGCGAAAGGCCAACAAGAACATCATCCTGGCTCTGTCCACCACCCTGGTGTGGTTCGTGGCGCTGTTTGTATTCGTGGTGTTGTCCTCTTTATCCATCCCCAACAGTTGGCTGTCCTTCCTCTACGCCATCCCCGCCAACGCCATCGTGCTGCTGAGCCTGCGCTCCGCCTGGCACGATTTCCGGTGGAACAAGGCCCTGATCTCCGCCATCGTGTGGGGTTCCCTCGTGAGCATTTACGCGTCCATCTGGGCGTTTCTGCACTTCAACGCCTGGAAGATTTTCCTGTTGGGCATTCCGGGGCAGATCGCCATTTTCCTCTGGTTCCGGATGTTCCAAACCGTCCGCCCAAAGGAGGAGCATCATGAATAAGCAGGAGCTTCGCAAAGCCATCCGGGCCAGAAAGCGGGCCATGACCCCGGAGGAGATTGCGCTGCGCAGCCAGGCGCTGTGCCGGAAATTTCTTGAAAGCAGCGCCTACCGGGATTGCAGAACCCTGTACGGCTACCTGCCCTACAACCAGGAGGTGCGCACCGTGCCCATTCTGGAGCGGGCCCTTGCCGACGGCAAGAAAGTGGCCGTACCCAAGGTTTACGGCGAGGATATGAAATTCATTTACTTGGAGGATCTGACCCAGGTGGAAACCGGCTATGCAGGCATCCCCGAGCCCATCGCCGACGGCCCGGTGGCGCAGGACGAAACCGCCCTGGTGCTGATGCCCGGCCTGGCCTTCGATCCCCGGGGCCACCGCATCGGCTACGGCGGCGGGTTCTACGACAAATTCCTCTCCCGGGAGAGAACGCATCCCACCGTGGCGCTGTGCTACGAATTCCAGATGGTGGAGCATCTGGAAACCGAGGAATTCGACATCCCGGTGGATACCGTCATTTGGGCATAAAAGGCGTATACCGGCCATA
>JBJDYM010000233.1:0-18071 GCA_051867315.1 Faecousia sp.
ATAATCATCACAATACCGGTGTTCAATGAAAAGCCTTTTCTTTGTTTATAGCGGTTCAATTTTATACGGCGCTGAGAGTCAGTTCTCTCAGCGCCGTTTTGTTTTTATTCCGCGTCCTCGTCCAGAGCTTCAATGTAAAAGCTGACCGGCCGGAAGCCGTCGTTACAGCTTATCATGGCCGACTTAGGATTCTTCATCCAGCCATCGTAGAAATCGCCGCCACCGTGGGCCAGCGTCATCACAAAGGCAGACATACTCTCCCATGCACTGTCGCTCACTTCAAAATCTCACGAATTTGCCGGTTTACGATGCTGCTCAGTGCGTCCAACCGTTCCTGGGGTGCGCGGATGCGGTCATGCTGGCGGAATTGGAAGCCGGTCAGATTTTTCAAATCCCCGCGAATTTCCGGAGTCATTAGACCCCGTGCCGTAATCAGGAAATCTCTGCCCAGCTTCGGCTTGCACTTACCCAGATACCAGTCGGGATTCTCCAACTGCTCCTGATCCAAATCCGGAAACAGGCTGCGGTTGTTGTCAAATACTGGGCACAGTTCTATCGGTTCCATGGTGTCCGTATCGAACATCACGCCGAAGTTGCCATAATGCCGATCGGGATTGAAGATCAGCGCATCCAGAATGCACATTCTGCGGAACGCATCTCCGCTGCCAAGCTTCTCAAAATAGGCAAGCAGCGTCGGGATCGTCTGCTCCCCATCGAAAATGCCAGCCGCTTTTGCGAGTCCATAGCGTTCCGATGTGAACAGGGCACACTTGCTGATCAGTTTTCCTCTGTAAAAATCCAGATCGTAAGCAACATACTTTGGGCACAGCGCCTGCGCCAGCTGTGTCGCCAAAAACTCCGACAAAGGTTCCACTTCATACTGGTAACTTCCCGTTTTAAACAGATAGATGTCACCATCTTCCCGCACCCAGCACTTGGCATAATTGCCATCCGTGCCGAACTCAGGGGATGTTGTAGAGAGCGAGCTGCTGCTCATGGAACCATCAAAGGCAGCTTCGCTGATCAACTGGTCAAATTCATTTTCATAGAGCGAAACCTGACTCCAGCAAAGATCGCTGTCTGCCTGTTTCACCCAGAAGGTATCGTTCAATGACACAGCATGGGTAACCTTAAGGAATCCTTCCAGATCATCACAGCCATAGCGTTCCAACAGCCGCTGAATATGCTGCCGATGCTTGGGCGCTTTCCGTCTTTCCAGAAAACCTACCAGTGTTTTGTAGCCGATGGGGCGGTATGGAACATACCACGCAAGCTCCACAAACTCCGGCTCGTCAAACTCGTTGCGATTGCAGAGGAAGGATAAAACGGCAGTATCCTTGTTCATCAGCATATATTGCGTTGTGCTTTCACGGATTTGCATACGCATCCCTCCTCACAAAAGGATAATACCAGAATCGATTGTGATTAGCAAACGATTTTTAGTTTCTGGATTCCGTTTGCATCCCAGTACCTCTCCATCCATCAAATTACTTTTTTGTTTATAGCGGTGCAATTATTGAAAGCAGAAAAGACTTGAATAAAGCTGTTCTGTAAGGTACAATCGCAGAAAATACCTTTGTTATCATGTGAGGCTGCTATGAAAGAAACACTATGGACAATTCAAGATGAAGCTGCCTTTGAGGCTTTCCAGAAAACCGGTGTGCTACGTGCAAATCCAAGCCATCTGATATTTGGCAGTGAGTTTCAGTACGCTTACGACTGGATGGCAACCCAAATGCGTAAGCGTATTGGTGCGGCTCCTGTCGGAGCAAAATATCCAGTCTGGGCATGGTATCAGTGGGAAGGCAAACGGAAACACAGAGACCTCCAACATTCAGGCTATGCCAAAAGAGGAACCCCTTTGGTGCAGATCACATTTGAGGCTGATAATAAGGACTTCCTGCTTTCTGATTTTGATGCATGGCACTCTGTTCTCAATAACTGCTATATTGCAGAAAATGAAAAGGACTGGGATGACTTTTACGCAAACGACGGTGATTACAGAACCGATAAAATCATCGCATCCTGGGATAGGGTTTTCGACCTAATCCGTTATGTACGTAACTTGGACCCTGAAAGCGCCGGAAATGATCAGAAAAGATTAGGGCAATACCGCACAGAAAGAAGTGCCAGATACCGCCAAGTGTGATATAATAAACTTATGGATAAACAAATGACGATTTCCGCATTCAGCGACGAGCTGGCGCAGGTGCGGACGAAGAAGAAAGAATTTCTCAGTCAGATTGAGCGGATCGTCCCGTGGAAGGAATGGCTTGCCATGATTCAGCCGTGCTATTACAAAGGAGAGCGCGGCAACAAACCCTATCCGCTGGAGACCATGCTGCGGCTGTATCTGCTGCAGAACCTCTATGACCTGAGTGACGAGGCTACGGTAGCAGAGGCAATCGACAGCCGCGCATTTTCGGAGTTCTGCGGCGTAGATTCCAGCAATCAGGTTCCGAACGGGGATACCCTCGGCCGCTTTCGGAACCTGCTGATTCGGAACGGGCTGCAGGAAAAGCTGTTTGCTCAGGTGGTTGCGGCGCTCATGGAGCGTGGCCTCATTCTGAAAAAGGGTACCATTGTGGATTCTACCATCATTTCAGCCCCCTCTTCCACCAAGAACAAGGAGAAAAAGCGAGATCCGGATGCCCATCAGGTCAAGAAGGGAAACACCTGGCACTTTGGATATAAGGCGCATATCGGCGTGGACAAGGACAGCGGACTGGTTCACACAGTGGAAGCTACACCGGCCAATATCCACGATGTTGCGGAAGTGCCGAAATTGCTGACGGGAGAGGAAGAAGTAGTCTATGGAGACAGCGGTTATCTCGGTGCGGGTAAGCGTGAAGATGCCGTAGTCCGTAATAAATCAGGCCGGAAAATCAAATACAAGATCAATCGACGTCCTTCGCAGATGAAGAAACTGAGCAAAAGCGGGCAGTACGCAGCAAAGAAAGCGGAACGGGCGAAATCCTCAGTCCGAGCAAAAGTAGAGCATGTATTCGGTGTCGTTAAGAAGCAGCTGCGTTTCCGAAAAACACGATACCGAGGGCTTGAAAAGCAACAAGCCAAATTCAATATCATGTTTGCGTTGGCAAATCTGATTCTGGCTGACAGACCTTGTCTGGCGGCTTGAGTTAGTGCGCTTTCGCGAGCAATAATTCAGAGGTTATCCATAGAGTCTACTCGGCGAATACTGCAATCCGACGAATTTTGCCATTTATGCGGTGTTGCCTTAAACTATATCCTTCCCGCTGCCGGGTGGATTCGGGACTTTCACCCTTTAGAACGTGCGCTCACCGGGCGCACTGCAAACAGGGGCTGCAGCCGCGGAAAGCTGCAGCCCCTGTCTTGATAATCCAGGTTTATTCGTGACTGACACTGGCAGTATTTTCGGCCTCCGCGCACAGCGGCTGTACCTTTTTGCGGATTTCGCTGCGGGTGCACAGGCTGGCATACACAGCCGCCAGGACCTCAGAAACCCACATGGCATACCAGACCGTGCTGACATTGCCCAGCTTGCCGAACAGGAAAGCCAAAGGCACCAGAGGAATGAACTGCCGCAGGCCGGTCCCAATCATATTCACCAGTCCGTTGCCCAGGCCGGAGCAAGTGTAGCCCAGAACCGTGGTGATGGAACCGAAAAGGAAGGTAACGGCGATGATCCGCAGGCCGAAAACACCGATCTCCAGAGCCGCCGCAGAAGCAGAGAAGATGCTCAGCAGTGGGCCGGGAATGGCCTCAAACAGGATTGTGCCCACAATGGCGATGCCAATGGCAACCGGCACTGCTGTCCGCAGCACCTGCTTGATCCGATCGCCTTTCTTTGCGCCGTAGTTGAAGCCGACAATGGGGATAGCCGCCTGGCCCAGCCCCATAATGGGCATGAACAGAAAATTCTGCAGTTTGTAGTAACCGCCGAAAAAGGCAATCGCGGGAGCGGAATTGGCCGTTCCATCCGCCGCGGCGCCGGGCAGCAGGGCGCCCAGAATGGCGTTCATAGAAAACAGCATGATGGCACCCATGGCCTGGGTCAGAATCGTGGGCAGACCGACCTTATAGATGGGCCACACGATCTCCTTGCGCATCCGGAACCCCTTGAAAGCGAACTTCACCTCATGGTTGGTAGCAGCGTTCAGACCCAGAGCCACAGCGGCACCGACCCATTGGCCGATGACCGTGGCAATAGCCGCGCCCTGAATGCCCATATGGAAGCCGAAGATCAGCACCGGGTCCAGAATGATGTTGGTCAGCGCGCCGGCAATCAAGGAGATCATGCTCAGGAAGGTATTGCCAACCGCCTGCAGCAGCCGCTGTCCCAGGGTTTCCAGAAACACGCCCAGGCAGAAAATGGTACAAATCCGCAGATAGCTTTCACACATGGCAAGGGAGCTTTCACTGCCGCTGCACAGATTGATGTAAAACTTCAGGAAGAAGCCGCCGAAGATCATAAACACCACGGTTCCGACCAGGGACAGGATCAAACCACTCGTTGCAGCCCGGTTCGCGTCCTCATACCGTTTCGCGCCCACCATCCGGGACACCACTGCATTGACACCGACGCCGGTACCCACAGAAACGGCAACCATCAGCAGCTGAACAGGATAAGCCAAAGAGGTCGCCGCGAAGGCTTCCTCGCTGATCTTCGCCACGAAAATACCGTCCACAATGTTGTAAAGGGACTGCACCAGCAGCGACAGCATCAGAGGCAGCGCCATGGTGATCACAAGTTTTGGGATGGGCATAACGCCCATTTTATTCTCTTTTGCCATCAAAACACCTCCAACCAAAGCCGTTTTTTATTTAGGCGCCTTAATGATAGCATGGGCTGCGCATTTTGTCAAGGCACCTTGACAAAGTATATTTTAACAGCTATACTGGTACTTATTAACGAATATTGCGAGGAAATTTTCTCTGGGAACGTGAAATTTACCAAGCAGAAAGGGGGGCATGGCAATAGAATGGCGCAGCGAAAACGGGATGCTCAGCTTCCGGGAACGTCTGGCCGTGCTCCTGATCCGGTGCGGACAGAAGCTGAGCAGCAACGACGGAACACAGCTGACCCAAGGCCGGATTCTGAAGCTCCTGCACCTCCACGGCCCCATGACCCAGAAAATGCTTCAGGAAAGACTGGCAATTCAGCCCGGCTCCATGAGTGAGGTCGCCGCCAAGCTGGAGCGGAAAGGCCTGCTTTACAGGGAAAAAGACAAGGCGGATAAGCGGAAGATTTCTTTGTCCATTACGGATGCCGGACGGGCCGATGTGGAACAATTCTGGATCCAAGGAAAGCCTCCCTTACCCCGGAGCTTTGCGGCGCTGACGCAGGAAGAACAAAAAACCTTACTCACATTATTGGAAAAGCTATACGCCAGTTGGGATTTTTCATCCTTATGACTGCAACGGGAGGGAACGGTATTGGAAAAGAATAGCTTCTCGCTGAAATACCGCGTCCTGGTCTGGTGTTTCGCCTTGCTGCTGCCCTTGGTGTTGCTGCTCAGCAGCTTCACCTTCCTCCAGATAAACAGGACCCGTTATCAATTGATGACCAGCGAAAGCACCAGTCTGCATTTGCTGACCGGCCCTTTTCAGCAGGAGGCGGACGATATCGAGGAATATCTGTTCGATCTTGCCCTGCAGAATCGCGTGTTCCGATCCATGGCGGATGTGCAGCAGAATACACAGCTTTATTCCAGCGCCTATTCGGTGCTGGAGGGCAGCGATAATTTGTTCACCACCCTGCCTGATCTGTCGTTTCTGGTGGTGTACAGCGAGAGCAACGAATTTTATGCGGCACGGGATCAGGGGCTGAGTTATTTGACTATGGCGGAGCAGACTTATCTGCGCAGCGCTGTAGAGAAGCGGTGTGTGCGTTTTTTTCTGGAGGGCAATGCCCAGGATCGGGACTGGTTCACGGTCCTCATTGCGGATCGGTGGTTTTTGTGCCGAATGGTACGGTTTCAAGGCATGTACTGCGCCGGCCTGCTGGACCTATCTGCCGCAATTGATTCCATGAACGGGCAAATTAAGGAAAATTCGGCGTTGGTGTTTCTCAGCGGCGATACTCCTTTGACCGCCGTGCCCAATGGTATATCGGAAAGCGTTTTGACCGGCGGACGTCTGAGCAAACAATATGGCGTACTGAGTGAAGACCTATGCGGCATCCGGCTGGCCTATGCTTTCCCGTATAGCGGTGTTATTGGCATTATGGGCGTGCCGTTTATCCTGCTCATTATTATCGCCATTGTCGTGCTGGCGATGCTGCCCCTGTTCTATCTGCGGTTAAGCCGGGATGTGTTCCAGCCGCTGGACGCCTTGGTGGACACAATGGAGCGCATCCGGGATGGCGACGGCAGTGAAGCTGTGAGCGACGAAAATATCAAGTGCAAGGAATTCCGGCAGGTCAACCATATCTTTAATCAGATGGTGCAACAGATCCGCCACCTGAAAATCCGGCACTATGAGCAGAAAATCGAAACACAGCAGACTGAGCTGGCGTTTCTACAGGCTCAGATTCGCCCCCATTTTTATCTGAACTGCCTGAAAACGCTTTATTCCCTTGCAGAGCAGCGGCAGTATGCAGATATCGAAACCTGTATTCTGCTGGTGTCCAAGCACCTGCGTTATGCCTTCCAGCTGCACAATGACACGGTTCCGATGCGAGAGGAGCTGAGCTTGTGCGGCAACTATGTGAAGCTCTATGCGGTCATGACCGATCAGATGCCCGCGCTGGTCCTGGACATCGAATCGGCGCTGTTTGATATCCAGATCCCTCCCATCAGCCTGCTGACCCTTGTGGAGAACAGCATCCGTGTCAATCTGACTCCCAGCAGCGATCTGGAGATCAAGATCCGGGCGAAGCGGATGCATACGGAAGACGGCGGTGTTCTTTGCCTGACCGTGCAGGATAACGGCTGTGGCTTTGCAGAGGAGCAGCTGGAACTGCTGAATACCGGCAAATGGGCCCAGTCCAGCGGGTCCCATGTGGGACTCCAGAATGTGATCCGCCGGTTCCGGATCCTGTATGGGGAGAATTTCTCCATCGCGTTTTTCAACCGGGACGGCGCAGTGGTGGAGATGTACTTGCCCATGGAAACAAATAAAAAGAAAGAGGATGCCGCCCATGAGACTGCTGATTGTGGATGATTCAAAAGCCGTAGTAGAGGGTTTGCTCCGGCAGGACTGGTCCAGTATCGGTATAACCCAAGTCATCGGCGTTTGCAGCGCTGCAGAAGCCCGTCGGGTTTTGGCGGAGCATATTGTGGATGTCATGCTCTGCGATATAGAGATGCCTGTAGAAGACGGTCTGAGCCTGGTAAAGTGGATGCGGGATCAAGGAATGATCACAAAATGTATTTTTCTGACCGCCCATGCTGAATTTTCCTATGCACAAAAGTCCGTTGCTTTGGGCGTTTTTGACTATGTGGTACAGCCGGCACCCTATTCTGAGATCCGGCGGGCAGTTGAGCGGGCTACGGAAATACTGCAGCAGGAGAAGCACCAGGTATACCTGCAGCAATACGGTCGGATCACCAATTGGAAAAGCAAGCAGGAAGCGGCCGGCGCGATCCAGCGGTACTTAACGGGGGCGGATATTTCGGAACTGGAACCCTATATCCGCACAGGTGCGCTTCCGGCAGAGGATAAAAAGGTCTACCTCGTATATATGCAGATCCAGCGCTGGTTCTCCTATGAGAAATGGTCCGATGAGCCGCTGAGCATGATGATGGACAGTGCGGTGGGGGAAGTGTTCTCCCCCAATGAGCAGCAGTTTATTGTGACCATGATGGGCGACGACCGGTTTGCTTTGCTTTTGTGGAATCCACAGGCCGCCGTTGTTCAGGATCGAATCACCCATCAGCTCAGCTTTCTTTATAATGTCTGCCGCCAGCAGCTAAAATGTACCTTGTCCCTGTACCCCACAGGCCCTACTCATTTGGCGGATCTGCAGCAGGCGTGGAAGACGCTCCAGCAGGGTCAGGCGCGGAACGTGGAGATGCGTACCGGGGTCCAAACGGAGAAAGGAAGCCCGGTCATTGTCCGCCGGGAAATGGAGGCGGACAGCGTGAAAACATGGCAGGAAGCCCTCTATGATCCGTCCCAGGAAAAGCTGGAGCAGTACATTCAAAAGCGCGTCTGGCAGCTTTGCGAGGTGGGTATGACGGAAGAAAACGCCGTGGCAGCCCTGAACGAAGAGTTCCTGACCGTGATTCACCGCATTACCGGCAACGCGGATGAATACTGGCGCAAGGTGTTGGTGGATACCCGGAGCTATGATATTTACCGGAATGCAACCAAGTCGATGCAGGATCTGGTCGAGCTGGCGAAGCTGGCGCAGCAGCGCTTCTCCCGAAAGGAGCAGGAGCGCATAGACAAAATTGTCGAAACCATCATACACTATGTGGATGACCACCTGGATAAGGAGATTCACCGCAGTGATTTGGCGGACTATGTTTATTTGAATCCTGACTATCTGAACCGGTTGTTCAAAAAGCAAACCGGGAAGACGCTGAAAGAATTTATCATTGCATACAAGATGAATGAGGCCAAAAAAATGCTGCAGGTTACCCGCCTGCCTGTCAGCATCATTGCCGCCAAGGTGGGATACGACAATTTCTCTCATTTTTCATATGCTTACAAAAAGGTCATCGGTCAAAGTCCCATGGAGACACGAAATACAGCCACAGCCACGGAAAAGGAGCACAGCTGAGGAGCAAATCATGAAAAACCGGCGAATGCACAACTGGATAATCTGCGGCTTAGTGATCCTGCTGGCTGGATCGCTGGCAGCCTGCCAAAACAACGTCCCCAGCAAGGGAGCCGCTCCGAAAGATGGGGCACCAACCGTCAGCATCCTGACGATCGGAACCTGCTCCAAACTGGCAGCAGCCAGAGTGTCGGAGGCCATCAGCCGCGTGACTATGGAGCGGCTGGGCTGCAAGGTGACGCTTTGCGTACTGGACAGCGCGGACTATGAAGAACGCATTGATAATTTGCTGATGGAAAACAACCTGGCGGATATTGTCGTGTGCAAAAACCGGGAAACGCTGAATGAGCTGCTGGATGGCGACTATGTCTACCGGCTGGATCGTTTTCTGCGCGGCTATCCAGCCTTTTCGCAGGCGGTGCCGGATGAATCCCGATGGGCAGAGGCGGCCGTAGGGGAATACTGCTATGGGATTCCCCTTGGAAACAGCCAGAACTACTGCTGGGGATTTTTGATGCGCCAGGATATTTGCCTGGAACTGGGCATTGATCCTGAAGCTATCCACAGTCTGGAGGATCTGCACCAGGCGCTGCTGCAGGTACAGGAAGCGTATCCGAATATTGTTCCCGTGGTTCCGGACTGCGGAAATATGGAGACCTTTGTGGACTATGCACCCCTGAGCAACGATATCGGCGTATTAGCGCCGGACGGAACGGTCACTGGGATCGAATCTCTGGAGGGATTTGCGGAGATCTGCGGCACAATGCACCAATGGTACCAGGAAGGATTGATTCTGAAGAATGCTCCGTTCGATACCCATAGCCGGACGGAATGGTTGGATAGCGGCCTGGCTTTCGGATCCTTTGCCCGGATCAGCCGGTACACCACTCAGGAGCTGAGCTATGCGTTAGGGGAGACAGTTTATTGGGTGCCTTTGGGTTCTCCCCAAACCAACAGCAGCGCTGAGGACGGCTTCTTCTGTATCTACGCCTATGCGCAGAACGTGGATCTATGTATGCAGCTGCTGGAGCTGCTTTACACCGATCCCCAACTGCTGACCATGTGTGTATATGGCGAGGAAGGGACGGACTACACACTGACAGAGGCGGGGGCCGCAGTTCCCATTGAAGGCACAGACATCTATCATAGCTGGAATTGGCCCTTACGGAACACGATCCCACAGCCATTTTCCGTAGAAACAGAGCCGGAAGCACCGGCATCCGCAACAGCCGGCTTCGTCTTTGAGGGAAGCGGGCTTTCCGGAGAGCTTTATCAGTGCAACGCGGTTATGGACGAGTACTATAATGCGCTGTGTTCCGGTATGTTGGATCCGGAAACCGGACTGGAGATTATGAAAGCGGAGTTGAAAAACGCACATTTGGAGGTTATCCTGGCAGAGAAGCAGCGGCAGTGGACCGCTTGGCTGGAACGGGCGAAGTAGCGCCGCTTTCGGGCGAGAAATCCGCAAAGTAATTGTACAAAATGCACAAGCAAAACCCGCGCCTTCCGGCGCGGGTTTTATAAAATATAAAAAGTCTGTTTTTCGATAATTTTTCAGAGATTTTACGGTTTTCGCAAAATAGTCGAGAAAAAGAAGTCTGATTTCCGAAAGAATTGAGCGAGGTATTTATAGACAATAATCGCCGATTTTTGTATAATATGTACATCAAGAAGGCTATGAATCACGCCTTCCTTGGTCAATTTTCCCATTATCGAAAGGGGGCATTGCGGTGCCGGAAAATGTGCTGCTGCAAGTGCAGGATATGTACAAGAATTTCGGCGTCACCGTGGCGCTGAATCACATCTCGTTTGAGGTGCGGCGCGGAGAAATCCGTGGTTTGATCGGCGAGAACGGCAGCGGAAAGTCTACGGTATCCTCAATCATCGCCGGTATGCAGCCGGCAACAAGCGGGTCCATGGTATACCAGGGAAAGCCCTGGGCGCCTGCTACCATGCTCCAGGCAGAGCAGGCTGGCATTGCCATGATCGTTCAGGAGGCCGGTACGGTGGCCAACATCTCCGTAGCGGAAAACCTGTTCCTCGGCCACGAAAAGCTGTTTTCCAAGGGCCCTTTTATCAGTAAGGCAAAGATGAATGCCGCTGCCAATGAGCTGCTGAAAGGGCTTGGCATTACAGAGATCCGCGGTGAGATGCCGACGTACAAGCTGGATATGCAAAGCCGGAAGTTGATCGAGGTTGCCAAGGCTATGTACTGGAAGCCGCAGCTGTTCATCGTGGACGAGACCACTACAGCACTGTCCCAGCGGGGCCGTTCGCTGATTTATGACCTGATGAAAAAGCTTTCTGCTCAGGGCAGCTCAGTACTTTTCATCTCCCATGACCTGGATGAGTTGATGGAACAGTGCGATACGCTGACGGTCCTTCGTGACGGCAATATCATCGGCAATTTGGAGCACAACGAGTTTGACGGCGACCGCATCAAGCAGATGATGGTGGGCCGGGAACTGAAGGGCAACTACTACCGTGTGGATATGGACGGCTACAGCGACGAAGTGGTGCTGAAGGCTGACTGTATCACCACCATGGAGGATATCCTGTGCCTGTCTCTGGAGCTTCATAAGGGAGAGATCCTTGGCATCGGCGGCTTGAGCGAATGCGGTATGCACCGGGTCGGTCGGGCGCTGTTCGGTGCGGAAAAAGTTGTCGACGGCCATGTTTACATCCGGGGAGAGACCGAAAAAGGCGGCAAGAAGTGCGCCCAAGACATTCTCGTCAAGGATACCCGCACAGCTATCAACAACCGGATGGGCTACCTTTCCAAAGACCGGGATACCGAATCCCTGTGGCTGGCTGCCCCAATCCTGGACAACATTGCCAGCACCGGCTTTCGGGCCAATCGCTGGGTTCGGTTCCTGCCCTTTATCTCCGGTAAGAAAGTCAGGAAATACACAGACAAGCAGATCGAGGACCTATCCATTAAGTGTGCGTCCCGTTATCATGCGATCGACACCTTGTCCGGCGGCAACAAGCAGAAGGTGGCTATGGGCAAGTGGCTGGCCTGCGATGCAGACGTCCTGATTCTGGACTGCCCCACCCGCGGCGTAGACGTCGGCGTGAAGGCAGCTATCTACAAGCTGATCTACGACATGAAGAAAGCCGGCAAGTCCATTATCCTCATCAGTGAGGAGCTTCCGGAACTGATTGGCATGAGTGACCGCATCCTCATTATGAAAAATGGCGAAATCGCCCATGAGGCACATCGGGCTGACCATCCTTCTGAAGGTCAACTGATCAACTACATGATTTAAGGGGGGTGCTGTTATGAAAGACAAGTTAATGAGGCTGAAGGAAAACCGTTGGCTTTTTACGGTATTGCCTATCATCTGGTTGTTCCTGATCGTTCTGATTTTCGCAGCAGCAACCCGTGGAAGGTTCGTAACCTCCACCAATATCAAGGTCATCGTCACCCAGGCCCTTACCACCGCAGTGGTCGCCACCGGTGCCAGCTACATATTTGCTACCGGTAACGTCAACATTGCTATGGGCTCCTGCACCGCTTTGACCGCCGCCGTTGGCGCTCTGGTTTTCTCCAACACAGGGTCCGTCGCTGCAATGCTTTTCACGACGATCCTGATTGGCGTTGTGGTTATGGGCGTATGCGCTCTGCTGTCCACCATGCTGCGGGTCTCTGTTATCCACGTCACCATTGTTATGATGATCCTGCTGACGGCCCTTCAGGAAGAAGTTCTGGACGGCGGTGTCATTGCGATTCCTTATAGTGTCACCAGCGGTCTGCAGAGCCTGAGGGTGCCGGAGATCATCTTCGTGGTCTTCTTCCTGTTCTGCGTCATCGCTTTCGAGTTTACCTCCTGGGGACGTTCCCTGAAAGCGGTCGGTTCCAACCAAACCTGCTCCCACTTGACCGGCATCTATTGGAACAAGTACCTGTTGATCTCCTTTCTGGTGGCCGGCATCGGTTCCGGTTTGGGTGCGTTCCTGACCATCATTCGTACCGGCACCATCACCGTCAGCACCTGCAGTACCATGAACATGGACGTTATGCTGGCCATTGTTCTGGGCGGTATGCCCATCTCTGGCGGCAGTAAGTCCCGGGCTTATGCCGGTGCCATTGGCGCTTTGACAGTGACGGCGCTGAATAACGGCCTGCTGATGGTCGGCGTCAGCTCCACCCTGGTGCAGGCCGTTCGCGGTGTCATCTTCTTACTTCTGGTTCTTGCGGGCAGCAAGCGAAGCGCATTACTTCCGGCCCGTGAAGGATAAACAAAAATTATTTGGAGGAAAAGAACAGTTATGAAAAAGATTATTAGTTTGCTTCTGGTACTGACCCTTGTCCTGTCCATGGCAGCCTGTGCTTCCACCGGCAATGACAGCCCAAGTCCCACCGCTCCCGCTGCTCAAAACGGCGGCGAAAGCACTCCTGAGGACAGCAATACCGATGTCACCATGGAGCACCACAAGATCGCTGTCGCCTTCACCCAGATCAACACGACCTCTATCAGCCAGCAGGCTTATCTGAACATGATCGCTGATGCCTTTAACGTAGAGTTCATGTTCTCCGAAGCTGTTGAAGATGCCGACGCCCTGATGACCTTCATGGAGAACGCTTATGCCGCCGGCTGCGAAGCAATCATGAACTTCTCCAATACCTCCATCGAGCAGGCGAACGCCAAGGCAAATTCTCTGGGAATGTACATTGTTACCAACACTTCCATCCCGGTGGAAGAGTCCAGCATGCCTTACTGCTTGGGCTATGTAGCCGGCTCTGTACCTGCCGTTGCCGATGCTTACCGGGATATGGTCGAGCAGTTCACCGCTGACGGTCAGCCCCACAACGTCATCATCATCTCTGCCGGCGCCGGCCTGGGCAATGAGCAGCATTATCAGACCACCTACGCCATGCTGGAAACCCTGCGTGACAAGTACAATCTGACCTTCTCCGAATCTTTGGAAGACCTGGCCAGTTCCCGCAGCCTGGTGGAAGTTGATACCGGCACGGATATGAAGATCCTGCTTTACCCTGGCTACCCTAACTCCGACACCTATGTTTCCGGTCTGTCCAGCGAGATCCAGACTGGCGACTATGATATCGTTCTGGGCTGCAATGTGGCTACCGCTAAGTTCTCTGTGGCCATTGACGAAGTCGAGCGCAGCTATGGCATCGATATCAAGGTTGGCTACTTCGACTCCATCAGTGACACCACCACCGCTGCCTTCACCACCATCGATTCCCAGGGTTCTCCCAGCCTGAACTCCGTGATCATCAACCCGGGCAATGTGCTGGTCGGCACCATGTTCGCCATCCTGTACAATGGCATTTCCGGTCATGCGGATGCTGTCCGTGCTGTTGTTGACGGTACGGAAGCCGGCATTCTCTACGATTCTCCCCTGTGGATCGCCCCCGACGCCGATACTTATCTGGCAATGGCCAACAATCTGAACAAGGATATCAATACTTTGGAGCTGAGTGTTGAGGACATTCAGCAGATGCTCTACATCTACAACCCCGATGTGACTCCCGAAAGCATTCAGGCGCAGTTGGATGCGACCACCGCTGACGCGGTCCTGACCGCTCGCGGCCTGAAGTAATCCAAGCAAACATTGTATCTTTCTCCTGCCCCGGTTCGCCGGGGCAGGAAGAGAAAACCCTAAATGAAGGTGGTATCTGAAATGCACGGAACCATGAATGGTAAATTGAAAAACGCGCTGATTCTTGTGGCTTTCCCGGTCGTGATGTGGCTGCTTATGGAGGTCGCATGTCGGCTCACAAAGGGACAGTCTGTATTCAACTCCAAGCTGGACGTGCAGAACTTTGTGCGTGCCACCGGAATTGCAGCCTGTACCGCGCTGGCTTTGTCTCTGAACCTGACCAATGGCCGCTTTGACTTGTCTTTGGGTGCCCAGCGTGTGGCCGCTACCATTTTAGGCGGAAATTTAGCGATCAGCTTGGGCTTGGGCCCTGTGGGCGTTATCTTATTCGCACTGATCTTCGGCCTCGTTCTTGGCGGTGTCGTGGGTCTGCTCTTTATATGGCTCCGGACCCCTGCTATGGTACTTGGCATCGGTATAGCACTGATTTATGAATGCGTGGCGTTCATTGGCTCCAATTCTCAGGGCCTGCAGCTGATTAGCTGGGACCGGGTCAGAGACCTGTCCAACATCTCTTTGTACATCGTAGTCCTTGCCATTGTGTTGGCTGTTTTCCTGGTGCTGACCAAGTATACCTGCTTTGGCTACCATATGCGGGCCATCGGCGGCTCCCAGAAGATCGCTCACAACAGCGGCATCAATATTTTCCGGCACGCTGTTGGTTGCTATACCCTGGCTGGTGGCGCGGTTGCCATTGCCGGTATCTTTGATGCAGCATATACCGGCGTCATGAACGCAGAGATGGGCATGTCCAGCAGCTCCACAGTTATGACCAACTGCTTCCCCATGTATCTTGGCAAATATCTGTCCCGCTGGTCTAATGAGGCTGTGGGCATCCTGATTGCCACCATGACGATCATGATTTTCAAGCAGGGACTCAGCATTATGAAATTCTCTCAGACTGAGCAGAGAGTCTGCACGCTCCTGCTGTTCCTGGTATTCCTGGTATTCCGCGCCAACGAAAGTGTTTTCCGCGATATGCGCGCTCGGAAAGCCCGGATCGCCCAGGCAAACGCCAAGAAAAAGGAACTGGGCATTGTCGCTGCTTAAGATTGAAAATCTCAACCGCGCGGAAAAGCTTTTCCGCGCGGTTTTACAAAAAGGATGGTAATAGATATGAAATCCGTAACTTACAACCCCTATCTTCCCCCTGTAGAATTTGTTCCGGACGGCGAGCCCCATGTATTTGACGGGCGGGTCTATCTTTACGGCTCCCACGATGAGCGCAATGGTAACGACTACTGTCTGGGCGACTATGTTTGCTGGTCCGCCCCGGTGGAGGACCTGTCTAATTGGCGCCTGGAGGGGACTATCTACCGCAAGGACCAGGACCCCAAGAACCCCGACGGCTCCAGGAAGATGAACGCACCGGATGTGGCCAAGGGCCCTGACGGACGGTACTATCTGTACTATTTTCTGACTGTGCAGAAGTGGAGCCAGTTGGAAATCGCCGTAGCTGTCTGTGATACCCCAGCGGGAAAGTACGAATACCTGGGTGTTGTCCGGTTTGCGGACGGAAGGATCCTGGATACCCCGCTGGCATTTGATCCAGCGGTGCTGGTGGATACCGATGGCCGGGTATGGCTTTATTTCGGCTTTGCGCCCCATTTCCCGATGCGGGGACAGCCTATTCCTGAAACACTGGGTGCTTACTGCGTAGAGCTGGAGCCGGATATGATGACCTGCAAGGGTGAGCCTGTGAATATCATGCCAGATTTTAACCATGCTGTAGGAACAGAATATGAGGCCCATCCCTTCTTTGAAGCATCTTCCATTCGGAAAATCGGTGACCGGTATTATTTCGTCTATTGCTCCCGGGCTATGCACGAACTTTGCTATGCCACCAGCCAATATCCCAACCGGGATTTCCATTTTGGCGGTGTCGTAATCTCCAACTGCGATGTTGGTTACCATGGCCGTACCGCAGCTGAGGCAAGGAACCAGATCGCCAATGTCCACGGCGGTATGTTTGAGGCTCAGGGTCAGTGGTATATCAACTATCACCGTCATACCAACGGTACCCAGTTCAGCCGGCAGGGCTGCATGGAGCCGATCACCATCCGGGAAGATGGCTCCATTGAGCAGGTGGAGTGCACCTCCTTTGGCCTCAGCGGCGGCTGTATTCCGGCAAGAGGAACCATTCCCGCCTGGTGTGCCTGCAACCAGTATAAAGGAAAGGGCGGTTGTTTCATCAAGTTCGGCCCCAGAAGCGTAGACGGCCCCTATGTGGTTGCCGAGGAAGTGGAAGGCATACTGGAAAGCTACGTTTCCAACATTACCGACGATAGTCTGGTGGGCTACCGCTACCTGGCCTTCGACGGTTCCGAAACCACGCTGACCCTCCGAGTGAAAGGAGAAGCTGCCGGAATTCTGACCCTTTTCCTGTCCGACGATGACAGTGTCTCCGCCGGAAGTTGCCAGGTATCGGTGCAGGATTCGGACTATTGGACTGCCGTATCCATGACTTTCCGTGCAGTACCCGGTAAGCATCCGCTGCGCCTACGCTACGCCGGCCAGGGAATGCTGGAGCTGGGCCAGCTGACGGTAGAATAAAGGTAGGATAAAGTGTTATGAAAATGGAAAACAATCATAATCCCATTTATTCCGGACCGCTGGTTCAGTTTCCTGAGGACCCAACTCTGCCTGAGGGCGCAATCGCGGTGGACTGGCACGATACGGAGCACTGCCGGATTGATATGCGCCCTGACATTGTCTATGCCCAGCGGGATGGTGTGGATCTGCACGTACACCTGCTGGTGCCTGTCGAAGCGGGCCATATCTGCCGCAAAAGAAGTATCCGCTGATCGTATTTATTCAAGGCTCCGGTTGGCGTCAGCAGCAGGTGTTTCAGAAGTTGGGTACCTTGGTCCGCTTCTGCGAGAAAGGTTATGCGGTGGCTTTTGTGGAATACCGGCCCAGCGATGTGGCAAAATTCCCCGCACAGATGCAGGATGTCAAAACAGCCATTCGCTTTCTGCGCAAGCATGCCAACGAATTCCGGCTGAATACCCAGAAAATTGCGCTTTGGGGCGACTCCAGTGGCGCACATACGGCTCTGATGGTGGGCATTACCGGCGATACAGGTCCCGACACCCCGGATTACGGCGAATATTCTGCAAAGGCAAACTGCATCGTTGACTGGTACGGGCCGGTGGATCTTCTCAAAATGACTGCATTTCCCAGCGTCGCGGATCATGGCGCGCCGGACTGCAACGAGGCGTTGTTCCTTGGCGGTGTGGCGGCGGAGCACCCGGATCTGGCAGCCGCAGCCAACCCCATTACTTATCTTTCCCGGGAAAAACCGACGCCGCCTATTCTGATTCTCCACGGGTCAAAGGATCACATTGTGCCCTTTAACCAGTCTGTGCTGCTGTATGAAAAGCTGCGGGAACTGGGCAAGGAAGTGGAATTCATCAAGGTCAACGGCGGATTCCACGCCTTCGGCGGATTCCATTGCGACGAAGCCAGGGCCGCGACCCAGGCATTTATCGAGAAATATATTGGCAAAGGTGTAGGCACGGATCAGGCAATTGAAGTTTGTAGCAAATAAGCTGAGGCCCAGGATTGCAAACGCAGTCCTGGGTCAATCCATTATGGATTTACAAATCGTTTATTGGACACTTTCCCGCTTTTCTGATAGGATAATCACAAATGCAAAGAAGGAACGAATATGGAAAATTTATTCCCTGTTATGAAGTGACCGTAGTCAAGAGGGAAAAACGTAGAATTACGCGTT
>JBJDYM010000234.1:0-1572 GCA_051867315.1 Faecousia sp.
GACGGTGGTGGTGCCGATGTCGATGGCGCAGCCCACAATGGCGGTGTCCTCCGGATCGCATAGCTCCATGCAGGTAAAGCAGCCATTCTTCAATTCGCCCTTGACGCAGACCCTCCAGTGCTTTTCCCGGAGGGTGCTTGCCAGCTTGACCATGACGGGGAAGGGAATTTTGATATCCTCGATGCCCAGGGCCTCTTCAATGGCCCAGGTCAGGCGCTCGTTATCCGGCATGGTGTCGTCCAGGGTGGGCTGGGCCAGGGTGAGCACCAGGCTGCGGTAGTTGTTTTCAAAATGGATGCCGCTTTCCCGCAGCTGGGCCTGGCAGTTCTCGAAAATCTCGATTTCCTTGGGGCTACTTAGGTCCGCGGTTTTCATCCGGGACTGGTAGGCGCTGGCAATGTCCGGCACCAGCACGGTGACGTCCGAGAGCACCTTGGAGCAGCAGGAGAGCCGCCAGCCGGATTCATATTCTTCGCCCGAGATATGGCGGCTGATGGGGGAGTCCAGCTTGCCCTCCAGCAGCTGCACCCTGCATTTGCCGCAGGAGCCGTTCCCCCCGCAGGGGGCGTCAATGGCCACATTCGCCCGACGGGCCAGCTCCAACAAATTATCTCCGGCGTTGCATTCTACGATAACAGGGCTCCCGCCCTCGATTTGGAAGGTTACTTTCATAATGGAAACGTCCTTTCTGTATGGTAATGATGGGATGTGGTTTTGACAATCTTGGCGTTTCCCCTTATCCCGTCAAAAGGAATTGCCCTTCCCTTTGGCGGAAACTTTCAGACAATCGTGCGGCGGGGAGATTCCCCGCCGCACGGGTTTTATGGATTTGCGGTTTTTACATCAGAGGCTCCAGGCCCAGAACAGGGTGGCCCTTCTCGGTCAGCCAGTTCAGCAGCTCCTCGCCGTCGGTGGTGATGGTCTCGTCGGCGATCATGTCGGAGAAGTTCTCAATGCCGTAGAGCTCCATGGCGGTCTTGTTCAGCCGCTCGGCTACATCGTCCTTCAGCTCCTTGGGCATCCAAACGATTCTCTGGATGCCGCCCTCGGCAGCCACGAACTTCTTGGAGGAAATGAAGTGACGGCCATGGCCCATATAGCCGGGAGTCTGGACGCCGCCGCCGGTGCAGGAGGCCAGCTCACCGAAGGTCATGCCCACGGGGGTCATGCCCTTGAATTCCCGGTTGACCACGATCACGCCCATGGACATGGGCTCGATGCCGCAGATGCACTCGAAGCAGCCGCAGGAGGTCATGGGGTCCTCCAGCAGGGAGTACAGCGTCACATTTTCCACCGCGCCGTGGGTGGCCTCGGCGATGGCGGCGTTGACGGAATCATACCGGCCCAGCCGCTCGTCGGTGCAGCCTTCCTTGAAGATGGGCTGGCAGGGGCCGTTGGGGTTCAGCTCATTGGTGGCCTTGGCATCCAGCCAGCTGACGGCGCCGCACAGGCCCAGACGCTCGGGGGTGACCACGCAGCAGTGGGCGGGGGCGAAGGACTGGCAGAGGATGCAGGTGTAGTAGCGGTCCACGGCCTCGTCGGTCATGGAAGCCAGGCGGTCGTCTCTCTGGT
>JBJDYM010000235.1:0-1568 GCA_051867315.1 Faecousia sp.
TCCAGATGCAGAAATCCTTGGTCTTGTATTTTTCCCGGAACTGCTCGCAGGGCAGGCCCAGCAGGCTCAGGGCGATCTCGTCCCCGTAGACGGCGTGATGCTCCTTGGCCAGGGCGACGGCCTCGTCGTTGAACAGGCTGGCATAGGTCATCTGGATGGTGGTTTTCAGTCCGTTTTTGTGGGCGCATTCCTGCTGCAGCTTGAAAATATCCAGGCTTTCCGTCAGCAGCGCCTTCCGGCCGATGTCCTCCGCCTGGCCGTGACCGGTGACCTTTTCGGCATACTCGGGCACCATCTCCGGGCGGTGGATAATATTGACAACAAATTGATCCATAGATTATGTATCCTTTCCATCAGGAAATATGTTTTGGAAAATCGATCAGCCCTTCACCGCGCCGCTGGTGACGCCTTCCACGTAGAATTTCTGCATGATGAAGAACAGCACGGAAATGGGGATGGACACCAGCACGCCGCCGCAGCAGAACTGGGTGAAGTAGGTGTTCACCAGGCTCTTTTCCAGCATCTTGTACAGTCCCACGGCAACGGTGTAGTTGGCGGAGATACCGGCGTTGAGGATCATCTTGGCGTACACGAAATCCATCCAGGGCACCAGGAAGCTGCTGATGACGGTGTAGACGATGATGGGCCGGGAGGTGGGAATCACGATTTTCCAGAAAATCATGGCCTCGTTGCAGCCGTCCAGCCGGGCTGCCTCACACAGCGAGCGGGGCACCGTATCGAAAAAGCCCTTGGCAATCAGATACCCCAGACCGGAGGAGGCGGAGTACACCAGAATCAAGCCCACATGGCTGTTGGTCAGGCCGAAGGTCTTCAGGGTGAAGTACACCGCGATCATGGCCAGCATGCCGGGGAACAGGTTCAGCAGCACCGCAAAGTTCATCAGCCCCTTACGGGCGGGGAAGCGCATCATGGACATGGCGTAGGCCACCATCAGCACAAACATGGTGGAAATCACGCAGGTCCAGCAGGCGATTTTGAAGGTGTTCAGAAACCAGGTGGGGAACTGATTCACGGTGTCGGGGGTCAGCAGCTTGACGTAGTGGACGGCGCTCCACTCCTTGGGGAAGAAGGTAGAGGTATTCTTTCCCGGATAGGCGCTGAAGGAGGTGCACACCAGCCAGACAATGGGAATGATCCAGACAAAGCACAAAAAGGCGATGAAGGCATTGTGCAGGAAGATCTTGGTCGTCCGTTTTCCGATAAGCGGACTTTTGGGATTTTGATTGGTACGTGTCATTGATAGGTCCCCTCCTTATCCCCGCGAATCATGAAGTTGAAGCCGATCAGCGTAAAGACCGCGCAGACCACAAAGACCATGATGCCGATGACGGAGGCCATCTTGTAGTTGTAGTAGTCCTGGGTCAGGGTGAACAGCCAGGTTACCAGCAGGTCCACTTCCTTGGCCTGGGAATTGGCCATCAGCTGGTTGGTGGTCACGTAAACGTCCTGGGTCAGCAGATAGATGACGTTGAAGTTATTGAAATTCTTTACAAAATCCGTCACCAGGGCGGGGCCGGTCACCTGGAGCATATAGGGCATGGTGATGG
>JBJDYM010000236.1:0-5085 GCA_051867315.1 Faecousia sp.
TATAAGCCGGCCACCCTAAATGAACCTAAAAGAAAATGTGAAACAAAAATGAAGTTTGAGGCTGACATTTTGAGGAAATTATGGTATTTTGATGGCAGATATATGATGATTGCTGTTGTGACGGGCGGATGGACAAAATTGGTGTTTGGCGATTTGCACCGCCCCCAACTGCAGGGGAGGATATCAGCCTCCCCTTGCGGCGTTCCCATTCAACAAACCGGTTGCATATTTGCGGCGGGGCGTGGGTGACGATTTATGGTATATTTTAATCTCATCCTTTATCATTCAAACAAACAGAAAAGGGGAGAAGAAAAATGAGAATCCTGCTTGCAGAGGACGAGCGGTCTCTTTCCAGGGCGGTGGTGGCGCTGCTGGAGCGGAGCAATTACGCGGTGGACGCGGTGTTTGACGGGGTAGAGGCGCTGGAATACTTGGATACCGGGAATTACGATGCCCTGATCCTGGACATTATGATGCCCCGGCTGGATGGGCTCAGCGTGCTGAAAAAGCTGCGCTCCCAGGGCAATCCCATCCCGGTGCTGATGCTCACCGCCAAGTCGGAGATCGACGACAAGGTGGAGGGCCTGGACGCCGGAGCCAACGACTATCTGACCAAGCCCTTCTCCACCCGGGAGCTGCTTGCCCGGCTGCGGGCCATCACCCGCACCCAGATGAATCAGGTCAGCAGCAAGCTGAGCTTCGGCAATGTGACCTTGGACCAGACCAGCTTCGAACTCAGCGGCCCCGGCGGCAGCTACCGGCTGGCCAATAAGGAATACCAGATGATGGAGCTGCTGCTTGGAAATCCCGGCCAGACCATTTCCACGGAGCGCTTCCTGGAAAAAATCTGGGGCTACGACACCGAGGCGGAGCTGAACGTGGTGTGGGTGTACATCTCCTATCTGCGCAAGAAGCTGGCGGCGCTGAACGCCAATGTCCAGATCCGGGCCTCCCGGAACGTGGGCTACCGGCTGGAGGTAACCAAATGATCCACACCCTTCGGAAAAAGTTCATCGGGGCCACCATGCTGTCGCTGCTGCTGGTGCTGCTGGTGATTCTGGGCACGGTGAACATTGTATCCTTCTGCAAAACCGTGACGGATGCGGACCGGATTCTGTCCCTGCTCTCCGAGAACCAGGGCGTTTTTCCCAAGCAGCTGGACCCAGGTATGGAAAACAGCCATGATCCCCAGCGGGGGCAGCGGGGGGACCGCCCCTTCGGGAGAGCGGATTTTTCCCCGGAGACGCCCTATGAATCCCGGTTCTTTTCCGTGACGGTGGACGGCTCAGGCAGCCCGGTGTTCACGGACATTTCCAATATTGCGGCCATCGATTCGGAAACCGCCCAGGAATACGCGGCAGCCGTGCTGGATTCCAATAGAACCGAGGGCTTTCTGGGGGATTACCGCTATCTGGTTTCCCGGCAGGGCGATACCACCCGGATCATCTTCCTGGACTGCGGCAGAAGCCTGGCGGGGTTCCAAACCACCCTGCTTGCCAGCTTCGGCATGGCGGCGGCGGGGCTGCTGGGGGTGTTTCTCCTGCTGCTGGTGCTGTCCGGCCGGATTGTGAAGCCCCTGGCGGAAAGCTATGAAAAGCAGCGCCAGTTTATCACCGACGCGGGCCATGAAATCAAAACACCCCTGACCATCATCAGCGCTGACGCGGATCTTCTGGAGCTGGAATGCGGCGAGAACGAGTGGCTGCTGGACATCCGCCGCCAGGCCCAGCGGCTGACGGATCTGACCAAGGATCTGATCTACCTGTCCCGGATGGACGAGGAAAAGCCCACGGTGCAGTTCGTGGAGTTCCCGGTGTCCGATGTGGTGGAGGAGACCGCCCAGTCCTTTCTCTCCCTGGCTACCCAGCAGGGAAGAAATCTGGAGCTGCGCATCCAGGGGATGCTCTCCCTGGAGGGCAGCGAGAAGGACATCCGCCAGCTCACTTCCATTTTGCTGGATAATGCCCTGAAATATTCGCCCCAGGGCACGGATATTGCCCTGTGCCTGGAAAAAGACGCAAAATGGATCCGGCTTTCCGTCCGCAATACCATCGACGGTCCCATGAGCAAGGAAACGCTGGGGCGACTGTTCGACCGGTTTTACCGGGTGGATGGCTCCCGCAATTCCTCCACCGGGGGCTATGGGCTGGGTCTGGCCATCGCCAGCGGCATCGTCACCGCCCACAAAGGGAAGATCCGCGCCGAAAGCCCGGAGGAGCATACCCTGGTGATCACCGCCGCCTTCCCGGCAGTGAATGGAGCTTCCATCCGCAATTGACTTTTTTCTTCTTCTATGCTATACTCTCCCCCGGGAGCAAGGGCGCTCACGTTGAGGCAGGAATTCCTGTATCAATGTGGGGCCCTTTTTTTATGCGCAAATGGACTTTGCGCAGCAAATTGTTGTTTGACGCACCCTTGGCTCCCCCTCTGGGGGAGCTGCCGAGAAAAGCGAGGCTGAGGGGGTGTCGCCGGTTCGGAGGAACAGAGCCCCAGAAATCGGAACATTGTGCCACTTATGCGACGACACCCCACCCGACCTCGCTTTTCTCGGCCACCCTCTCCAGAGGGGAGGGTAAGAACCCCACAAACAACAATTTGCCGAATCGCTGAGGGAAAACGGCAAGCAAAAATTTTGATGGAAACGGAGTATTTTCATGGCGGAACTTCACGAAGAATGCGGCGTGTTCGGCGCTTATGCCAGGCAGCCGGAAAATCTTGCGGGCATGGCGTACTATGCCCTGTATGCCCTGCAGCATCGGGGGCAGGAGAGCTGCGGCATTGTCCTCAATGACGACGGGGTATTCACCACCCACCGGGATCTGGGCACGGTGAACGAGGTGTTCACCAGAGAGCAGCTGGAGCAATTCCCCAACGGCACCATGGCGGTGGGCCATGTGCGCTACGGCACCACCGGCGGCACCAACCAGGCCAATTGCCAGCCCGTGGTGGTCAATCACATGAAGGGCAAGCTGGCCCTGGCCCACAACGGCAACTTGAGCAACGCCTTTGAGCTGCGAAACAAGCTGGAGCTGGGGGGCGCCATCTTCCACGGCACCAGCGACACGGAGATCATCGCCTACATCATCACCCAGCAGCGGCTGAAAACCCCCTCCATCGAGGAAGCGGTGTGCCGGGCCATGGACGCGCTGGAGGGGGCTTACTCCCTGGTCATCATGTCCGCCGCCAAAATGATCGCCGCCCGGGACCCCCGGGGCTTCCGGCCCCTTTGCTACGGCGTGACGGCGGAGGGCACCTATGTCATCGCCTCGGAGACCTGCGCGCTTTCCGCCGTGGGGGCGAAATGGATCCGGGACATTCTCCCTGGGGAGATTCTGACCTTCGACGAAACCGGCGTCCACTCCGACGCCACCCACTGCGGCAAGCTCCCGAAGACCGCCTGTATTTTTGAATACATCTACTTCGCTCGGCCGGACTCGGTGATCGACGGCGTCGGCGTCCATGCGGCAAGAAAGAATGCCGGCAGGCTGCTGGCCAGGCGGCATCCGGTTCAGGCGGATATGGTGGTGGGCGTGCCGGACTCCGGGTTGGACGCGGCCCTGGGCTATGCGGAGGAATCCGGGATTCCCTATGGCATCGGCTTTATCAAGAATAAATACATCGGCCGGACCTTCATCTCCCCGGGCCAGGGCCAGCGGCTGAATCAGGTGCGCATCAAGCTCAGCCCCATCAGCGAGGAAGTCAGGGGCAAGCGGATTGTGCTGATCGACGATTCCATCGTCCGGGGCACCACCAGCGGCCAGATCGTGAACCTGCTGCGGGAGGCGGGGGCCAGAGAAATCCACATGCGCATTTCCGCGCCCCCCTTCCTGAATCCCTGCTACTACGGCACGGACATCGACTCCCGGGACAAGCTGATTGCCTGCCACCACAGCATCGGGGAAATCGCGGAGATGATCGGCGCGGATAGTCTGGGGTATCTTGCCGTGGAGGACCTGGCGGAAATGATCGGCTCCAACCAGTATTGTCACGCCTGTTTCTCCGGCCAGTATCCGACAGCCATCCCCACCAACACCCAAAAAGACCGGTTCGAGGGGAAGCTTTCCCAAAGGGAAAAGAAAAAGACCTAGCCTTCCGATATCGGACGGTTTGATGGATAAATTGGGGTTAAGGCTATCGGCTGTTAATAAGCATGAGTCCTTGCCTCCCCCGCTGGGGGAGGTGGCAGCCCGAACGGGCTGGCGGAGGGGGTGTCCCCGGATGAATGCACCGCCTTTCGGACACTCCCTCAGTCAAAAATCAAAGATTTTTGCCAGCTCCCTCACAGAGGGAGCCAAGGGGGCGTTAATAACAATTTGTTGGCGTGACACCTCGCCTGGGGCGGCGGATGCTCCGCCGGTGGGAGGCAATTGTGCGCCGGTGGTGAAAAAAGGGTTGACATTTTGAAAAAATGTGGTACAATCTGACGTACATACTCACAAATGCAATGACGGAGTTATGCGTCTGTTGGAGCGCTGCAGAGAGTTGGCGGCCGGTGCGAGCCAATGCGAAAGACAGAAGGCAGTCTGCCTCCCGAGCAGGTTCGGCGAACATCTTTTAAAAGGTCAGTAGCTGAACACGACCGGCCTCGTTACCGGCTATGGGCTTGTTGGAGCCCGAGAGAGATTCCCTCCCACCGGGAGCGGAAATCAGGGTGGTACCGCGTATTTTGTAAATGCGCCCCTGAGGTCAGTTTGGCCTCAGGGGCTTTTTTCATCCCAAAATAAGGAGAATCCGTTATGAGAAAAATCACCATCACCGACATGACCATGCGCCAGTCCGGCAAGCACTTCAGCCTGAGCTTCCGGGAGAAGATCGAGCTGGTCAAGCACCTGGACAAGCTGGGGGTTTCCGTCATCGAGGTCAGCCCCATCACCAGCCCCAAGATCGACCGGCTTCTGATCAAGTCCATCAGCTCCGCGGTCCGGGACAGCGCCGTGGCCGTGTCCGTGGGATTGTCGGAGGAAAATATCGCCATCGCCTGGGGCGCTTTGGAGGAAGCCAGGCACCCCCGGCTCCAGGTGACCGCTCCGGTCAGCGCCGTGCAGATGGAATACTTGGCCGGAAAGAAGCCCGAGGCCATGCTGG
>JBJDYM010000237.1:0-1566 GCA_051867315.1 Faecousia sp.
GGCGCTTGTCAGGTCGAACGGGTAAAACAGGGTGTCCATGCATCCCTGCTTCTGGGCGTTGCGGTGACTGCCGGAACCTCGGCACTGACTCTTGTTTTCTCCCGGTTCGCCTTTGGCCTGTTTGCCAGGGATGCTTCTGTGGTGGAGCTGGGGATTCAGATCGCTTGGGTGGCCTATCCGTTTTATTTTGTGTACGTCTTTCTGGAGGTCTATGCCTCGGCAATCCGGGGAGCTGGGAAAGCGCTGCCTGCCATGGGAATCATTGTGGTCAATATGTGTCTGGTGCGCACCTGCGTTCTGAAAGGAATTCTGCACTTCCAGCCCAGTGTGGTGGGCGTGGCGGCGGTTTACCCCATCACATGGGTGTGTACGGCGGTGTGCCTGTTCCTTTATTATCGGAGCTGCCGGTGGCTCCCCCAAACTTTAGAGAAAAACCCGTGAGGAGGTAAAAAGCGGATGCGAAACTATGTTGTCAAACGCCTGCTGCAGCTGATCCCCATTCTGCTGGCTATCACCTTCCTGTCCTTCGCCATGATGCGGATTGCAGGCAGCGACGCCGTGGAACAGAAAATGGAAAACACGGGTTCCACCGTTTCTCAGGAGGTGGTGGATGCCGCCAAGGCGGAGCTGGGACTGGATAAGCCCTTCCTGACCCAGTATTTTGTCTGGCTTGGGAATCTGCTCCGGGGGGATATGGGTACCAGCTATATTTCCGGAAAGAACGTGTTTTCCACGTTTATCTCTAAGCTGCCTGCCACCCTGCTTTTGACGGCGACCTCCATATTGCTCACCATTGTGATTTCCATTCCGTTGGGAATTCTGGCGGCGGTAAAGCAGAACCGCTTTACGGATTATTTGATTCGGGTAGCAAGCTTCCTGGGCAACAGTATGCCGAACTTCTTTGTGGCGCTGCTGCTGATGTACCTCTTTGCAATCCGGCTGAACTGGTTCCCGGTCATTGCCAAGGGTGTCAGTCTGCAAAGCGTGGCAATGCCCAGTCTGACCCTGGCTATCGCCATGTCCGCCAAATACCTGCGGCAGATTCGCGCAACGGTGCTGGACGAGCTCAGCAAGGACTATGTGGTGGGTGCAAAGGCCCGGGGTGTGAAATTCTCCGTGACCATGTACAAAAGCGTCCTGAAAGCCTCCCTGGTGACGATTATCACCCTGCTGACGCTGTCCATTGGCAGTCTGCTGGGCGGCACCGCCATCGTGGAATCCATCTTCATGTGGGACGGCGTGGGAAAAATGGCCGTGGACGCCATCAGTATGCGGGATTATCCCATTATTCAGGCCTACGTCATGTGGATGGCCATTATTTACGTGGTGGTGAATCTGATCACGGATCTGAGCTATCATGTTCTTGACCCGAGAATCCGTCTGGGAGGTGCACCGCAATGAACAGAAATATTACCATCCGCACCCAAAAGGTCAAACGCAGCCACACCAAGCTGAGGCTCTGTGTTTTTCTGGGGCTTGTGATTCTTCTGATGCTGGTGGCGCTGTTCTCCGAGCAGCTTGCGCCCTATGATCCCTATGAGCAGAATTTGGACGAGGCTATGCAGC
>JBJDYM010000238.1:0-1566 GCA_051867315.1 Faecousia sp.
CAAAAATTCTTTGACTTTCCGGGGCAAATAGAATACAATATATCCGTTACCGAACACTTTGTTCTGTAGCTATTATAAAAGATCCGGTCAAAAAAACAAGAGCCAAATTGGGCCCAGTGTAAGATACAGAACAAAAATCTCATTTTGTGCGGGAGGCACCTATGGACAGACGACAGCAAAAGACCCGAACCGCTATTTTCCGGGCGTTTACCACCCTGCTGGACCGGCGCAGTTACGGCTCCATCACCGTTCAGGACATCATTGACGAGGCCAACATCGGCCGCAGCACCTTTTACGCCCATTTCGAGACCAAGGACGAGCTGCTCCGGCAGATGTGCCGGGAGCTGTTTGACCACATCATCGGCACCGCCATGGATAAGCAGGATACCCACGGCCTTTACACCTGCACCAACGCACCCCATTCGGTGATCTGCCACATTTTGCAGCATTTGCAGGAAAACGACAACAACATCCTCACCCTGCTCTCCTGTGAAAGCAGCCCCATCTTTTTAAGCTATTTCAAATCCGGCATGGAGGAGCTGGTGCGCACCCAGATCCTCCAGGAGAATGCCGTCTGTACCAGTGTGCCCCGGGAATTTCTCATTAACCACATTGCGGGCAGCTTTGTGGAGATGGTCCAGTGGTGGCTGGAGGGCGGCCGGGTTCAGAGCCCCCAGGAGCTGGACGATTATTTCCGGGCGGTGACGGAGCCCATCATCTCCGGTGGGAGGAAGCAATGATGGAAAAGCATGTTCTGATCCTCAGTGATTTCGTGGGCTATGGCAATGTGGCCATGGCCACCTCCCGGGCGGTGCTGACAAAACTGGGCCATCGGGTGTACTGCCTGCCCACGGCGCTGATCTCCAACACCTGGAATTTCGGTGCCTGCGCCCAGCTGAGCACCACGGATTATCTCCGGGCCTCCCTGGAAACCTGGCAGAAGCTGGGCTTCCGTTTCGACGGGGTGCTCATCGGTTACATTGCGGACCAGGCCCAGGCCGAATGGCTGGGGGAACAGTGCGCGGCCTGGCACCGGGCGGGGGTGCGGATTTTCCTGGACCCCATTTTTGCCGACAACGGCAAGCTCTACCGGGGCATGACGGAGCAGCGGCTGGACTTTCTGCGAGGGCTTTTGAAGCAGGTGGATTTTGTCCTGCCCAATGTCTCGGAGGCCCGATTCCTGTCCGGGGAGGATGACCCCCTCCAAGCCCTCCGGGGGCTATTGAACCTGGGGGCGGGGTGCGCCGCCGTCACCGGCGTTCCCCGGGAGGGAGAAAACGCCGTGCTGCTGGGCGATGCCGAAAGGACGGAAATCCTGTCATACACCCCCATCCCCGGCAATTTTTCCGGTGCGGGGGATGCCTTCACTGCCCTGTTCACCGGCGGCATCCTCTCCGGCCAGTCCCCCCACGCCAGCGCCCGGGCCGCCGTTGAATCCACAAAGCAATGGATTACCAAGAGTCTGGAGGAAAATTGGCAGGGTATGGGTCTTCCCGTGGAACGGTATTTTTAAGGGAAGCTCTGATGAAATCGGCAAGAGCTGACGGCGAGGGATTTTGGCTCAGC
>JBJDYM010000239.1:0-1563 GCA_051867315.1 Faecousia sp.
GGGTGTTTCATCTCATCACCTGACATTTATACTAACGTAAGTATATGCAAAAACGAATAATTACTCATGTATAAATTTGGAGGAGATGCCTATAGCAATTCATAACCGGCTGTTATATAATTGAGTAATTATAATGGAAGGAGGGAATGCAGCATGGAATTGCGGGATATTCTGGATTTCATCGAGAACGCGGAGGATTTCGAAATGAGTGAGATCGTAAAGGCGGCGGTCCGAAGAAACGATTGGCTGTATCCGGAGCTGGAGACCGTGTTCCTGACGCTGCCCAGAGAGGACTCTGAGCAGCGGCGGCGGAGTTTGGAGTCCGCGGTGGACCTCCTGATGAAAGAAAACCTGTAAAGGGCGTGAAGCAATTGTGTGACCTGAAATTTTTCTGCGAAATGACTGAAAATGAAAGAACAAGTTTGTGATTTTTTCTGAAATTTTTCTTGACATTTGGGAAAATAGATGGTATCATATTTGAGCGCGTGTAGGGAAACTATGCGTGTAATGCGATGATGCGGGAGATTGCGCCGTAAGGCGGTAACTTCCGCGGAGTATGTCCGGTCATCGGGCGGCTGAACTGCTTCTGATGCGTCAAGCGTATATCGCTGGGGCTTGGAAGAAAGGGTCGGCGTTTGTCGGCCATTTTTCATGGCTCAGAGTGATACGCACGGCGGCGCGGACAAAAACAGTTCGACCGTACCCAGACACTACGCAAACTGAGTACGTAATTCAAGGAGGAAAACAAACCATGGCAAACCAGATGATCCGCATTCGGCTGAAGGCTTACGATCACCAGCTGATCGACTCCAGCGCTGCAAAGATCGTGGACACCGCGAAGCGCAACGGCGCTCAGGTTTCCGGCCCCATTCCGCTGCCCACCAAGAAGGAAGTTGTTACCATCCTTCGGTCCCCGCATGTCAACAAGGACTCCCGTGAGCAGTTCGAGCGCAGAACCCATAAGAGATTGATCGATATCCTCAACCCCAACCAGAAGACCGTGGAGGCTCTGATGAGCCTGGATCTTCCCGCTGGCGTTGAGATTGAGATAAAGCTGTAATCACGTAACAATGACTACAGCAGCCCGCACTGTCTGGCATCGGGCGGACGGGTCATGTCGGCAGACTTACCCAATGGGTCGTCGACCAATAACCTATTAAAAAAGGAGAAAACCAACCATGCAGAAAGCAATCATCGGCAAAAAAGTGGGTATGACCCAGATCTTCGATGAGAGCGGCAAGGTGATCCCTGTTACCGTCGTGGAAGCAGGCCCCTGCGTCGTCACTCAGAAGAAGACCGTTGAGACCGACGGCTACAGCGCCGTCCAGCTGGGCTTCGAGGACATCAAGGAAGCCAAGCTGAGCAAGCCTGAAGCTGGCCACCTGAAGAAGGCCGGCGTCAGCACCAAGAAGTACCTGAAGGAGTTCAAGCTGGACAAGGCCGCGGAGATGAACGTCGGCGATGTCGTCAAGGCTGACACCTTCGCCGCCGGCGACAAGATCGACGTTACCGGCATCAGCAAGGGCCACGGCTACCAGGGCGTTGTCAAGCGCTACGGCGCAG
>JBJDYM010000240.1:0-5069 GCA_051867315.1 Faecousia sp.
TCCGCCCCGAAACCGCCTCCTACAACCCGGACGGCACCCTGAAAAACATCTACCTGGCAGGGGAGTTCGCCGGCTTCGCCATCCACATTATTAAAAAATAAAGGCACACAGATTTGGGCACCTCTGGTTTTCATACTGGACTTTCATGAAACGTTCGCAAAGCTTTCCGAGGATGATTTACGTAAAAAACAAGGGAACCTCTGATGAAATCGGCAAGAGCTGACGGCGAGGGATTTTGGCTCAGCCGAAAGTACCAAACCCCCGGGAATACTTTGTGTATTTCTGGGGTTTGGTACTGCGCGGATGGGGCAAAAGACCCGCCGCCCAGCCGCAGACGATTGATTCAGAGGTTCCCTAGGCGGAGGATGCAGCCTGGCTGACGCCAGGCAAGTCAGGCAACGCAGTTTTACACAAATCAGACCGGAAAGATTGTGAGGTTTTAATGAAAGGATCGTACCAGAGGTGCCCAATCATATGTGCACGGTTTTACGCAGTATCCCAACAAATTGGTGTTTAACGCACCCTTGGCTCCCCCTCTGGGTGAAGCTGCCGAGAAAGCGAGGCTGAGGGGAGGGCAAGAACCCCGCAAACAGCAATTTGCTGGGCGTGGCCGATGAGTACATTCAGTTAAGCGTGGGATTTGGTGAAGCGCACCACGTTCCAGCTCAGGGCGGGGACCCTGATGGTGGCTTTGCCGCCGTCCATCATGCCGCCGGGGCCCTGGGTGGGGAAGACGTTTTTGGGATTCTCCTCCGAATTCACAGCCTTCACGTCGTCGTGGTGGAGGACGATGTGCTCTTTGATTTGCAGCGCACCGAAGGAGCGCAGGTCGATTTCCAGGCTGAAGTCCTCCGCCATGTCCCGGTTGACGCAGAAGACGCTGACGGAGCCGTCCTCCTCCAAGGTGGCAATGGCATCGATGTACGGCACCTGCTCGTAATCCCGGCAGGAATAGGTGGGGCTGGTGACCAGGGCGTTCAGCACCGTGCCCCGGCCAAAGTGGGAGGCGTGCATGAAGGGATAGAAGATGGTCTGGGCCCAGCAGCCGCCGCCGTTTCTCGTCATGATGGGGGCAATCACGTTCACCAGCTGGGCCAGGCAGGCGATTTTCACCCGGTCGGCGTTGCGCAGCAGGGTGATCAGCATGGAGCCCACCAGCAGGGCGTCCTCGAAATTGTACACATCCTCCAGCAGCGGCAGGGCCCGGCCCCATTTGCCCTGCTTCCACACCTCCCGATCCTGTTCGCCGGAATGGTACCACACGTTCCACTCGTCAAAGGACAGATTCACGGTGTGGCTGGAATGCTTTTTCCCCTTCACGGCATCACAGATGGCGGCCACGGTTTTGATAAACTCATCCATGTCCAGCGCCCTGGCCAGGAAGCCCGGGGTATCCCCGGTGGGGTTGCCGTAGTAGCGGTGCAGGGAGACATAGTCGATGTTTTCGTAGCATTCGTCCAGCATTTCCAGCTCCCAGTCGCCGAAGGTGGGCATCTCGGAGGAGGAGGAGCCGCAGGCCACGGTCTCGATGGTGGGGTCCACCCATTTCATCAGCTTGGCGGCCTCGTTGGCGGCCCGGCCATACTCTCTGGCGGTTTTGTGACAGATCTGCCAGGGGCCGTCCATTTCGTTGCCCAGGCACCAGAGCTTGATGCCGAAGGGCTCCTGTCTGCCGTTGGCGATGCGCAGATCGGAATATTGACTGCCGCCGGGATGGTTGGCGTATTCCACGATATCCCGGGCGTTCTCCGGGCCCCGGGTGCCCAGGTTGATGGCATACATCATCTCACTGCCCGCCGCCTGGCACCAGTCGGCGAATTCGTGGAGCCCCACCTCGTTGGTCTCCGTGGTGAACCAGGCCAGATCCAGCCGCCTGGGCCGCCGCTCCTTGGGACCCACGCTGTCCTCCCAGTTGAAGCCGGAGACAAAATTGCCCCCGGGGTAGCGCACCAGGGGCACCCCCAGCTCCTGCACCAGGCTGATCACATCCTTGCGGAAGCCCTGCTCGTCCGACGCCGGATGGCCCGGCTCATAAATGCCGCCGTACACCGCCCGGCCCAGATGTTCAATGAAGGAGCCATAGAGCCGCTTGTCCACTTTGCCGATGATAAAATCCCGATCCAGAATCATGTTCGCGTTTTTCATGGGAAGTCTCCTTTTGTGATAATCGATTTAATATTAATGAATCCTAAGTTGTATGTCAAGCATTGCCCCTTGCAAAACAGGAAAAACGTGCTATAATAGGGGCGCTGTGTCCGGATGACGGGGCCGCGCGGTATTCCCTTGGGAAACGGCAGCGGCAAAAAGGTCGCCGGGGACGGCAAAATCAAAATTGCGTCGTATCCCCAAAGGAGGAACGACAGCAGGAGGAATTGAATATGAAAAAACAAGGCATGAACGTCCACAGCCTGACGCAGCTGGCGCTTTTGACCGCGCTGGAGCTGGTCATGGCCAGTACGCCTCTGGGTATGCTCCCCATCGGGCCCATCAACGCCAGTCTGCTGACCATCCCCGTGGCCATTGGTGCAATGCTCTTGGGACCCATCGCCGGAGCACTGCTGGGGGCGCTTTTCGGAGCCACCAGCTTTATCAATGCCGTCCAGGGAAAAAGCGCCATGGGGATCGCCCTGATGAACATCAGCCCTGCGGGGTACTTCGTTCAGGCAGTCATCGGCCGGATTCTGTGCGGCCTGTGCTGCGCTTTTATCTATCTGGGTGTGAAGAAGCTGCTGCCCGGACACAAAAAGCTCTGCTGCGGCATCGGTGCCCTGGCCGCTCCGCTGCTGAACACCTTTTTCTACATGGGCTTCATGATGCTGCTGTTTTTCAATACAGAGTACATCCAGAGCAAGGCTGCCGCGTTGGGGGCCGCGAATCCCATCACGCTGGTCATTGCCATGGTGGGTGCCCAGGGTTTGGGCGAAGCCGTAATCTGCTGCGTCATCGCCACTGCCGTCACCGTCCCACTGCTGCATTTTCTTGAAAAAAGAAAAACCGAATAAAAAGATTAAAAGGAGTGCCCGAGGCACTCCTTTTTGTTTGGTTAAATGGAAAAACATCCATCATTTTACGAATTCGCCGACCTGGATTCTGTGTTTGCAGCCAGTACCGCGCGGGAGGATAATAGCCTCCTCTACAGTGGTGCGGCAAAAACCGGAACAGGCGGGGGTTATGTTCGCATTTTCTGAATCTCATCCAGCAGCTTCCCGGCCACTTCGTCCTTGCCCATGAGGGGCAGCTCCTTGACGGCGTCCCTGGTGATCAGGGTCACCACGTTGGTCTCCACTCCGAAGCCCGCGCCCTGGGTTTTCAGATTGTTGGCAACGATCATGTCCAGGTTTTTCTTTTGAAGCTTTTTCCGGCTGTTTTCCAGCATGTTTTCCGTCTCCATGGAGAAGCCGCAGACAAAAAGGCCCTCGTGCCGGTTTTGGCTGACCCAGGACAGGATGTCCGCCGTGCGCTCCAAGGGGATGGACAGCTCGGCGTCACCCTTTTTCACCTTCTGGTCGGCCACGGTTCTTGGGCGGTAGTCGGCCACGGCGGCGGCTTTGATGAGAATATCCGTCTGAGGCAGGGCCTGCTGCACCGCCTCCAGCATGTCCTGGGCGGTGACGATATCCACCTGCTTCACCCCCGGCACCGGCTTGAGCGCCACCGGGCCGGAGATCAGGGTCACCTCCGCTCCCCGGAGCATGGCCTCCCGGGCGATGGCGTAGCCCATTTTGCCGGTGGAATGATTGGTTAAAAACCGCACCGGGTCCAGACTCTCCTGGGTGGGCCCGGCGGTGACGGTGACGCGGACTCCTGTCAGGTCCTTTTCCCTGGCCAGCTCCCGGACCACCGCGTCCAGCAGCACCTCCGGCTCCGGCAGCTTGCCGCGGCCCACATCCCTGCAGGCCAGCAGCCCCACGGTGGGCTGGAGGATGCCGAAGCCATAGTGCTCCAGCGTTTTCAGATTGTCCTGGGTGATGGGATTTTCCAGCATGGCGGTGTTCATGGCCGGGGCCACCAGCTTCCTGCACCGGGCGGCCAGGACGGTGGTGGTGAGCATATCGTCCGCCTGACCGTGGGCCAGCTTGGCGATGACGTTGGCGGTGGCGGGGGCAATGAGCATCAGATCCGCCGCCTTGGCCAGGGAGATATGGGCCACATCGTACTGGAAATTCCGGTCAAAGGTATCCACAATACACCGGTTGTTTGTCAGGGTTTCAAAGGTCAGGGGAGTGATGAACTCCGTTGCGTTTTTCGTCATGATCACGTGGACGTTGGCCCCGGCCTTTCGCAGCGCACTGGCCACATTGGCCATTTTGTAGGCGGCAATGCCCCCGGTGATGCCGAGAACCACCGTTTTTCCCGTTAATTTTTCCATAAAAATCCCACCCGATTTCCCACGGCGCCGCAGCACCGCTGATTTTTCTGAAGACGAATATGCTCCCATTCCAGTGAACGGACAAATTGTTGTTTGTTGGGTTCTTGCCCTCGCCTCTGGGGGAGCCAAGGGTGCGTTAAACAACAATTTACCCATTTGTTTCGCAAATTCCACAGGCATTTTAGAAAGTATACCAAAATTATTTCCATTTGGCAACCAATCATCGAAAAGTATTTGCCAAATCCGGTGCCCGGAGGTTATAATAACAGCACTGTCCCCAAAAAAGGCAAGAGAATTTTATACAAAGCAGGGATCACGATGATTATTGTCATTGACATCGGCAACAGCACGGCGGTGGTGGCCGGAATTGAAGACGGCCAGATCTGCTTCACCGGAGAGGTGGAGACCAACCGGAGCTACGGCCCGGCGGAATACACCCGGCTGCTGCGGCCCATTTTGGAAGGCAGGCAGTGCGAGGGGGCGATTCTATCCAGCGTGGTGCCCCAGATCACCCAGGCGGTGCGTCAGGCCGCCGGGGACATTTTGGGAAAGCTGCCCATGCTGGTATCCCCGGAGACCAAAACCGGATTGACGGTGGACGTGCCGGAGCCGGACAAGGTGGGCCGGGACCGGCTGGTGGACGCAGCCTGGGCGGCGGAGCATTTTCCCCTGCCCGCGGTCACCGCGGATCTGGGCACCG
>JBJDYM010000241.1:0-1562 GCA_051867315.1 Faecousia sp.
CGGCACCACCGTCACCGCCTGGATTTTAAGCCTGGCGGGGATTTCCAGCAGCAATCTGTTTGTCCGGCTGCTGAAGCCCTCCTCCTTTACGCCGGTGTTGGCGCTGATCGGCATCATCAAATACATGTTCTGCAAAAGCGACAAAAAGAAGGACACCGGCTTGATCCTTTTGGGCTTCGCCACGCTGATGTTCGGCATGGAGGCCATGTCCTCCGCCGTCTCCGGGCTGCGGGACGTGCCGGGCTTCCAGAATCTGTTCCTGATGTTCCAAAATCCCATTTTGGGTGTGCTGGCAGGCACGGTGCTCACGGCCATCATTCAATCCAGCTCTGCCTCCGTGGGCATTCTGCAGGCCCTGGCCGTCACCGGGCAGGTCAGCTACGGCGCGGCCATCCCCATCATCATGGGCCAGAACATCGGCACCTGCGTCACCGCCATGCTCTCCGCCATCGGCGCCAACAAAAACGCCAAGCGGGCCGCCATGGTGCACCTGAGCTTCAATGTCATCGGCACCGCCGTGTGGCTGACGGTGTTCTGCCTGGTCAAATGGCTGTTTGCCCCGGCGCTGCTGGATGAAAGCGCCAGCCTGCTGGGCATCGCCGTGGCCCACTCCGTGTTTAATGTGCTGTGTACCGTGCTCATGCTGCCCCTGTCCGGCCTGCTGGAGCAGCTGGTTTGCAAAATCGTGCCGGACGGCAAGAAACCGGAGGTATTCAGCGAGCTGGACGAGCGGCTGCTCACCACGCCTCCCGTTGCCCTGGCCCGGTGCCGGAAGGTGGCCGCGGACATGGCAAACTGCGCCGTGGATGCCATGAAGCAGAGCATTACCGCCCTCACTGCCTACACTCCCGCCCTGGCGGAACAGGTGCGCCAGGCGGAGGAACGGACCGACCACTACGAGGATATCCTGGGTACCTACCTGGTCAAGCTCAGCACCCGCCGCATCAGCGCCTCGGACAGCAACGAGGCGGCCAAGCTCCTGAAGATCATCGGTGATTTCGAGCGGATTGGCGACCATGCGGTGAACCTGATCCGGTCCGCCGAGGAGCTGGGCAGCAAGCAGATGGCGCTGTCCGGCGAGGCCAGCCGGGAGCTGACCGTACTCACCGGGGCAGTCAGCGAGATTCTGGACCTGTCCTTGGATGCTTTCCTGCACAACGACCTGGGCCCCGCCGGGCTGGTGGAGCCGTTGGAGCAGGTGATTGACGAATTAAAGGAGCAGCTGCGCACCGCCCACATCCTCCGGCTCCAGCAGGAAAAGTGCAGCATCGAGGCCGGGTTCATCTGGTCCGACCTGCTCACCGATCTGGAACGGGTATCCGACCACTGCTCCAACATCGCCGGCTGCGTGGTGGACATGCATGACGGCAACCTGAACCTCCACGAATCCCTGCGGGCCATGAAGGAGGACCGGGAAAAATTCGCCGACCGGTATCTGACCTACCGGAAGAAGTACGACGTGGCGCCCCGGGCGTGAGCCTCGGAAAACCGGAAAATTGGGATTTAACGCACCCTTGGCTCCCCCAAAGGGGGAGCTGCCGAGAAAAGCGAGGCTGAGGGGG
>JBJDYM010000242.1:0-1554 GCA_051867315.1 Faecousia sp.
GGGTTGATTGCCCAGAGTTCGTAACGAATTGGCCGCGGGCCCTGCCCGTCAAACAACAATTTGCTGGGCAGTACTGGTCGAGGGGCCCAGGAGTTGTGGGTTGATTGCCCAGAGTTCGTAACGAATTGGCCGCGGGCCCTGCCCGTCAAACAACAATTTGCTGGGCAGTACTGGTCGAGGGGCCCAGGAGTTGTGGGTTGATTGCCCAGAGTTCGTAACGAATTGGCTGCGGGCCCTGCCCGTCAAACAACAATTTGCTGGGCAGTACCGGTCGAGGGGCCCAGGAGTTGTGGGTTGATTGCCCAAAGTTCGTAACGAATTGGCCGCGGGCCCTGCCCGCCAAACAACAATTTGTCTGCTTTTCAGGGCAAGCAGGCTTTTCTCACCGTGCAAAACCACCCCGCCGGGTTCGGCGGGGTGGTTTCATCGTAAATTAAATTCTGGCAACGCCGGTTTTCCGGGCGGCTTCCGCCACGGCCTTGGCAACGGCGGGGCCCACCCGCTTGTCGAAGGCGGCGGGGATGATGTAGTCGGCGCTGAGCTCCTCGTCGGAGACCAGGCTGGCCAGCGCATTGGCAGCGGCCATCTTCATTTCCTCGTTGATGTCGGAGGCACGGACGTCGAAGGCGCCCCGGAAGATGCCGGGGAAGGCCAGCACATTGTTGATCTGGTTGGGATAGTCGCTGCGGCCGGTGGAGACCACGGCGGCGCCGCCGGCCTTGGCATCCTCCGGGAAGATTTCCGGGGTGGGGTTGGCACAGGCGAACACGATGGCGTCCTTGGCCATGGTCTTCACCATTTCGGTAGTCAGAGTGCCCGGGGCGGACACGCCGATGAACACATCCGCGCCCTTGATCACATCCGCCAGCTTACCGGTTTCTTTTTGCAGATTCGTGACCTGGGCCATTTCCTGCTTGATCCAGTTCAGGTTTTCCCGTCCGGCATAGATGGCGCCGGTGCGGTCGGTCATCACAATGTTCCGGAAGCCTGCGGACAGCAGCAGCCTGACAATGGCAATGGCGGCGGCGCCTGCGCCGGAGGTGACGATCTTCACGTCCTCCTTCCTCTTCCCTACCACCTTCAGCGCGTTGGTCAGCCCCGCCAGGGTGATGACGGCGGTGCCGTGCTGGTCGTCGTGGAAAATGGGAATGTCGCATTTTTCCTTCAGCTTCCGCTCGATTTCAAAGCAGCGGGGGGCGGCAATATCCTCCAAATTGATGCCGCCGAAGGAGCCGGAAATCAGATAGACCGCATGGACGAACTCGTCCACATCCTTGGTCTTGACGCACAGCGGGAAAGCGTCCACATCCCCGAAGGCCTTGAACAGCACGCACTTGCCCTCCATCACGGGCATTCCCGCCTCCGGGCCGATGTCGCCCAGGCCCAGCACGGCAGAGCCGTCGGTGATCACGGCGCACAGGTTATGCCGCCGGGTCAGCTCATAGGACTTATTGATGTCTTTCTGAATCTCCAGGCAGGGCTGGGCCACGCCGGGGGTGTAGGCCAGGGACAGGTCCTCCTTGGTCTTGACGCTCATCTTCGGGGTGACGGACA
>JBJDYM010000243.1:0-1552 GCA_051867315.1 Faecousia sp.
TCCAAATTCATTGCGGAGCACTTTCTGGAAAATCCTCAGCTTGTGAACAACGTCCGGGGCGTCCAGGGCTATACCGGCACCTACAAGGGCGTGAAGGTCTCCGTCATGGCCTCCGGCATGGGGATGCCCGCAATCGGCATCTATTCCCACGAGCTCTTTAATGGCTACGGTGTGGAGAACATCATCCGGGTGGGCTCCGCCGGTTCCATCCAGGAGCATGTGAAGCTGTATGATCTGGTCATCGGTCAGGGCGCCTGTACCGATTCCAATTTTGCCGCCCAGTTCCATCTGCCCGGCACCTTTGCCCCCATCGCCTCCTGGGAGCTGCTGACCGAAGCGGTGAAGGCCGCCGAAGCCCAGGGCGCGCGGTACCATGTGGGCAACCTGAATTCCTCCGACGTGTTCTACGGCGACCACATCGGCGTGCCTGAGGGCCTGGACAGCGTGTACGGCCTGCAGAAAATGGGCGTGCTGGCCCTGGAAATGGAGGCCGCCGCATTGTATATGAACGCCGCCCGGTACGGCAAGCGGGCTCTGGCCATCTGCACCATTTCCGACTCCATCGTCACCGGTGAGGAGACCACCTCCGAAGAGCGGCAGACCGCCTTCACCACCATGATGAAGGTGGCCCTGGATGTGGCCGTCGCCATGGAAGGCAAATAAAATGATGAAGCGTATCTTTTTAATCGTGCTGGATTCCTTCGGCATCGGCCAGATGCCGGACGGAGAGAAATTCGGGGATGTGGGGGTGAATACCCTGGCATCCTGCGCCGCCTCGGCCAAGCTGCACATTCCCAACATGATTGCGGCGGGCCTGGGCAATATTGATGGGGTGGACTGCCTGCCCAAAACTGCCGCCCCTCTGGGCGCGGTGGCAAGGCTTCGGGAGGCCTCCATGGGCAAGGACACCACCATCGGCCACTGGGAAATTGCCGGAATTATCTCTCCCTCGCCTCTGCCCACCTATCCGGAGGGGTTCCCGAAAGAGGTGCTGGAGGAATTTGAAGCGGCCACCGGCCGGGGCGTGCTGTGCAACAAGCCCTATTCCGGCACCGATGTGATCCGGGATTACGGCGAGGAGCAGAAGGCCACCGGCAAGTGGATCGTCTACACCTCCGCTGATTCTGTCTTCCAGGTGGCGGCCAACGAAAATTGGATTCCCCTGGAAGAATTGTACGATGCCTGCCGCAAGGCCAGGGGCATTCTTCAGGGCAAACACGGCGTGGGCCGCGTCATTGCCAGACCCTATGTGGGGGAGGATGCCGCCAGCTTCAAGCGGACGGCTAACCGCCACGATTTCTCCCTGGAGCCTCCCGGGAAAACCATGCTGGATGCCGTCAAAGAGGCGGGGCTTAGCTGCCTGGCGGTGGGGAAAATCCACGACATTTTCGCCGGCCGGGGGGACACGGAGCACGTGTTCAACCAGTCCAACGCCGACGGCATGCAGCACACTCTGGACGATGCCGCCCGGGATTTTCATGGCCTCTGCTTTGTGAACCTGGTGGATTTTGACATGCAGTTCGGCCACCGCCGGGATGTGGACGGCTACGCG
>JBJDYM010000244.1:0-1549 GCA_051867315.1 Faecousia sp.
TGACTGGCTCCAGCTATCAGACAACGATTTCCCTGTACAGTGCTTCCAGCAGCAACCTCAACGCCTATTTCAAACTGAAAGCTGCTCCGCAGGTGGGCAATATCAGCCTGACAAAAACCACCGAGGACGGGCAAAACCTCTCCGGCTGGCAGTTCGGGATTTACAGCAACAGTGCCTGTACAAATCTGGTGTCCGGACCCCATACCACCAACGCCAGCGGAAAGATTTCCGTCACGGATTTGTCTGCAGGAACCTACTATGTCAAGGAACTGGGGCATACGGACAGCGCCATCAACGCCCTGTACTACTGTTCTAGCACAAACCCGCAGCCGGTGACTGTGACCGCAGGTGCCACAGCAACTGTCAGCTTCACAAACAAACTAAACACCGGCGGTGTGAAGCTGGTCAAGACAACGCGTACGGGAAAGAACCTGGACGGCTGGAAGATTGGGCTGTACACAGACGCGGCATGTACCAGTGCTGTCACCGGTTCCCCCTTTACCACCGGGTCAGATGGCACTGTTTCCGTTACGGGACTTACCCCCGGCACCTACTATGCAAAGGAAGTCGCCGTCAGCGATCCCTACTGGGCCTGCGATTCTGAGGTAAAAACGGTAACGGTAACAGCCAACGCGACTGCGACAGCCACCTTCTCCAATACCCATTATGGTGACTTGCGTATTCAGAAAAACGCCGTGAACGGGTCTGCGGAGGGATGGAGCTTCCAGATTCTGGATGCTGACAAGAATGTCCTGTCCACTGTCAAAACCGGAGCGGATGGCTATGCCTATTCCGATAAGCTCCTGCCGGGTCAGTATTATGTGCGTGAGGTACATGACCGGAATGACACCTATTGGGAGTATGATGCCACTGTAGAAAAGCAGATCACGGTCACAGCCGGTTCTCAGGCAGAAGTATCCTACACCAACACGCTGTATGGACGCATCGAGTTCAAGAAAACAACCAACACGGGCAATCAGCTTGGCGGCTGGACATTCCGGGTAAAGGACACATCCGGCAATCTGGTGGGCGAATACACCACGGATGAGAACGGCTATGCCTGTACGGAAAAACTGGCTCCGGGACGCTATCTTGTGTATGAGGTTTCCTCGGAGGACGCTTACTGGAATTGCGAGCTGGGTTTCCATGATGCTACAGTAGTAGCCGGTGAGACGGTCGTTGATACATGGCTGAACCGGGAGCAGGGTCTGGCATGGTTCCGTAAAACAACCAACACAGGCGAATCTGTGGAGGGCTGGCACATTACGGTCTATGCAGATGATGCCTGCACGCAGGAAATCGGCACGCTAATCACCAATGAGGACGGCAAGGCCGGTTACTACCTTGATCCCGGCACTTATTGGGCGAAGGAAACCGGCGACGAACATGGGCGATTTGAGGACGAATACTGGATGGTAGATGAAACCGTCCAGAAGTTTGAAATCAAGCCCCATGAGGATGTTTCCATCACCTTCACCAATGTTCAGTACGGCAGGCTAAAGATCACCAAAACTGTGGAGGGTGACGGCTCCGTGGAGGGCTGGCAGTT
>JBJDYM010000245.1:0-5021 GCA_051867315.1 Faecousia sp.
TGCAGGGTGACTTGCCGGGAAGATAGGTAATGCCAACACAAGAATGACCGCATCCAGACGGATGCGGTTTTTCATTTCCTCCGAGACGCCTGGGACAGTCCACCGGAGTGTCACAACAGCATGACAATCCATTGCACTTACCAGGAAAACAGACAATGTCAACACATAAAAGTCTCGCCGATAGGCGGGGCTTTTTTCGCAGGGGAGGTCATAACCGCGCCAATGCCGTAACGTCTCCTGCGTGGCGCCGTTGAATGGCGCTGCTTCAAAATGGAACCCGGCGGGGAGCAAGAGAGCGCTTTTTTGATGGACAATCGAATTGCTGCATTTGTCAATGACCAATTCAGAATTGTTTTGTAATGCTTCCCGGTTTATGATATGATGTAATAAAACTGAAAGCGCTTTTGTGCTGGGAGGGACGTTCCATGACTTTTCAGGAGCTGCTGAATGATTACCTGACGCAACTGGAGTGTACCGCCAGGGAACTGTCCGCGGCCAGCGGAATTTCCGCTCCTGTGATCAGCCGGTACCGCAGCGGCAGCCACAGTCCGGATTTGGACGGTGAGCAATGGCAGAAGCTGGCCTCCGGAATTGCTGCCCTTGCGGCGAAGCGCGGTCTGGAAGGAATCACCCAGGCAGCGGTGGAAAGCGCCTTTCGGGACGCTTTGACTCTCCGGGAAAGCTTCGATAAGGAACACTTTCGTCACAATCTTAATAAGCTGTTGGACGCCTTTTCCATCGGCAATATGGAGCTTGCCCGCTATCTGAGCTTCGATGCCTCCTATCTCTCCCGGATTCGTTCCGGGCAGAGAACCCCCCCGGGATACTGCCGCCTTTGCACTGAGCGTGGGGCGGTTTCTTGCCCGGCGCTGCCGGAGCAGCGGGGAGCGGGAACAGCTTGCGGCTTTGATCGGAGCCAGCCTGTCCGCCGATGCGCCAAATGAGGAATACGCCCGTGGGGTCGTCCATTTCCTCTGCGCAAAGGATGCTGCCGGAAGCGCCGGGAACATAGAGCGTTTCCTGCAGAAGATGGACGAATTTGACCTGGAGGAGTATATCCGGGTCATCCATTTCAATGAAATAAAAGCCCCCGCGTCGCCGATTCAGCTTCCCATCGCCCGGTTCTATACCGGACTGCCGGAGTTGATGGAGGCGCAGCTGGATTTCCTCAAAGCCACGGTGCTCTCCCGTTCCGACAGCCCTGTCACCATGTACAGCGACCTGCCCATGACGGAAATGTCCGAAGACCTCCAGTTTTCAAAAAAGTGGATGTTCGGCATGGCAGCGATGCTGAAAAAGGGGCTGCGGCTGAACATGATCCACAATGTGGACCGTCCCTTCCATGAAATGATGCTGGGGCTGGAAAGCTTTATCCCCATGTACATGACCGGGCAGATTTCGCCCTACTATCTTTCCGGAATGCAAACCAGCGCCTTTCGTCATATGCTTTGGGTATCGGGGGCCGCCGCACTGCAGGGGGACTGCATCGCCGGGCATATCAGGGACGGCAGAATGTACCTGACGAACCGGAAAAACGATGTTTCCCACTACCAGAAACGGGCCGGGCAGCTTTTGAAGCGGGCGTTGCCCCTGATGGATATTTATGGACCGGACAGGAAAGAGGCGTTTGAACGCTTTTTGCAGGCGGACAGTTCTGAAACCGGACCCCGCCGGTCGCTTCTTTCCTCACTGCCAATCTATGCCCTCAGCGACGGCCTGGCAAAGCGGATTCTAAGCCGCAGCGGGATTTCTGAGCAGGCTGCGATTATGGACTATGTTCACGCCGAACGGCATAGAATCGAGCAAATTCTGGAACACAGCAGGGTTTCGGACGTACTGCCCGCCATTTCAGAGGAGGAATTCAACCGATATCCTGTGGGGCTGTCTCTGGCGGGAATGTTTTATCCCGGAGACATCCGCCTGACATACCCGGAATACCGGGAATATCTGAACCAGTGTGACGCCTTCGCGGCGGCCCATTCCGGCTATACCTGCCGGCGGGACAAAGACATGCCATTCCGGAACATTCAGATTATCATTCTGGAGGGCAGCAAGATTATCGTCATCAAGAACAAATCCCCGGCCATTCATTTTGTCATCCGGCATCCCAAAATGTGCGCGGCCATCGAAAACATGGTCCTTCCCGTGGTCGAGCCGCAGCCGGAGGAAAAGAGCGAGGAACCATGAAAATCAAAGCGTAGTCCGCCCGGCCTGTGGGGGCGCCGCCGGATGTGAACTACGGCACGACCTTTACCTTCTGCCCCGACTGCGGGAACCGGCTTCCTGTTTCCCGCGAAGGGGAAGCCGCGCCCCAAACCCCGATCTGCGGCAATTCACGGCCTCCGATACCGGCGTTCCCCTGGTCAGCGCCGTGGGCATGACATTGCCGCCAGGTGCAACTGGACGGAATTGAATAATTAGGAAAGGAATGAAATGAAAATGAAACTGTGTAAATCCCTGATTTCTCTCTGTGCGGCAATTTGCCTGCTGCTGCTGTGTGCCTGCGCAGCCAGCGGGGAAGCCGAAACGAAACAGGCTGCACCCGCCGCCCTGGAAGCCGTGCAGGCTGTTGATGCTGCCCAAATCGAAAGCATTGCCTATACCCGTTACACGGAGGGCGGTGCGCTCAGCGGCAGCGTCACCAATGCAGAAACCATCCAGGAAATCTTCCGCCGCCTGTCCGTGATTGCCCTTGGCGCAGAAAGCCAGGTGTGGACATCCGACGATGGCCTGTATCTGACCGTGGCTGCAGGCGGCGAAGAATTCTCCCTCTATTTTGAGGGAGGAAATCTCGTCATCGGGAGCAAGCAGTACACGGCGGAAAACCTCGGTCCTCTCAAGCGCTGCATCGATCAGCTTCTTTCTTCCGAAGCGGAAGAAACCAACGCCCCGGCTGCGCAGGACAGCCCGTACCGGTACTGGACGTACTATAACGGCTATGCGTATTCCAACGGGAACGGGCAGCTGAGATACTGGATTGAATTCCGGGACGAATTCTACCTGCACTGCCTGTTCCGTTCCGGCGAACCGGGGTATTATGAACAGGTTTATACCCTGTATCCCGACTGGGAGGCCTCCCCGGCCCAGCAGCTGACCATCTGCACCGTGGAGGACGCAAACGGAAATGACCTTTCCGATCGGTTTGAAAGCCTTGATTTTCTGTTCAGCAGCGAGGACGTTGTGCTCATGCAGGTCAAGCGCAATGAGCAGACCCTGGCTGGCGGCGAGGATGAAAACCTTCTGACCGGGGAATATACCTTAAAGCCACGGGAAGCCAAAACGCCGGAGCAGCTATGCGTCCTGGCCCGGGAGCATTACGGGGAAAGCTGCGGATTCTATCCCCCGGAGGCAGAGCTCATGGACAATGGCGACGGCACCTACACCATTCATCTGTTTGAGATCGTGGATCTGGGCGAAGGGCAGACCCATACCGCCACATCGGCCTGGTATACGGTGGATGCCTACGGCGTTGGAATCGATGAAATCACCGGCAAAACGGTTGAACTCACCCATTAAAAGCCAATGCCCGCCCTCTGTCAAAAGCTGCGTCACAATTCCGGCGGAGCGGTTCTTCCAAGGACCGCTCCATTGACATTTTTCGCCAAAACCACTATAATAGCTCCGAATCATTGACAAAAAGAAGGGGCTTCTTTTGTTTACCATCAAACATTTTATCTGGCTTGGCCTGTGCGCCCTGGCGATTGCTTTTGGCTTGACTGCGGCAGAGAAAAAGCGGATCAATGTGAAAACCGCGGGACTGGTGATGTCCTGCATTTCGATTCTCAGTGAGAGCTGCAAGATGATGACCCATCTGCTTCCTTCCCCTCTGGGCGGGTTTGCGCTGGACCCCAATGCGCTGCCCTTCCACCTGTGCTCCATGCAGATTTTCATCGTGTTCTACATCACCTTTGCCAAACCCTCTTCCACCCGGGACAAGGTCATCAGCTTTTCCGTCCCGGCGGCGCTGCTGGGGGGCATCATGGCCATGCTGATCCCCACCGACGGGGTGGATTTTTTGGACCCCCTGGCCTATCAGTGCTTCGTTTACCACGCAGGGCTGGTCTGGCTGGCGCTTTATTTCCTCCGCACCAAGCAGGTTAACATGGGCCGCAAAGCCTACGGAAGAAATCTGCTGATCCTTCTGTGCCTGGCCGGGATCATGATTTATGTCAACGGCGCATTCTTTGCCTACGGCACCAATTTCATGTTCCTCACCCGCCCGCCCATGGAGGGTCTGCCCATCCTCAACCTGAATCACGGCTGGTACGTCTATTTCCTCTCCCTGGCCGCCCTGGCGGTGGTGCTGATGACCATGGTACACCTGCCTTTTATGATTGCGGAAAGACGGGGGCAGACACCATGAAGGACAAAATTCTTGCCTATTTGACGGAGAAATACACACCAACCTCCATCCTGCTCTATGGCTCCTATGCCAACGGAACAAACGACGAAACCAGTGATTTCGACTGTATGCTCATCGTTCCTCAGAAGAAAACCGCCCACGATGACTCTGTCGTGGGCGGTGTGCAGATGGATTGCTTCCTCTTTACCAAGGAGGAGACGGCGGCGGAGGACCTGGCCCCCTTTCTGACGGTTTATGATGCGTCAATTGCATTGGACGATGGTACCGGTGCGGCGTTGAAGGCCCGGGTGCGTCAATATGTGGCGGATCATTCTGTCCGGACGGAGGAGGATCGGATTTTTCTCCGCTCCTGGATCAAAAAAACCTGCGCCCGCATCCGGAAAGGGGACGATGAAGGCTGCTTCCGCGCCGTGGCCCTGCTGAGCGAGAGCCTGGAGGACTATTGCCTCTTGCGTGACCGGTTCTATTTCGGAAGCAAGAAGACGATTCAATATCTGAAGGAAAATGACCCGGCCGCTTATGATCTCTTTCACAGCGCCATATCGTCCCGAACCGAGACATCCATCCTCCGATGGGCAGAATATCTGGTGCGGGAAGACAATATCTAAGGAACCTCTGAATAAATACCCATGCTGCGCACCTTAGCACCACGAGGAAT
>JBJDYM010000246.1:0-1545 GCA_051867315.1 Faecousia sp.
AAAAAGCCAAGCAGAAGGACCTGCTCCTGGTCCCCGGCGACGGCTTCGGCTGCCCAGGGTATTTCCGCATCTGCTACTGCGTCAGCTACGACATGATCCAGCGCAGCTTGCCGGTGTTCCAGGCACTCCTGAAGGAATAACCGCTTTCACACCGGCAGGTTCCGGATGCTCCTGACAATTTGTTTCGAGCGTTTCAAAATAGAATGTGTCATATTTTCATATTAGTGTGTCAAAATTGCATTTCACTATTGACATATTGAAACACTCGTGGTATACTCATCTCACAAATCAGAAAGGAGCCATGAATATGACCTATATTTATCACGACAGCAATGAAGAAAAATCCGCTGCGGTCAGCGGATTTGAGAAGCTCCTTGAGGAGCTGCAGGCCGGCGACTGCATGGTTGTGGAGCGGCTTTCCGCGGCGGCCAAGGACGGAGCGGAGCTCCTGGCTCTGCTGGACCGTCTGGAGGCCCGGGGAATCCGGTTCCGCAGTGTGGAGGAGAATTTTGACACCGGCACCGAGCAGGGCCGCTTCGCCCTGGGGCTTCTGAAAAAGGTAGCCCAGCTGGATGAGCAGGCCCGGAAGGAAAAGCAGCCGGAGCCCAGCGCCAGGGAAGACGGCCGGGGCAAGGGCCGCAAGCCCATCGAAGTGGACGAGGAGATGTTCGACAGCATCCTGGAGCGGTGGAAAAACGGCGAAATCACCGCCCGCCAGGCCATGGCTGAGCTGGACCTGAAGCCCAACACCTTCTACCGCCGGGTGAAAGAGCGGATGCCCGACGCCAAAGCCGCCGACTCCCTGCTGGACGCGGCAAAGAAATTCGGACAGGAAATCGTCAATACCGTCGCCGAGGGGTCTGAGGAAATCCAGCAGGCAGCAGGCAAATTTGCCGCCGAACACGACATGAGCACCATTTCCGACACCGTGAAGAAGAACATCACCGCCGCCGGGATGGTTTTCAGCCGCCGCATTGACAGCCTGAGCAAGGATTTCCAGGACGCGGTGGAAAAATTTGAGAAAAAGCAGCAGGAAACCGCCAAGGCTCCCGAACCGGAGCAAGCGCCTGCCGAACCGGAAGAACCCATTGCCGGGGAAGCGCCCGCCCAGCCGGAGGAACCCATTGCCGGGGAAGCGCCCATTGTGGATGCGGCGCCCAACGCGGAACCCGAAGCGCCCGAAACCGCCCCGGCGGATGCGGGCACCTGTCAGCCCGAAGAAACCGAATATCTGTAAAACAATCATTTTTAGAAAGTGGAGGAAATAACGATGGAAAAGAAATTAACCCGTGTGGAAAATGGCAAAATGATCTGCGGCGTCTGTTCCGGCATCGGCAAGTATTTCGGCGTTGACCCCACCCTGGTTCGCCTGGGCTTCCTGGTCCTCGCCTGCTTCGCAGGCGGCGGCTTCCTGGCCTATATTGCCGCGGCGATCATCATTCCCAAGGAAGGCTGATGATGAAAGAACGCTGCCTCGCATGGAGGCAGCGTTTTTAGGGAAGCTCTGATGAAATCGGCAAGAGCTGACGGCGAGGGATTTTGGCT
>JBJDYM010000247.1:0-1543 GCA_051867315.1 Faecousia sp.
GTAAGCGTAAAACCTACCCTCGACTTGCATCAAGACAAACAACATGAAACAATACTCCCGTATAGTAGCGGATAGTATATGCGAGTCGCGTAAACTATCCGGGATACGGGGGTATTTTCATGAGCAGAGAACTACAGACAATGAACAGCCAGAACAAGCTGGCACTGTGGGCCGGGCGGATTTCGGAGTGCAGGAACAGCGGTCAGAATGTAAAAGCCTGGTGCAAGGCAAACGGCATCTGTGAGCAGACCTATTATAAGTGGCAGAAACGGCTGCTTGAAATGGCAAAGGCACAGCAGGAAGTTCAGTTTGCCGAGGTCACACCGGTACGTTCCGGAAATGTGGCTGTGACTGTCCGGATCGGTGGTGCGGAAGCAGATATTTCCAATGGCGCAGACACAGCCACCGTGGAAACAGTGCTGCGGATCTTAAAATCATGTTGAGCGATTTTACCGGAGCGGATAGGGTGTACATCGCCTGCGGCTACACTGACCTGCGCCGTGGGATAGATGGCCTGGCATCTTTGGTCCAGCAGCAGTTCCGGTTGGATCCATTCACCAATACCCTGTTCCTGTTCTGCGGCAGACGCCGAGATCGGATCAAGGCGCTTTACTGGGAGGGAAACGGCTTTGTGCTGTTGTACAAGCGGCTGGAGTCCGGCAGCTTCCAGTGGCCCCGGAAAGAAAGCGAGGCAAGAGCCTTGACTCCACAGCAATACCGCTGGCTCATGGAGGGCTTGAGTGTGGACCAACCAAAGGCGCACAAGCCGGTAAAAGGCCTGGAAATAGTTTGAGAAAACGCAGATTTTTCTGTACTTTTCGGCACATATATGGTATAATAAATGCATGAAAAGTACGAATGATTTCCAGACAAGCAACGCCGAAATGGTCACCATTTCCCGCGCGGAATACGAGGAAAAGAACGCTCGACTGGCATCTCAGGACGAGCGTATTTCTCGTCTGGAAAACCAGGTATCGGTTCTTACCGAGGCGCTGCGCCTAGCCCGGCATAAGCAGTTCGGCGCATCTTCTGAAAAGAGCGACGAGTCCCTCATGGAGCAGCTGAGCTTTCTGTTCAATGAGGCCGAAGTGTTTGCCGAGACCAAGGCGGAGGATGAAACGGTCACTTCTGTTGCCGCCCATAAGCGGCACAAGAAGCATGAATACACCCTTGAAAACATCCCGGAAGGAATGCCCACCAGGCAGGTAGAACACCGCCTGGTGGGGGACGATCTGGTGTGCCTGGAATGCGGTGAGACCATGACGGAGATCGGCAAGGAAGTGGTCCGCACGCTGGAGATCATTCCTGCCAGAACGGTTGTCAAAGAAGATATCTACTACACCTACGCCTGCCGGCGCTGCAATCAGGACCATATTGAGACGCCTGTCGTCAAGGTGCCTCGGGAGAAGAACATCATCCCCGGCAGCTTTGCCACGCCGGAGGCCATTGCCCATATCATGACGCAGAAATTTGTCATGGGCAGCCCTCTGTACCGGCAGGAGCAGGAGCTGAACCGGCAGGGCATCCCCCTGAGCCGTCAGAC
>JBJDYM010000248.1:0-1536 GCA_051867315.1 Faecousia sp.
CCCGCTCTTTCCAAAGGAAGCGCCGTTCCCATTGGTGAAGGAGAACCCGGAGAGAACGCCGTTGGTGTCCAGAACACTGGTATCCTTTCCGGTCAGGGTAATCACCGGAGCGCTGCCGCTGTACATGCTGGTGAAACTGGGAATGAGATTGGCAGAGCGGATGCTGGCTTCCAAACTGCTGTAGGCAGAAGTGAAGCCGGACACACTGGCGGCACCCGCATTGTAGAAAACATCCCCGGCGGTGCCGCACTCATTGGCAGCGTTGCGGACAAAGCTGTTGGGGTCCCGCAGACCGCACACGATCTCATAAATGAGCATCTGGGTGGCAATCCGCAGAGGCACATTGGGATTGTTGGCGTATGCGGTGGTGGACACGCTGATGGACTTGTTCCACATCTGGTTACTGTACAGAAGAATCTGTCCAATGGCCTGCCGACGAGCGACGGGAAGCGCATACCAGACATTGCTGCCTGCGGTGGTTCCGCTGCCCTCCATGGTCACGCCCCGGTCAACGGTGTTGCCGGAGGTACTGGCGGCAAAATCCCGGTAGGGCTCCAGGCAGTACAGCGGATTGTCAGGGTAAGGCACACCGCCATACCGGGCAAAGTGCCAGCCCATATTCTTGATGTAGGCAGTCTTTACCGCACCATTCCCGTTGAGCTGATAGGTGCAGGACACCTGGTAATTCAGCCGGGTGGTGTAGTCGCCGTTGTCCGTGTAGTTGAACAGCAGGATGCCGCTCTGGCTGCTGTCCATGGCGAAAAGGGAGATACCGTCCATTTCCAGCAGTTCTTCATCCATGTTGAGCGTTTCATCGTCCTCACCAGGTTCCTGTTCCTCCATGGGAATGGTGGTTTCCTCAGTGGGGGCGATTGGTTCCTCGGAGGGAGCAAACACTTCCTCCGAAGGTGTGGATTCTTCTGTGGGTGTTTCCGCAGTCAAATCCGTACCGCCTGTTTCCTCCGTGGAAGCGTCAGGCGGGTTTGCTAATTCAGCAACCGGTTCCATAGCATCCTCTGCCGGGCATTCCGTCGTGTCGGTGAGTTCCGCAGCAAAAGCCGCAGGAAAAACACCAATCAGGAGCATGACCGCCAGCAGAAGGCAAATGCAGCGTTTCATCCGAATATCAGCCTCCCACCGTGAACAGGCCGGACAGCAGCGGCACCAGGGTGACACCGATGAGGGCCACGCCGCCGCCCGCCATGAGCTGCTTCATGCCCTGGCTTTTGGCACCGGGGTTGTCGTTGCCGTAGCCTTCCAGAAGGTTGATTGCACCCCAGATGCCAAGACCGGCACCCAGAGCAATGACGAGGGTCTGCAGAACACCAATTGCGGAATTAAAAAATGCCATTAAAAATCCTCCATAAATATTTTGGTTCCATGAAGGGCTTTTCCTGACTTCTCTGAACCTTTGTTATGTTAATCGGACTTGGAAAAATCGTACACAGCGCAAGCTTGGTCCGGTTTCAGCTTGAGCCGGCGGGACAGGAAACGCTCTATGTCCATTTCGTTTCGCTTGTCAAAGTCGGATGTAAA
>JBJDYM010000249.1:0-1531 GCA_051867315.1 Faecousia sp.
TTTTCCGCCTCCAATCCCTGGTCGGTATCCCTGATTGAGCAGCTGGAAAACGCCTTCCACAACCGCATCGAGTTCCGCTCCTCCGACGGCACCGACCCCTATGTGCCCACCCAGGCGACCCAGCCCACGGTGCCGGAAGCCACCGCGCCCCAGGAGGAATTCTGGGTCACAGAGCCCGTCACCCAGCCGGTTTACACGGAGGCAACCGTGCCCGTGTACACCGAGCCCACCGCCGCGCCCACCCTGCCGGTGCAGACCCTGCCCACTCCCACCACCCAGCCGACCCAGGAGACCATTGTCTTCGGCAATCAGCTCCAGCAGCAGCCGGAGCCCTACCAGTCCGGCTCCGCCGCCGGGAGCAGCAGCATCTTCGGCGTGCTGATCGTGCTGATTATGCTCGCAATCCTCGCCACCGGCGCGCTGCTGTTCCGGACCGCAGGACAGGGAAGGCGGAAAAAGAAGCGCAGATATCGCAGATAAGTCTTCGGAAAATACGCCGGTTTTCCCTCCCTCCGGGGCGGGGGAACCGGCGTTTTCCCTTCATGATAATTGCAACTTCTGGTAGAATCACCCGTTTTTTGGTTTTTCCGGAGGATTTTTTGTAGGGAACGATAAAAATAAAATAGGGGTTGTAAGTTGGAAGAAAATGATGTAAAATGATAGAAGTATCTTTGCGTCAATTCTGCGATATTTTCGTTTTGGAGGTTATAATAATGGAAAAACCCATTGTACTTGTGATTATGGACGGTGTCGGTAAGGGCGACGGCGGCAGCGGCGATGCCGTGGCCGTGGCCAAAACCCCCACGCTGGACCATCTGTTCGCCACCTGCCCCTACACCTGGCTGAAGGCCCACGGCACCGCCGTCGGTCTGCCCTCCGATGAGGACATGGGCAACTCCGAGGTGGGCCACAACGCCCTGGGCTGCGGTCAGGTCTACTCCCAGGGTGCCAAGCTGGTGGGCGAGAGCATCGAAAACGGCGTGCTGTTCGCGTCCTCCACCTGGAAGAACCTGGTGTCCAATGCCAAGTCCGGCAAGGCCATGCATTTCCTGGGCCTGCTGTCCGACGGCAATGTCCACTCCAACATCTCCCATCTGATCGCCCTGCTGAAGGCCGCCAAGGCCGAAGGGGTGCGCAGAGCCTACTGCCACATCCTGCTGGACGGCCGGGACGTGCCCGCCACCTCCGCGCTGGAATATGTGGGCCAGCTGGAAGACGTGTTGGCTGAGCTCTCCGCCGACGGCGCGGACTACGCCATCGCCTCCGGCGGCGGCCGGATGCAGATCACCATGGACCGGTATGAAGCCAACTGGGGCATGGTGGAAAAGGGCTGGCGCACCCATGTCCAGGGCCAGGGCCGGATGTTCGCCTCCGCCAAGGAGGCCATCGAAACCTACCGGGCCGAGACCGGCTGCATCGACCAGGACCTGCCCGCCTTCGTGGTTGCCCGGGAGGGCAAGCCCGTAGCCCGGATCGAAAACGGCGACAGCGTGATCCTCTTCAACTTCCGGGGCGACCGGGCCCAGGAGAT
>JBJDYM010000250.1:0-17705 GCA_051867315.1 Faecousia sp.
ACGATGGCCAGCACCGGGTGAACGGCAAGAGCTTCATGGAGATGTTCTGCCTGGTCCTCACCCGTCCTCTGCGTGTCACCCTCCAGTGCTCCGAAGAAGAGTTCCAGGAATTTCTCCGCCAAACCACCCATTTTCAAATCGACTGACCCAGGGAGCCTTCCCTGGGTCTTTGTACACCTCAACTGCAGGGGGCTGTTAGCCTCCCCTACGGTTGGGTGCGGTTGTGATCCGACATGGTTCCATTCAATGAGCCGTTAGCGCTGTGAACAACAATTTACCGGCTTGCCGGCGAAGGATGATCAAAAAAAGTTCTTGACAAACGGACAATTGTGCGCTAGTATGGTCGTAATCTTTTTGAGAAGGCAATGAAGGGAAGAGTAAGCCCGCCGATGCCGTGCAGAGAGCCCCGGGTGGTGGAAAGGGGTACGGATAGACGCGCCGAACATGGCCCCGGAGCCGCATGGGTGAAAATTAGCTCATGACGGGTGCGCCCGTTACCGCGCAGGAGTATGCTTGTACTCCCGGAGGCAGCTTTCGTGAGGGAGCTGTAAAACAAGGTGGTAACACGGATTTTCTCCGTCCTTGTGCGTTAACGCATGAGGACGGTTTTCTTTTTGTTTGACTGATGGAGGGATGATTTTGGAACCAATTGTGGAACTGCGAAACCTGTCCAAGACCTTTGGCTCCGGCGAGGGCCAGGTGGCGGCGCTGCAGCATGTGTCCGTGGCGGTGCAGCCGGGAGAGATTTTCGGCATCATCGGCCTGTCCGGCGCGGGTAAAAGTACCCTGGTGCGCTGCATCAATCTGCTGGAGCGGCCGGACGAGGGCCAGGTGCTCTTCCACGGCAGGGATTTGATGTCCATGTCCACCAAGGAGCTCCGGGCCGTGCGAAGAAAGATCTCCATGATCTTCCAGAGCTTTAACCTGCTGGACCAGCGCACGTCTCTTGATAATATCTGCTTCCCCCTGGAGCTTGCCGGCGTGCCCCGTTCCCAGGCCAAAAAACGGGCCATGGAGCTGCTGGAAACCGTGGGCCTGCCGGACAAGGCGGGCGCTTACCCGGTGCAGCTCTCCGGCGGCCAGAAGCAGCGCATCGCCATCGCCAGAGCCCTGGCCTCCGACCCGGAGGTGCTGCTGTGCGACGAGGCCACCTCCGCCCTGGACCCCCAGACCACGGACTCCATTCTGAAGCTGCTGCAAACCATCAGCCGGGAGCGGAAGATCACCGTCATCATCATCACCCACCAGATGTCCGTCATTGAGCAGATCTGCAACCGGGTGGCCATTCTGGACTCCGGCGTGGTGGCGGAAATCGGCGAGGTGGAAAAGGTATTCTCCAATCCCCAGTCCGCCGCGGGACGGCGGCTGGTCACTCCGGACGTGGCCCTGCCCCTTTCCACCTGGGAAGGCCCCGTGGCCCGGATCGCCTTCAACGGCAATATGTCCGAGGAGCCCATCATCGCCTCGGTGGCGGTGGACCTGGGCATCAAGCTCAGCATCTTGGGCGCCGGCACCCGGAACGTGGACGGTAAGGCCTTCGGGGCCATGCTGGTGAGCCTGCCGGAGGAAGCGGAGAAACGGAAGGCCGTGCTGGACTATCTCAACAGCCACGACGGCGTCACTGCGGAGGTGATTCAGTAATGTTTGATTTGTTTTCCGACCCGGTAAAGGTCGCAAAGCAGCTGGAGATCATCACCAACGAATTTGGCTTTGCCACCTGGGAGACTCTGTACTCCCTGGTGCTGGAGGTGGCCTTCGCCTACCTCATCGGCCTGCCTCTGGGAGTGCTGCTGGTCACCGGCGAGCGGGAGGGCATCAAGCCCCTGCCCAAGCCCGTGATGACGGTGCTGAATGTGGTGATCAACCTGCTGCGCAGCGTGCCGTTTTTGATTCTGATGATCATCACCCTGCCCCTGTCCAAGCTGATCGTGGGCACCAAGGTGGGCACCATGGCGACGATTCCTCCCATGGTGATCGCGGCCTTTCCCATGGTTGCCAGAATGGTGGAATCCTCACTGCGGGAGGTGGATCACGGGGTTATTGAGGCGGCTCAGTCCATGGGCGCTTCCTCCTGGCAGATTGCCACCAAGGTCATGCTGCCGGAGGCACTGCCCAGCCTGATCTCCGGCTGCACCATCTCCGTGGGCACCATCCTGGGCTACGGCGCCATGGCCGGCATCATCGGCGGCGGCGGCCTGGGCAAGATTGCCATCAACTACGGCTACTATAATTTCAAATTCCTGGTCATGTGGGCCGCGGTCATCGGATTGATCGTGCTGGTGCAGATCTTCCAGACCTTCGGCACCTGGCTGGGCGCCAAGTGCGACAAACGCCTGAAAAACCGGAGCTAGATTTCCCAACGGCAGGGAAACCAGCCGCCGCACCATCCGGCAAAAATCCCAAATTTGTTATTCTTGATGCAAAAGCATCTTTAATAAAGGAGTGTCAACTATGAAAAAAGTATTTGCAATCGTTCTGACCCTGGCCCTGTGCCTGAGCCTGGCCGCCTTCAGCAAGAAGGATGACAATGTCATCACCGTGGCCGCTTCCCCCACGCCCCACGCGGAGATTCTTGCGGTCGCCGCCGAGGTTCTGGAGAAGGAAGGCTACAAGCTGGAGATCACCGAGTACAACGACTACGTGGTGCCCAACAACGTGGTGGAGGATGGGGAAATTGACGCCAACTATTTCCAGCATCAGCCCTACCTGGATACCTTCAACGAGGAGAACGGCACCCATCTGGTGAGCGTTGCCCTGATCCACTATGAGCCCTTCGGCATCTACGCCGGCACCAAGGACTCCATCGACGCCCTGGAGAAGGGTGACAAGATTGCCATCCCCAACGACGGCTCCAACCGGGCCCGTGCCCTGCTGCTGCTGGAGGCCCAGGGCATCATCACCCTGGCTGAGGATGTGGGCATGGATGCCACCGTGCTGGACATCACGGAAAAGAGCGTGGACGTGGAGATCGTGGAGATGGAAGCTGCCCAGATCGCCGGTGTCCGTGACTCCGTGGCCCTGGCCGTCATCAACGGCAACTACGCCCTGCTCGCCGGCCTGAACGCCGGTACCGACGCCATCGCTGTGGAGGATGCCGAGTCCATCTCCGCCCAGACCTACGCCAACATCCTGGCGGTGAAGGAAGGCAACGAGGAAAACGCTAAGATCGAGGCCCTGAAGAACGCCCTGCTCAGCGACGAGGTCCGGGATTTCATCAACGAGACCTACGAGGGCGCTGTGGTTCCCATTTTCTAAGGAACCTCTGATGAAATCGGCAAGAGCTGACGGCGAGGGATTTTGGCTCAGCCGAAAGTACCAAACCCCCGGGAATACTTTGTGTATTTCTGGGGTTTGGTACTGCGCGGATGGGGCAAAAGACCCGCCGCCCAGCCGCAGACGATTGATTCAGAGGTCCCCTAAGACGAATCCATGAAAATTGCGGTACCCGATTTGGGTACCGCTTTTTTATGGAGTTCCCGCCGGACAGGACCCCCTGGCCCTTGATAAAGAGATCCGCATACCGGCGGAGAAACGGGAAATTCTTCACGTATCAAACGCCACCAGAATGGCGCCGGCTTCGGCGTAATAGCTGCAAAGGCCGCCGCTTTGGGAGACGGATACGTCGGAATCGGGCCAGGTGGTTTTGACCAGATCGGCGAACCGGCCGGCCAGCTCCGGGTTCCGGACGTGGGTGATGCGCACCTTGCCGCCCTGGAAGCCGGCGGCTTTCATCTGCTCCATCAGCTCCGGCAGGGCTTTCCGGTCTCCCCGGCATTTGGCCAGCTGGGCCAGGGTGCCCTCGGGGCTGGCGGTGCCCACGATGCGGATGCCCAGCACCCCCACTGCGGCGGCGGCCACCTTGCTCACCCGGCCGTTTTGGGACAGGTTGTGCAGAGACTGGAGGGAGAAGAACAGCCGGGTCCGCTTCTGGTATTCCCGCACCGCAGCCTCCACCTGCCCGAAGGCCAGGCCCTGGGCGGTGAGCTCCCGTAGCTTTTCCAGAATCAGCAGAATCTCCGGGCCGGTGCTCAGACTGTCGAACACGGCAATTTTCGCGTCCTCATGGGCCTGCAGGTACAGCTCCCTTGCTGCCATGGCGGCATTGTAGGAGCCGGAAAGGGCGCTGGTGATGGTCACGGCGTAAATTTCGTCGGCGCCCTCGTAGGCGTTCAGCCAGGCATCCACGCTGGGGCAGGCGGTGTAGGAGCGGCCCTTGTGGGCGGCCAGATGGTCCAGCATTTCCGTCACATTCAGGTGCTCGTTGTCCACAAAGCTCTTTTCGTCCGTGGAAATGATCAGGGGAACATACTGCGCTTCCATCCCCGCAATCACGGGGCGGTCGGAAGAGGAGTCGGCTACAAATTTCATCATCATGATATCCTCCGGGGTATTCATTCTATTTTGCGGAAAAACTTAAAAATCATGCATTGTTGAATACATAGTAACACGGTTTTGTAAAGCTGTCAATCGGTTTTTCAAAAACTGATTGACAGAGGAAGAAAGACGTATTAAGATGATGGGAGAGAAAAAAGGAGGCGCTGCCTATGAACGAAGAAAACCGGCGCAGGCTGGCAGAATATGTGGCGCAGTTTCGTTTGCCCCGCTACCGGGAGCTGCCGGACATCGGCCTGCATCTGGAGCAGGTCACCCGCTACGTGGCCCGCTATGTCCCGGGGCCCCTCACCGGCTCCATGGTGAGCAACTACGTCAAGCAGAAGCTCATCCCCGGCCCCGTCAAAAAATCCTACTCCCAGGAGTCCATTGCCTATCTGATTTTCCTGTCCTACATCAAAACCGTCATGCCACTGGAGGACATCCGGCTGATGATAGCGGTGCAGAAAAACAGCTACGCGCTGAATGTGGCCTATGACTATTTCTGCGACGAGCTGGAAAACCTGCTGCAATTTGTCTGCGGCCTCCGGGAAACCCCCGCCCGCGTCGGCACCACCAGCTCCCAGGAAAAGGAGCTGCTGCGCACCGCGCTGATGTCCATCACCTATAAAATTTATTTGGACCAATATCTGAAGCTGATCCGGGAGGAAAAAGCGGAACCGTAAGCGCCCGCTCCGAAACCGGGCCTGCGGCCGGGAAATTGGGGCCACACGCCGCTCCCCCACACGGGCCAGTCGCCTGTTCCGCCAATCGATTGGGGAGAGAAAGAGGAAAGCTATGAAACATCTGTTCATCATCAATCCCGCCGCCGGGAGCCGGGACCGGACGGCGGAATACTCCGCTGCCATCCGCACGGCCTGTGATGCCCGGCGGCTAGACTATGAGATCCGGGTCTCCATGGGCCCGGGGGACTGCGCCAAAATTGCCCGGGAAGCGGCATCCACCGGGGAGGAAGTGCGGCTCTACGCCTGCGGCGGCGACGGAACCCTGAACGAGGTGGTCACCGGAGCGGTGGGCTATGAGAACGCGGCGGTGACGGTTTACTCCGGGGGCAGCGGCAACGATTTTGTCCGGATTTTTGACGATCCCAAGGCCTTTTTCGACCTGGACCGGCTGCTGGACGCGGAGGAAACCCTGTTTGATCTGATCAAGGTCAACGGCGACTATTCCCTGAACATCTGCTCCGTTGGCCTGGACGCCCGGATCGGCACGGACGTGTCCAGCTACAAGCGCCTTCCCCTGCTCCAGGGCTTCCGGGCCTACGCGGTGTCCACATTGGTGAACGTGATCCGGGGCATCGGGGAGCACTACACCGTGGAGCTGAACGGGGAAACCATCGATGGAGAACAGACCATGATCTGCGTATGCAGCGGCAGGTTCTACGGCGGCGGCTTCAACCCGGTGCCGGAGGCCGACCCCTGCGACGGAATCCTGGAGGTGCTGATCGTGAAAAAGGTCAGCCGCCTTCAGGTGCCCGGGGTGGTGGGCAAATACAAGGCGGGAAAATACCGCCAGCTTCGGGAGCTGGTGCGCCATTTCCGCACGGACAGTCTCACCATCCACTGCGACCAGCCCACCCCCATCAACCTGGACGGGGAGCTGCGCCGGGCAAAGGACATCCAAATCTCCGTGGCAAAGGAAAAAATCCGGTTTTTTCACCCCAGGGACGTAAAAGTCGCCCCCGTCCCCGCAGAATACACCGCAGCTACATAACATCTGCTTCGCAACTTGGCGGGCGCAGAGGAAATCGCGAAACAACCATTTATCTGCCTGCCGCATCATGCAAACAAACGCAAAAAACAGGCTGAAATCAGGATTTTCCCGGTTTCAGCTTGTTTTTTGATTCAGATTTCGTTTCTGTTTTTGCCGTGGAAAAACAGCGCCAGCATGCCCGGGCCCACGTGGGCGCCGGTGAAGGGCTCGTGGGGGGCGATGATCAGCTCTCTGGGAGGCGCGACGGCCCGGATCATATCCGCAAGCTGGTTGGCTTCCGCCTCGCAGTCGCCGTGGGAGATGGCAACCCGCTGGTGCTCCGGGTCGATGACGCTGCTGCGGTATTCCTCCACAATGGCGGCCAGGGCCTTCTTTCTGCCCCGGTGCTTGCCCCGGGCGGTGATGTGGCCGGTGGAATCCCCCCAGAGCACGGGCTTGATGTTCAGCACGGTGCCGATCATGGCGGTGGCCCCGGACACCCGGCCGGTGCGTTTGAGGAAATTCAGGTCATCCACGGTGAAGAACTGGAGCATATTGTGGGCATCGGCATCCATGATGTCCGCGGTTTCGGCAGCGGTTTTGCCCTGGGCGCGCAGATCGGAGGCCTTGCAGGCCATCAGGCCGGTGCCGAAGCCCGAACCCAGGGAATCGATCACCCGGACGGTGCGCTCCGGGAATTCCTCCCCCAATTCCTCCGCCGCGATCCGCCCTGCCTGGCAGGTGCCGCTGATGCCGCTGGACATGGAAAAATACAGCACATCCCGGCCCTGCACCAGCTCCGGCCGGAAGGAATCCAGAAACAGCTGGGTGTTCAGCAGGCTGGTCTGCACCTTGGCCCCCTGGCGGAGCATTTCATAGTATTCATGGGCATGGAAGCTGGCGAGATTGCCGTTGTAGGTGCTGGGGGTACCGTTCAGGGTATAGCTGCAGGGCAGGATGGACAATTCCAGCTCCCGGAGCAGATGATCGGGCAGGTTGGAGCTGCCGTCCACAAAGATGGCAAATGACATGCGTTACTCCTTTCGGGTTGTGCAGGTGAAATGCGGATGAATTGCTGTTTGACGTACACGCCCGAAACAGCGCATACGCCACTGTGGGAGGTGATCAGCCTCCCGCGCGGTACAACCCACGAATATGGGACCAGGTTGGGCGAATCCGCACCAGCATCCGACATTTTCCTTTCAACCAAACACGCTGTTTCGATACCTGACGGGAGGCTGATCGCCTCCCCTGCAGTTGGTGCGGTTGTGATCGGACGTGATTCCATTCAACCAACCGTTGGTGGTGTAAACAACAATTTCCCGCTTTGGGAATTCAGGTCAATATCATTATAAAGGTTCCAAATCCAAATGTAAACCGAAACGTGCCATTCCTTGCGGAATGGCACGAATTGTATAGAAATCGGGGACAGAATTCTACTGTTGGTTGAACTCTACCAGTGGTAGAATCAGGCCTGCGGGGCCTTTGGCTTGCGGTGACGGTAGTGATTGGGGCGGCGGCGGGGCTTCTGGGTGTCACCCTCGGCGGAGGGCTGGTCCGCCTGGGGCGCAGCGGATTCCGCCTGCTGTTGGGTGGGCTGCCCCTTTTTGGAGGGACGGGGAGGCCGGGACTCCTTGGACTGCTCCCGGTTTTCCTGCCTCTGCTCCGCTCTGTCCGGACGGGACTGCTGGTCGGCGCGGTTATCCTGCTTCCGGGGCCGCTGCTCCCGGCGGGGGCGGGGCGGGCGCTGGTCCTGTTTGGGCTGCTCCTGGGCAGGATCGCTCTGCTTTTCCCCGGTCTGCTCCGGATTCTGATTCTCGGGGCGATTTCCCCTGCGGCGGCGGGAACGGGAGGGCCGCATCTCCTGCTCCGGCTGGGGCGCGGGGGCGCTGACGGCTTCCTCCACAATGGCTTCGGTGCTGTAGCGGAAGCGGATGGGCTCCAGCACGAGGCTGTCCTCCTCCTTGGGCTTGGAGGGACGCTTGCCGCTGCCGGAGATGGGGGCCAGATCCGGCGGAATGGGCGGATCGTTCTTCTTGGCCTTGCCGCTGCGCAGAACGGCGATTTCATCGTTGGAGAAGACATTGATGGTATCCGGGCTGTTTTCCATCTGCACCTTCACCCGCTGGCGGAGGATCTCGGTCTCCACCACGGTGCCCCGGCCCTCGGGGGTATCCACAAAGGATTCTACCTTGGGGCTGGACCGGATCAGGCTTTCATAGGTATCCTGCTCGTATTTCAGGCAGCACATCAGCCGCCCGCAGGTGCCGGAGATCTTGGTGGGGTTCAGGCTCAGGTTCTGGGTCTTGGCCATTTTGATGGACACGGGCTGGAAATCATCCAGGAAGCTGGCGCAGCAGAAGGGCCGGCCGCAGATGCCCAGGCCGCCCACCATCTTGGCCTTGTCCCGGACGCCGATCTGGCGCAGCTCAATGCGGGTATGGAACACCCCGGCCAGGTCCTTCACCAGCTCCCGGAAATCCACCCGCTCGTCGGCGGTGAAATAGAAGAGGATCTTGCTGCCGTCAAAGGCGCACTCGGCGGACACCAGCTGCATGTCCAGCCCATGGTGCTGAATTTTCTGCAGGCAGATATCGAAGGCCCGCCGCTCCCGGCTTCGGTTTTCGGCGTTGATTTTCTCGTCCTGGTCGGTGGCCTTGCGCAGAATCTTCCGCAGGGGCGCCACCACCTCCTTGACGGAAATGGTATGGTTGCCCCCGGCGCAGATGCCGAATTCCGCTCCCCGGGCGGTGTCCATGATCACATGGTCCCCCGGGGCGAAGCTGGCCCCGGCGGGGTCAAAGAAATAAATTTTCTGCCCGGGACGGAACTGGATGTCCACGACCTCCACCGTCTCCTGCTGGACAGGATTGAGAAGTTCTTCCATTGATTTGCTCCTTTTATCGGTAAATGGCATCGGATGAAGCATCCGACGCACGGAATTTACAATTGATTCCGATCGGGTGTATAAATTGTTGTTTCCAGCACACGCCCGAAATAACGCACACGCCACTGCAGGGAAGGCTATCAGCCTCCCGTGCGGTACAAACCCTCCATGTAGTGCCGGGTTGGGCGAATCCGTACCCGCATGGTACCATTGGGCCGAACGCTCCGTTTCGTTTCATAGCGGAAGGCTGATAGCCTCCCCTGCGGTTGGTGCGGTTGTGATTGGATTTCCGTTCAACCAGCCGTTGGCGCTGTAACCAACCATTTATATGATTTGCAGCTCCCATTCCAGATAGCCGCAGACGGCGGCGGGGGAGACGTTGGCCTGGGTATAGGTCACGGCCTTTTGCAGGCGGCCGATGACCGCGCTCAGCTCCTTGCTGGTGCGCTGGGCGGCCAGGCGGCGGGCGTGGGGGGAGACGGTGTCCATGCCGCTGCGGCAAACAAGGGCGTTTTCCGTCAGCTCCAGCCATTCCTTCAGGGTATCCGCCAAGGCGTCCCGCTTCCATTTTTCCATGGGCACCAGGGTCTGCAGCAGAACCATGGAGTCCTTGCCCCCCAGGGCCTGGAGAAAGCCCTCGGTCTGGGGGCTGATTCCCTGGCCGCTTTCCAGCAGCTGCCTGGCCTGGCCCAAAAATGCGCCGCTGCGGGAAACGGCGGCCTGCAGATCCTCCTGCGCTGCCTGGGGAAACTCCTGTTTCAGCCGGGCCAGCAGGACCTCCTCCGGCAGGGGGAGCAGCTTCAGCTCCGTGCACCGGGAGCGGACCGTGGGCAGCAGCTTATTGGGATTGTCCGTCAGCAGGAGGAACACCCCGTACTGGGGCGGCTCCTCCAGCACCTTCAGCAGGGCGTTCTGCCCCGGCAGGCCCATGTCCTGGGAGCGGGGGAAGAGGTAGATTTTATGATCCGATTCGTTGGGCTGGACGTACATATCCGCCCTGGCCTGACGGATCAGGTCCACGGGGACGGTCTTTTTCTCCGGGTCGTCCACGGTGATGAAATCCGGGTGGGCATTCGCCATCACCTTCCGGCAGGCGGGGCAGGCCATACAGGGCTTTTGCTCCCCCCGGCAGAGGATCGCCGCCGCCAGAAGCTTTGCCAGGGTATGCTTTCCCGACCCGGCCGGGCCGGAAATCAGATAAAAATGGGAAATATGCCCCGCCGAAAGACTCCGGGCCAGATTCTTTTTCAGTTGATCATTGCCCAGAAGGGATTCAAAGAACATATTTTTTCCTCAGTTTTTCGTTCATTGTAGGGGAGAATCGGTACCTTTAGCCCCACAGGGCGGAGAGCATGGGGATGACCTGCTTTTTGCGGCTCATGATCTTGGGCAGGAACACGGTGTTTTCCTTGGGACTGGCGTTGAAGGCCTGGCGGATGGTTTCATCGTCGCCTACGTAGACCAGCTGAGTGCCCTCCAGCAGTACGTCGGTGAGCATCAGCAGCACCATGGAGAAGCCCTGCTTCTGGGCAACCCTGCGCATGTGCTTCAGGAATTCCTCCTTCCGCTCCAGCATGCTGGGGCTGTCCACACAGGTGATCTGGGCCACGGCCAGGTCGTGACCGGCGATATGGAACTCCTTATAGTCGGTAAACAGCAGCTCCTCGGCGGACTTGCTGCCCAGGCTGGCGGAGAAAATGGTCTTGCCCAGCTCGTCCAGGGAAATGTTGGCAATCCGGGCCAGGCGCTCGGCCATCCGGATGTCCCGGGAGGTGCAGGTGGGGGATTTGAACATGACCGTATCCGAAAGAATGGCCGCGGCCATCATGCCCGCCATCTTCTCCGAGGGCATCAGGCCCCGGTCCTGGAACATGCTGGCAATGATGGTGTTGGTGGAGCCCACCGGCTCGTTGCGCACGGTGATGGGGTTGCTGGTCTGGATGTCGGCCAGCCGGTGGTGGTCGATGATCTCCAGAATCTCCGCCTCCTCCAGCCCGGGCACGGACTGGGCGGCTTCGTTGTGGTCAACCAGCACCACCCGTTTGCGCCGGGGGCGGAGCAGATGGTAACGGGTGAGCACACCCACCACCTTGTCGCTGTCATCCAGGATGGGGTAGCAGTGCTCCCGGTATTTGAGCACCTGCTCCTTCACCTCGTCCACCCGGTCCTCCAAATGGAAGCAGACCAGGTCCTTGGTGCGGCAGATCCGGCCCACGGGGGTGGACTGGAAAATCAGCCTTGCGGCGGAATAGGCGTCAAAGGGAGTGGAGATGATGCAGGTGGTGGTGGGCAGGGTACGCAGCTCCTCGTCCAGCTCCGCCTGGCACAGCACCAGACAGTTCACCCCCAGCTCCAGAGCCCGGCGGATCATCTCCGGCTGGTGGCCGCAGAGCACCACCGCGTTGGGGGTGTGGAACAGCAGGTTCTCCCGGCTTTTGGGCAGGGCGATGGTCACCTCGCCGCCGATGGTATCGATGCTTTCCCCGGCTTCGTTGAGGACCTTGCCCTCCAAAACCGACAAAACGTTAAAAAGGGGCACCGGCTCCAAGAAGCCGTTGAACATCAGATCCATGTTGTAGCTGGCCACATCCTCCCGGGACAGCATGCCGTACAACGTGCCGTCCTCCTTGGCAACGGGCAGGGCGGAGCTCTTTTTGTCGTCGGACAGCAGCTTCCAGGCCCGGTCCAGCGTCACCGCGTCGCTGAGGATGGGGGGTGTGTCGAAATCCAGGTCGCAGACCTGGGTGTACATATTGTAGATTCTCTTGGGGGGCTGGAAGCCGAACCGGTCCAGCACGATCTGGGTTTCGTCGGACACATGGCCCAGGCAGGCGGCCTCGTATTCCCGGTCGCCGCAGGCGTTGCGCAGGGCCGCGTAGGCCATGGCTGCCACAATGGAATCGGTGTCCGGATTCCGGTGACCGGTGACATAGATGGGGTCCATTCAGATTACCTCCCTTATGATAAGTCGATTTCTCCGGCAAGGTTTTTGCCGAACAGGTTCTTGATTTCCTCCGGGTCCAGCCCCTGGCCGATGGCCCACATCAGCTTGGTCATGGCGGCCTCGCTGGTCATGTCCCGGCCCTGGATGACCCCGAGCTCCAAAAGCTTGCTGCCCACCTGGTAGACCTGAAGGTCGGCGCTGTCGTACAGGCACTGGGTGGTGACCACCACGCTGATGCCGTCCTCCACCGCCCGGCGGATGCCCCGCAGGCCCTTGTGGAGCACGTTCACGCCGCCTAACCCGAAGGCCTCGATGACGATGCCCTTATAGCCCATGGCGGCCAGCACGTCAAAAACCGCCGGGTTCAGCCCCGGGGTCAGCTTCAATAGAAAAATGTCCCGGCTGATCTCCGGCCGGAGCCGGGCCTCGCCCCGGCGCACCGGCAGCACGGCTTCATCCACCACCAGCCCCCGGTTCGTGACCTGGGCGGCGTAGCGGGCGTTGACGCTTTCAAAGGCGGAGAAGCCCGAGGCCCGGACCTTCACCGCCCGGCAGCCCAGCATCACCTTCCGGTCAAAGGCCAGAAACACGCCGCTGTGGCCGGAGGCGGCCATGGCAAAGGCGGTGCGCAGATTGGCGGGGCCGTCCGACAGCATGTCCGCCAGGGGCAGCTGGGAGCCGGTGAACACCACGGGCAAATCGATGTCCGGCAGCATGAAGGTCACGGCGGAGGCGGTATAGGCCATGGTATCGGTGCCATGGGAGACCACGATGCCGTCGAACCCCGTCCGGCGCTCAAAAATACGGCGGGCGATGAGCTGCCACTCCTCCGGGGTGATGTTGGAGGAATCCAGGCACATCACATCGTCCACGGTGATCTCGTAAAAATTGCGCAGCTGCTCCAGCGCCAGCTCCATCACCTCACTGCGCCGGGGCTCCAGGCCTTCCCCGCCGGGAATCGAAGCGATGGTACCGCCGGTGGTGAGCAGAAGGATCTTCTTTTTGTCCATACAGTCCCCTCTTGACAGAATCTCTCTTTCTACATTATAGCCCTTTCCCCGGAAAATAGCAAGAAAAATTACATATGGATTCTTTTATAAGGGATGTTCCGTTCTTTGATTTACAAAAAGGGCATCAGCGCATACGCCGTCACAAATCTTCGCCGCAATCAGTCCATCACCGGGAACACCCTGGAAAAGCGATGCGGGATTCTTGATTGTACACCAAACGACATTGTGAGATTTGTAAAAAATGACCGCTCCATCGGGTTGAAGCGGTCATCCTTTTATTTTGGATATATTCGCGGCGTATTGAAATGTACATATTGGCTTGACTCAATGGACGGACAAATTGTTGTTTAACGCACGCCCCACTGTGGGAGGATGAATCAAGGCCCTACAGTTGGGTGCGGTGCAAATCGTCAACCACCAATTTATCTGTTTTCTGAATGAAGCCGGCGGATCAGCTCGGCCAGGGACCGGTATGTTGCATCCACCGAGAGGGCTTTGTTCTCCTGCATCAGCTGACCGGTGTACATGACGCCGCCCAGCACAAAGGACACTTTAATATAATCGGACTCGGTGCCGGCGGCGGATTGGTAGCGTCTGCGCAGCAGCCGGTCAATCTTTTGGTGAAGGGTTTCAAGGCGTCCGTCAAACAGGATCGCCAGGGCTGCGGAATGCTCGGATTCGGAAAAGCACCGCCGCAGTTCGGTTAGAAACCGGTAGGGGTCGGTGAACAGGCAATCCAAATCCGGGATGGTGCTGACGCAGCGTTCCAAAAGTCCATTTTCCAATTGGTCGGACAAATCCTGCACGTCCCGGTAATGGTTGTAAAAGGTGGAGGTGTTGATCATGGCCCGCTGGCAGATGTCCCGCACCTTTACTTTTTCCAGGGGCAGCCTCCTGCGGATGTCCAGAAAGGCCTCCCGGATTGCTTTTTCCGTTTTTTGAATCCGCAGATCGGTCTTTTGCTCCATAATTGCCTCCGAGAAAATCGACAAAAATCGACACTTTTTAAAAAATGTTGTTTATCCAACACACAGGAAAAAATGATGCTTGAAGAAAACAAACGGTTGATATACAATAGATCATAGCTATTTTACAGGCAAAAGTCAACCTTTTGCTTTGAACAGTGGCATTTTCTGCAGCGGCATGTGCGTTCAATCAATGCGTAGTCGGTACAAACCAAAATGTGCGATGAAGTAGTCAGACTGGAGTATCTCCCGTCAGCGTTTTCACGGCGAGACTTATCTGCCCGCAGCGGATGAGTCCCGCCGTTTTCCGTTGCGGCAAATTGCTGTTTGGCGGGCATGGATCATGCCGCACGGGGGGATAGCGGTATTCGTTACCCCGATACCTGCCCGGTATCGTTTTGTTTTGTTTCAATGCAGCGGCGTTTTGCAATCCGCTGAGCTGCGACAGTCGGCGGATACAAATTTCCCCGCTGCGGAAACAGCTTTATTCAGACAGAGATTGAGGTTCAAAATGAAAGAAAAAGAATACAGCGCCGGAATTGATATTGGCTCCACAACGGTGAAGCTGGTCATTCTGGACAGCGAAAACCAGCCGGTATTCGGGGAATACCGGCGCCACTGTGCCCACACCCAGGAAACCCTGGCCGCGCTTCTGCGGGAAGCAGAGCAGCGCCTGGGGGATGCTGTCCTGCGCCTGAAAATCACCGGCTCCGGCGGCATCAATCTGGGCAAGGCCCTGGATATCGCCTTCGTGCAGGAGGTGGTTGCCGTAGCGGCGGCGCTCCAGACCGCCGCGCCCCAAACCGATGTGGCCATTGAGCTGGGCGGTGAGGATGCCAAAATCATCTACTTCACAGGCGGCCTGGAGGAACGGATGAACGGCGTCTGCGCCGGAGGCACCGGCTCCTTTATCGACCAGATGGCGGCGCTTTTGCAGACGGATGCCCAGGGCCTGAATGAGGAAGCGGCCCATTATCAGCAGATCTATCCCATTGCGGCCCGGTGCGGCGTGTTCGCCAAGACGGACATCCAGCCCCTGATCAACGAGGGAGCCAGCAGGGCGGATCTGGCCGCCTCCATTTTCCAGGCGGTGGTCAACCAGACCATTTCCGGTCTGGCCTGCGGCAAGCCGATTCGGGGCCGGGTGGCGTTTTTGGGCGGCCCGCTCCATTTCCTGCCGGAGCTCCAAAAGGCCTTCGTCAGAACCCTGAGGCTGACCCCGGACACGGCCATTGAGCCCCCGAATTCCCATCTGTTTGCCGCCATGGGCGCCGCTTTGAGTGCGGAAGACGCCAAGCCCCAGCGCATCCGCGATTTGATTGCCGTCCTGGATTCCGGGGTGGAGATGGCCTTCGAAATCAAGCGGCTGTCCCCGCTGTTTACCGGCCAGGCGGAGTATGAGGCCTTCTGCCGGCGGCACAGCCAGGCCGTGGTGGAGAAAAAGAAGCTGTCGGAATACGTGGGCGACTGCTTCCTCGGCATCGATGCCGGCTCCACCACCACCAAAATCGCCCTGATCGGCCAGAAGGGCGAGCTGCTGTTTTTCCATTACGCCAACAATCAGGGCAACCCGGTGAAAACCGCCCAGCAGGCCCTGGCGAAGCTGTGCGCTCAGCTGCACCCCGGCATCAAAATCAAGCGCTCCTGCTCCACCGGGTATGGGGAATCCCTGCTGAAGGCCGCCTTCCATCTGGACGAGGGCGAGGTGGAAACCATTGCCCACTGCACCGCCGCCTCCTTCTTTGACAAGGATGTGGACTGCGTTTTGGACATCGGCGGCCAGGATATGAAATGCATCAAGCTGAAAAACGGAGCGGTGGATACCATCATGCTCAATGAGGCCTGCTCCTCCGGCTGCGGCTCCTTCATCGAGAATTTTGCGGTGTCCCTGGGCTATACCGCCGCAGGCTTCGCCGAGGAAGCGCTGTTTGCCCAGAACCCGGTGGATCTGGGGACCCGGTGCACCGTGTTCATGAACTCCAACGTGAAGCAGGCCCAGAAGGAAGGGGCCTCCGTCGCCGATATCTCCGCGGGGCTTGCCTACTCGGTGATCAAGAACGCCCTGTTCAAGGTCATCAAGCTGGCGAATCCCCAGGAATTGGGACGCCATGTGGTGGTTCAGGGCGGCACCTTTTACAACAAGGCGGTGCTGCGGGCCTTTGAGAAAATCGCGGGAATTGAGGCCATCTGCCCGGATATCTCCGGAATCATGGGCGCCTTCGGCGCGGCGCTGATTGCGAAGGAGCGCTTCCAGGGACAGCCGAGTCAGATGCTGCCCCTGGAGCAGATCCTGGATCTTACATACACCACCGCAACCACCCGCTGCCGGGGCTGCTCCAACAGCTGCATGCTGACCATCAGCCGGTTCTCCAGCGGCGAAAAGCACGTCACCGGCAACCGCTGTGAGCGGGGCGCCGGGGGCAGCGGCAAGGCGGCGGCGCCCAATCTGGCGGCCTACAAATTAAGCCGCATTTTTGACTATCCACCCCTGCAGAATCCCACCAGGGGCACCATCGGCATCCCGAGGGTTCTGAACATGTACGAGAATTTCCCCTTCTGGGCCACCTTCTTCCAAAAGCTTGGCTTCGGGGTGGTGCTGTCGCCGCTGTCGGACCGAAAGCTCTATGAGCTGGGCATGGAATCCATCCCCTCCGAATCGGAATGTTATCCGGCCAAGCTGGCCCACGGTCATGTGGAATGGCTGATTCGCAATGGGGTGAAGACCATCTTCCATCCCTGTGTCTTTTATGAGCATCAGGAAACCGAGGATGCCCAGAATCACTATAACTGCCCCATTGTGGTGTCCTATCCGGAGAATCTGAAGAACAACGTGGAAGCCGTGGCCAACGGCGAGGTGCGCTATCTTCGCCCCTTCATCGCCCTGACCGACGAAAAAACCGCCGCGGGCCGGCTGGTGCGGCTGTGCAAAGAGGAATGGAATATTCCGGAGAAGGAGACCCGCATGGCGGTCAGCGCCGCCTGGGCCGAGCAGCAGCGGGCAAAGCAGGACATCCGGGAGGAAGGAAAACGGGTCCTGGAGCAGATGGAGCGCAGCGGCGGACGGGGAATCGTCCTGGCCGGAAGGCCCTATCACATCGATCCGGAAATCAACCACGGCATCCCCCAGATGATTGCCTCCTACGGGCTGTCCGTGCTGACGGAGGACAGTCTTCCCATTGATTTTAACCCCTCCCGCCCCGTCCGGGTCAATGACCAGTGGGTCTATCACTCCCGGCTGTATACGGCGGCGGAATTTGTCAGCCGCCGCAATGACCTGGAGCTGATCCAGCTGAACTCCTTCGGCTGCGGCCTGGATGCCGTGACCACGGATCAGGTCTGCGAGATTCTGGAAAAGAGCAATAAGCTCTATACCGTTCTGAAAATTGATGAAGTGAACAATCTGGGGGCGGCGAGAATCCGGATTCGCAGTTTGCTTGCCGCCATGAACCAGAGGAAGGACCAGGGCATCACTGCCCACCCGGCCCCGGTGCAGTACCGGCGGACGGAGTTCACTCGCTCCATGTATGAGGCGGGCTACACCATCCTGGCTCCCCAGATGAGTCCCATCCATTTTGACCTTTTGGGACCGGTCTTCCACAAATTCGGCTTCAATGTGGTGGTGCTGGATAACGACAACCGGAGCGCCATCGACACAGGGCTGAAATTCGTGAATAACGATGCCTGCTTCCCCTCCATCACAACCGTGGGCCAGATCATGGAGGCGGTGCTGTCCGGAAAGTACGATACAGACAAGCTGGCAATCATCATGACCCAGACCGGCGGCTGCTGCCGGGCCAGCAACTATGTCAGCTTCA
>JBJDYM010000251.1:0-17640 GCA_051867315.1 Faecousia sp.
TGGCGTCGTCGCCCTTCTTGATGAAGTCCATCATCTTGCCCAGGTTGACGAACTCGTAGCCGATGATCAGGTTGTCCTCATCCAGAGCGACCCGGGTGACATAGCCTTCGGCCATTTCCAGGTAGCGGGGGCCCTTGGAGCGGGTGGCAAACATGGTGCCAACCTGGCTGCGCAGGCCCTTGCCCAGATCCTCCAGGGAAGCGCCAACCACCAGGCCGCCTTCGGAGAATGCGGACTGGCTGCGGCCATAGACGATCTGCAGGAACAGCTCACGCATGGCGGTGTTGATGGCGTCACACACCAGGTCGGTGTTCAGCGCCTCCAGAATGGTCTTGCCGATGAGAATCTCGGCGGCCATTGCAGCGGAGTGGGTCATGCCGGAGCAGCCGATGGTCTCAACCAGAGCCTCTTCGATCACGCCTTCCTTCACGTTCAGGGTCAGCTTGCAGGCGCCCTGCTGGGGAGCACACCAGCCAATACCGTGGGTGAAGCCGCTGATGTCCTTGATTTCCTTGGCCTGCACCCATTTTCCCTCTTCGGGAATGGGAGCGGGGCCATGGTATGCGCCCTTGGCAACGGAGCACATGTTCTGTACTTCTGCACTATAAATCATGGCAATTTTCCTTTCTTTCAAAAGACGTTGTTTTCGCCTTTGGATTACACAGTGGAAAACCGGGATTTTCCGCATATATTATACATTCCAGGAAGGCAATTGTCAATTCCCGGATGTGGGAAAATCAATAAGCATGTTTTCCTCACACAGTTATGCCTGAACCGCTTTCACAAATGCCGCCCGGTCGGCGGCCTTGAAGTAGGCCGAGCCGGTCACCAGCACCTCTGCCCCGTTGGCCTTGCAGATGGGAGCGGTATTCCGGTCCACACCGCCGTCCACCGACAAAATGCAGCCGGGATTCACTTCATCCAGGCGGCTTCTCAGGGTGCGCAGCTTGGGCATCATATCCTCTTTGAATTTCTGACCGCCGAAGCCGGGCTGGACGGTCATCACCAGGATCAAATCACACAAGGTCAGATAGGGCTCCGCCTCCTCCGCCTTGGTGCCGGGCCTCAGGGAGATGCCGGCCCTGCAGCCCATGGAGCGAATCAGCTTCAGCGCCTTCACGGTGTTTTCATGGCTGTCCGCCTCAATGTGGATGGTGAGCCAATCCGCACCGGCAGCGACAAACCGCTCCACATAGCGGATGGGACGCTCGATCATCAGGTGAACGTCCAAAGTCATATCCGTCACATTCCGGATCGCCTTCAATGCGGGAAGGCCAAAGGAAAAATTGGGAACAAAGCTTCCGTCCATCACGTCCACATGGATCCAGTCGGCGCGGTTTTGTTCGATATCATGGATATCCCGCTCCAGATTTACAAAATCCGCAGCCAGGATGGAGGGTGCAATCTTTGCCATATCTTTCTCCTCTCATTGATCTTCCAGTTCACCGGAGGTCAAGGTAATCTTAGCACAAAACACCATAAAAAGCAACCTGTTAATGGAAAAACGACTATTTTGCATAATTCAGCCGAACGATCCAGCTGAGCATTCTTCCCGGCAGAATCCTGGTCAAAAACAGGACGAAGCTGTAGGAAAGACCGATGGCATAGGCGGGCTTCAGGCGCTTTTTCATGGCAATGCGATAGATCCGCCCGGCGGCTTTTTCCGCTGACATGCCGCTGCGTTCGTCTCGCTCCATCACAGCAACAGAACGGGCGATCCTGCCCTGGTAAATGTCGTCCCCCAGAGGACTTTTTTCTCGGCTGCCGGTAAAGCCGGTGCAGATATCTCCCGGCAGGATGGCACAGACCTGAATACCGAAGGGATAGACCTCCTCCCGCAGTGCATTCGCGTAGGCACTGACAGCAGCTTTGGACACCGAATACCAGGCCTGGAAGGGAATGGACACAGCGGCCGCAACGGAGCTGATGCAGATAATTTTACCGCTGCCCTGGCATCGCATGATGGGAAGAACCGCCTTGACGGAATTGACCACACCGAACAGGTTGACCTCCAAAAGCCGCTTGGCATCCCGGTTCCCGGTGAATTCCGCCGCACCGGAGATACCGAAGCCCGCATTGCAGATCAGCAGGTCCACCCTGCCCTCTTTTTCTTCCACCTGGGCCACCGCATGAGCCACAGCGGTCTCATCGGCAACATCCGCGGTGATATGTACCACGCCATCCGGATGGACGGTATCCCGGCGGCTGAATTCATACACCCTGCACCCGGAGGCCCGGAACAAGCTTGCCGTGCTCAGCCCAATGCCGCTGCTTCCGCCGGTAATAATCACGACCTGTTTCATTCCTGTTCCCCATTTCCTTTCACTGGATAGAACCTTGGCCCGGAATAGCCATCCCGCTCCACATGCTCTGTCCACATGGATGCAGGCCGCAACCAAAGGCCGCCCTCGCCGTACAGCGCCCGATATACAACCATTGGTTCCATGGTCTCCGAATGGGTTGCCACAAAAAGCACCTCATATTCGTTCCCTTTGAAATGCCGGTATTTCCCCGATTTGATTTCCATATTCACCCTCCGAAAAATGCGCCGGGATGGTTCCCGGCGCATTTTGGTTAAGATTTTGTAGGCGTGCTGCCGCGGCTGGCCAAATCCAGAACCACATTGCAGTCAAAGTAGTTGGAGAACTGGCTGGCGTACCAGGCCATGGATTCACCGGTAACCATCAGACGGGTCTGACGGACGAAGGTGGTATTGACATCCACTCTGGGAGAGGAACCGTTGTTCAGGAAGAAGCGGATGCCGCTGTTGTAAAGCACATTGAAGGTGGTGCCGGAATAGGCTTCAATATCGCTGGCCCGGGCAAAGACGATGGTATCCACCTCGCCGATGACCGGCGTGATCTGGTTGGTCCAGTTCTGGACCTCCGCCTGAATCTGCAGGGTGTTCATGCTGCGGTAGGCCTGATTGCTGTAGGTATAGCTGGCAATGGTATAGCCCTTTTCCCGCAGGGCAGCGACAATCTCCTTAGCGCCGGCAACCTCGTCATCATAGAAGGCCTGTCCAAAGCGGGACACATAGGAGGTGTTGGTCCGGTAGCCGAACACACCCTCGGTGCCGGTCACCGCCAGGATGGCACGGGCACCCTGGTAGCAGAAATCCGGATGCTCCTGGATAAAGGCCTCCAACACGGGAACCAAGTCATAATTGCCGATCAGGGTCTGGCCGTTGGAATCCACATAGGCCGCCTTGATTTCGCCATTGTCGTCCAGCACCAGCTTATAGGCAAAGCCATGGCCCTTGGCGTCGGGTGTGCCGTCCTTATCCGGGTCAACCATATACTCAAAATAGTTAACCATGGTTTCGGTAATCATCACAGGCTTCTTGCCCTGGGGCAGATAAATGGACTTGGTAAAGTAGCTGCTGTTGCCGTCCACGCCGGGAACACTGCTGATGAAGCTGTCGAAATCCACCAGAACATAGTTGGAAGCATACAGCTGATTCAGAATCCGGGTAAACTCCTCCACAGAGACAAAGTTCTTGTTGTAGGAGCCGGCAAGATCGCCGGAGACGTCCTTATTGCAGGCTCTGGAGGCATCCGCCATCAGAACATGGAAGGAAAGATTGGGAATGGAGGAAACATCCTTCACCTCCACCAGCTGCTTCTGCTCGTTGACCAGCTCCGCCTTCTTGGCAATCACCTGCTGGCGGAATTTATCATTATCACCGTTGTAGGAATCCAGCAGGGTGATGGCGCCCTCGTAATCGTAGCCCACCACCATGCTCTCGGCTTCGGCAATCAATCGCTTAAATTCCTGCTCCGCCGCACCGGCTGCGTTGGCCTGCTGCTGGGCTTCCACCTGGGCGGCGGAATCCTTGTTTTTCTTCACCGTCAGAGCGTTGGAAACAGATCCGACAATAAAACTGAGGATCAGAAACAGTGCCGCACCGGCGATGATGGCAGGCAGATATACCTCCTTGAAGATGCGCTTCTTTTCGCGCTTCCTCCGGCGGATATACTTGGGATCCAGAGGATCCAGAACCTCCTCGTTTTTGAGCTTGGTCACAGGCTCCATATACATATCCAGGAGCTTGGAGAATGCGCTCTTTTTGGCAGGCTCGGCGGACCTCCTTTTTGCAGGCTTTTCCTTTTTCTCCTTGCCGCCCAGTTTGGGAAGCCTCAAGCCGCCCTTTTTCTTTTTCTTGGCGGGGGCGGGCTCCTCCTCTGCTTCCTCGGGATAGTCCCCCTCTTCCGGAGGATAATCCTCTTCGGCGGGATACTCCTGGCCGTCTTCGCCGTAAAAACGCATATCATCGTCATCGGCGTAGACAGTTTCCTCCGGAACATCGGCATGCTCCGGGAAATCGGCGGCCAAATCCTCGTCGGGGTCATCGTCCTCGCTCAGATCCACGTCCTGGAATTCTTCCGGAGGCTGATCGAAGTGGTATTCTCTGGTGGCATCCTGATCATCGCCAGAAGCGTCTTCATCCAAAATATCATCAAAATTAAAATCTTCATCTTCAGACAAAAAATCCTTCGGATCGAAGCCATATTCTTCTTCAAAATCGAAATCGACATCGAAATCGTTCTTATCCATCGCTCGTCCCCTACCTTTATGGTGATGTCAACCTTATTCTAGCATTGCTCAGAGAAAAATGCAAGTGGAATTGACATAAAACCTCAAAAATCGTGCCTTTAAAGAAAATCTTAATCTGATGGCATTTCCGACTGGATGAACAGTCCCTCCCGGGTGATGTTCTTGGCCCATTTGCCGCTGCGGTAGTGGCTGATGACCCAGGGCCATTTCACAAACTCGTCGGTACATAGCAGGAAATAGACCCACAGCACCGGCAGTTTCAGTACAAATGCGGCAAAAAAGCCCAGCGGGACGGCATAGCACCACATATCGATGGTGTCACAGATCAGACCGAACCGGGTATCTCCCCCGGCCCGGAAAATACCGGCAATCAGAGAGGTGTTGACGGCGCCGCCCATGATGTAATAGGTGTTGATCCAAAGCATGACCCTCAGATAGCCCATAGCCGTCTCCGAAAGGCTGGCGGAGGCAAACCGAAGCACCAATGGCATACAGGCAATGAGAATCACCGCCCCCACCAGGCCGGAGATCACAGTCATTTTCATCACCTGGGAAGCGTACTCCCTGGCCTTGTCCAGCTTTCCCTCCCCCATCACGTTGCCAAGCAGGATGCCGCCTGCACTGGCCACGGCAAAGCAGAAGGTGGAGCTTAAGTTTCTCACCACGATGACCATGGAGTTGGCTGCCACCGCGTCGTTGCCCAGGTGACCAAGGATCACGGAGTACATGGAAAAGGCCAAGCCCCAGGACAGGTCGTTGCCCAAAGCAGGCATGGCCAGTCGGATAAAGTCCCCGGTCAAAAGCTTGTTGCGGCGGAACATGTAGCTGGGATTCAGCTTCACATCCTTGGAGAAGGCGGACACCACAAAACAGCCGATCAGCTCCGCCACCCGGGAAGCCGCCGTAGCGATGGCCACGCCCTTGGCCCCCAGCTTCGGTGCACCGAACAGGCCGAAAATAAACACGGCATTGAGCACAATGTTCAACCCAAAGGCCATCACATTCAGCACCATGCACACCGTCACTCTTCCGATGCTGCGCAGTACCGCCAAGTATATCTCTAGGATGCCCCAGCACAGGTAAGTTATTCCCATAACCCGAAGGTAATCCGCGCCGATGGCAATGAGCTCTGCATCCTCCGTAAAAAGGCGCATCATGCTCTTCGGGATGGTAAACGCCAGCACGGTAACTGCGGCAGTGATGATCAGGGAGTAGCGAAGAGCAATGCCCTCCACTGCCCGGATGGCCCGGAAGTCTCTTTTGCCGTAATACTGGGCACAGAGCAGGGTTGCGCCGGTACCCAGGCCGTAGAACACCATGCTCAGCACGCTTGCGTAATTTGCCGCCAGGGAGACGGCGGAAATGGAGGACTGGCCCACATAGTTCAGCATCACCACATCCGAGGAGTTGACCGCCGCGCTGAGCAGATTCTGAATGACCAGTGGAATCAGAAGCTTGTACATCTGTTTTCCAAAGCCGCTGTCCGCAGTTAACCTCTTATTCATTTGCTTCCTCTCTTTTTTACATTCCGTTGCCCCGCAGCTCGATGATCTGATCACGCAGCACGGCGGCATATTCGTATTCCATCATCCTAGCCGCTTCCTTCATCTGCTTTTCCAGACGGGCAATTTCCTTTTCCTTCTCTGCCTTGGTCATCTTCACGCCGTTTCTTCCCTTCCGCTCGGCGGTGGGCGAGGAAATCTCAATCAAATCCCGGACGGACTTGATCACCGTCTTGGGGACGATGCCGTGGGCCTCGTTGTAGCTGTTCTGGATCTCCCGGCGGCGGGCAGTTTCATCCAGCGCCAGGTGCATGGAGGGGGTGACCGTATCGGCGTACATAATGACCTTGCCCTCCGCGTTTCGGGCGGCCCGGCCGATGGTTTGGATCAGGCTGGTCTCGCTGCGCAGGAACCCTTCCTTGTCCGCGTCCAGAATGGCCACCAGGCTCACCTCCGGCAGGTCCAGGCCCTCCCGCAGCAGGTTGATGCCCACCAGCACATCGAATTTTGCCATCCGCAGGTCCCGGATGATCTCCATTCGCTCCATGGCGCCGATATCGGAGTGCATATAGCGCACCTTGATGCCCGCCTTGGTGAGATAGGCGGTCAGATCCTCCGCCATTTTCTTGGTCAGGGTCGTCACCAGCACCCGCTCCTGCTTGGCAGTGCGGTGGTTGATTTCCCCGATCAGGTCGTCAATCTGGCCCTCAATGGGGCGAACCTCCACCATCGGGTCCAGCAAGCCGGTGGGGCGGATCACCTGCTCCACAATCTGGCCGGAGCGGCTGCGCTCATACTCCGAAGGGGTAGCGGAAACATAGATGACCTGATTGATTTTTCCATCGAACTCCCCGAAATTCAGGGGGCGGTTGTCATAGGCGGAGGGCAGGCGGAAGCCGTAGTTCACCAGCGCATCCTTCCGGCTCCGGTCACCGGCGTACATGGCCCGGCACTGGGGCAGGGTGACGTGGCTTTCGTCGATGAACATGAGGAAATCCTCCGGGAAGTAATCCAGCAGCGTGGTGGGCGGAGTGCCGGGAGCCCTGCCCTGGATAACCCGGGAGTAGTTCTCGATGCCGTTGCAGAAGCCGATTTCCGTCATCATCTCCAGATCGTAGGCTGTCCGCTGGGCAATGCGCTGGGCCTCGATCAGTTTGTTATTTTCCCGAAAGAACTGCACCTGCTGGTCGCATTCCCGCTGGATTTCCAGCATGGCCCGCTGGAGCTTTTCCTTGGAGGCTACGTAATGACTGGCCGGGTAAATGGCCACATGGTCCACATACCGCTCCGTCATGCCGGAAACGGCGTTGATTTCGCTGATACGGTCGATTTCATCCCCAAAAAATTCGATCCGAATGGCCCTGCCGGACCAGTAGGCGGGGTAGACCTCCAGGGTATCCCCCCGGACCCGGAATTTATTCCGGGAGAAATCCAAATCGTTCCGCTCGTACCGGATCTCCGTCAGCTTCTTCAGGATCTCATCCAGGGGCCGCTCCTGCCCCACCCGAAGGGAGATCACCATACTCTTGTAGTCAATAGGGTCGCCCAGGCCGTACAGGCAGCTGACGGACGCCACCACAATCACATCCCGCCGCTCAAACAGCGCCGAGGTGGCCGAATGGCGCAGGCGGTCGATCTCCTCATTGACGGAGGCATCCTTTTCAATATAGGTATCGGTATGGGCAATATATGCCTCCGGCTGATAATAATCGTAATAGGAAATAAAATATTCCACCGCATTTTCCGGAAAAAATTCCCGGAACTCCGAGCAGAGCTGGGCGGCCAGGGTCTTATTGTGGGCCAGCACCAGGGTGGGCCGGTTCACCTTTTCAATCACCGAAGCCATGGTGAAGGTCTTACCGGAGCCCGTCACGCCCAGAAGGGTCTGTTCCCGCAGGCCCAGGTTCACACCGTTTACCAGGCCTTCGATTGCCTGGGGCTGATCGCCGGAGGGGCGATAGTCAGATACAAGCTTAAAATGATCCATGCGCTTCTCCTCTTTCAAACACTGGCATCTGAAAATGAATAGCCGGACTGGGCCAGGGAAACATAATCGTCATCCGTCACCAGAATATGGTCGACGAAGTTCACATCCACCGCTTGAAGCGCAGCCGCAATGCGCATGGTGGTCTGGATATCCGCGCTGGAGGGAACGGCCATGCCGCCCGGGTGATTGTGGGCCAGCACCACGCTGGAGGCGTTGGTATTCAGGGCCGTTTCCACAATCTTGCGCACTGAGAGGCTGGTGCTGTTCACGTCTCCCTCCGAAATCTTTTTGCAGCAGAGCATTTTACATTTTGCGTCCAGGCAGAGCAAATACACCGTTTCCACATTTCTTCCAAAGAAATAGGTCTGTAGATATTTGGCGCAGCTTTCCAGCGTGGGAAGCACTTTGGCCTTGGAGGCCCGGTCCGTCAGATAGCACCGTCCCACCTGGGTCACCAAGCGGAGAAATACTGCGGTATTCTCCCCGATGCCCTCCACCTTGCACAGCTCCTCCACCGGCGCTTCCAGCACCTGGGACAGGGAGCCGAAATGCTCCAGCAGGGCATGGGCGATGGGGTTGGTATCCTGCCTGGCGATGCAGTAAAACAGCAGGATCTCCAGGACCTGCACATCTGTAAACTGATCCAGCCCCTCGGCAAGAAAGCGCTGGCGCATCCTTTTTCTATGCCCATCGTGAACTGACATACAATCTAGCCTCCCACTCTTTGGAACCTGTAAAAAATGGAAATCCATTCGTGTCCGGAATTCAGACAATTTTTCACAGCTTTCCTTCTGTTTTGCCCTTGCTATTTCCGGTTGTTTCGGATAAAATAGCGGTAACCGTCGAAACCTGCCGGGAAAGTTTTCCCGTCTTCTGCACATCCTATGTTCGTCAGGAGGAACCCCATGGAACAACAATCAGACGGAACCCTAATGCTGGATTTGATGATTCGTCCCGCATTCTGTGTCAAAAACAAAATAATCACCAGGCTCAACTTGCCGGCCGCCAAGCTGTTCCTGCGGGAGGGGCTTTCCCTGGATCAGCTATTGGAGTCCGGGGCCGAGGAATATGCTGCCTTTTCCGGCGGGATGCTCTGCCTCACTCTGAATATCTGCGGCCAAAGCTTCGGCGCATCCGTGGTACGCTTGGGCGAAGAAGATGTGTTCACCCTGGACCGGCAGTTTGAATGTGAGGAGCTTCGGGTCCTCGCCCTGGCTGCCAGGGAGCTGCGGGGGCCGCTGGCCAACGCCATGCTATCAGCCCAGCAGCTGGATGGAAAAGACGGAAAGACATCCCGGTTGAATCGGAGTCTGTACCAGCTGCTGCGAATCGTCGGGAATATGTCGGATGCCTCCGGAGTCAGCCCCGTTTTCCACCCGGAGCTGCAGAACATCGGCGCCCTGTTTCAGGAGATCGCAGAAAAGGCCGCCGCGTTGTCCGGCACCTCCGGTATCACCTTTTCTTACACCGGCTTGACCGAGGAGGTCAACTGCATCGTGGACCGGCAGATGATGGAACGGGCAGCGCTGAACATGATTTCAAACGCCCTGAAATTCACCCCCGCCGGAGGCAGCATTGCGCTGGAGCTTCGCCATAGCGGGAAGCAATTCCGTTTCTCCGTCACCGACAGTGGCAGCGGCATCCCCGAAAAGGAACGGGCAACCCTGTTTACCCGGTATCTCCGGGAGCCAGCTATTGAAGACACCCGCCACGGCATCGGCCTGGGCATGCTGCTGATCCGCAGCACCGCCGCCCGCCACGGCGGGGCCGTGCTGGTGGATTGTCCAAAAGAAGCCGGGACCCGGGTCACCATGACCTTTACCGCCGCATCGGACAGCAGCGCCACACTTCGAACCAGCCTCCTGCAGGCTGACTACGCCGGTGAGCAGGATCATACGCTGATCGAGCTTTCGGAATTCCTGCCCCCGGAGCTGTATTGATTCCCCTCACAGCTGTCTCACTTCCATGAGACAGCTGTGATTTTTCTCAATCATTTTTGAGATATTTTTTCAGGTACGCCCCGGTGAAGCTGCCTTCCGCGGCCGCGACCTCCTCCGGCGTGCCGGCAGCCACCACACAGCCGCCGCCGTCGCCGCCCTCCGGGCCCAGATCAATCAAATAGTCCGCCGTCTTGATCACGTCCAGATTGTGCTCGATCACCAGAACGGTATTGCCCGCATCCACCAACTGCTGCAGCACTTCAATCAGCTTGTGCACATCCGCTGCGTGCAATCCGGTGGTGGGCTCGTCCAGAATATAGATGGTTCTGCCGGTGGACACCCTGGACAGCTCCGTGGCCAGCTTGACCCGCTGGGCCTCGCCGCCGGAGAGGGTGGTGCTGGACTGGCCCAGCTTCACGTAGCCCAGGCCAACCTCCTGAAGCATCTGGGCCTTGCGGCGAATCTTGGGCAGGTTTTCAAAAAAGTCCACCGCCTCTTCCGCCGTCATATCCAATACCTGGGCAATGTTCTTTCCCTTGTAGAGCACCTCCAGGGTCTCCCGGTTATAGCGGGAGCCGTGGCAGACCTCGCAGGGCACGTACACGTCCGCCAGGAAATGCATCTCGATTTTCACCAGGCCGTCGCCGCAGCAGGCCTCGCACCGGCCGCCCTTCACATTGAAGCTGAACCGGCCCGGACCGTAACCCCGCATTTTGGCATCCGCCGTGGAGGCAAACAGGTCCCGGATGTCGTTAAAGAGTCCCGTATAGGTTGCAGGATTGGAGCGGGGCGTTCTGCCGATGGGGCTCTGATCAATGTCAATAACTTTGTCCAAATGCTCGATGCCCTCCACGCAGCGGCAGGCGCCGGGACGGGTGCGGGCATGATTCAGCTTGGCAAGCAGGGTCTTGTTCAGCACCTCATTGACCAGGCTGGATTTACCGGAACCGGACACACCGGTGACACAGGTAAAGGTACCCAGGGGAATCTGAACATCCACATCCCTCAGGTTGTTTTCCCTGGCCCCCCGTACCGTCAGGAACTTTCCGTTTCCTGCCCTGCGGGTGGCGGGGACAGGAATTTCCTTTGCCCCGGATAAATACTGGCCGGTAACCGAACGGGGGCAGGCAATGATGTCCTCCAGGGTCCCCGCCGCCACGATTTCTCCGCCGTGGCTGCCCGCACCGGGGCCTACGTCCACCAGGAAATCTGCGGCACGCATGGTATCCTCGTCGTGCTCCACCACAATCAGCGTGTTGCCCAGATCCCGCAGATGCTCCAGTGTTGCCAGCAGCTTGTCATTGTCCCGCTGGTGCAGACCGATGGAGGGCTCGTCCAGGATATACAAAACGCCCATCAGGGAAGAGCCGATCTGGGTGGCCAACCGAATCCGCTGGCTCTCGCCGCCGGACAGCGTACCCGCCGGGCGGGACAGGGTGAGATACCCCAGCCCCACATCCATCAAAAATTGCAGCCGGGACTTGATTTCCTTTACAATCTGCTCTGCCACCAGGGCCATATTCCCTTCCAGGCGGAGATTTTGCATGAACTCCAGCTCCTGGCGGATGCTCATGCGGCAGAAATCCATGATGCCAATGCCTCCCACGGTTACCGCCTGGGCGATGGCTGAAAGCCGGTTGCCGCCGCAAACAGGACAGGGTGCCGTGGACATGCATTCCTCCAGCTCCTTGCGGGCCGCGTCGGACTGGGTTTCCCGATACCGGCGGGAGATATTATTGAGAATGCCCTCGAAAGGCTGCTCCAGAACGCCCATGCCGTTGCCCCGATTGTAGGTCATGCGGAGCTTCTCCCCCTTGGTGCCGTAGAGGATGACATCCATCACATCCCTGGGCAGTTCCTTCACGGGAACGGTCAGGGAAAAGTGATACTTCTGGGCAAGGGCTTCAAAATACATCCGAAAGATGGAGTCCGTTCTGGCGCTCTGCCAGCCCGAGGCCTGGATGGCTCCGTCGAAGATGGATTTTTCCCTGTCCGGGATCACCAAATCCTCATCCGCAACCAGCTGAAAGCCCAGACCCGTACAGCTGGGGCAGGCGCCGGAGGGATTGTTGAAGGAGAACATTCTTGGCTCCAGCTCCGTCATGCTGATGCCGCAGTCCTCGCAGGCGTAATTCTGGGAAAAGCTCAGCTCTTCCTCCTGAGTAGGGATGGAGATGGTCACCAGGCCCCCGGAATGGGCGCAGGCGGTTTCAATGGAGTCGGTAAGGCGGCGGCGGATGCCCTCTTTCAGCACCAGCCGGTCCACGATCAGCTCAACGGTGTGTTTTTTGTTCTTTTCCGGCTTGATCTCCTCGGTCAGATCATACTGAATGCCGTCCAACCGGACTCTGGCAAAGCCCTGCTTCCTGGCATCCTCAAATACCTTTTGGTGCTCGCCCTTCTTGCCCCGGATCACCGGGGACAGGATGAGAAACCTGGTCCCCTCCCCCAGAGCTTCCACCCGGTCCACAATCTGGTCGATGGTCTGGCGGCGGATCTCTTTGCCGCATTTGGGGCAGTGGGGAATGCCGGTTCTGGCCCAGAGCAGGCGAAGGTAGTCGTAAATCTCCGTTACCGTGCCCACGGTGGAGCGGGGGCTTTTGGAGGTGGTCTTCTGGTCGATGGAAATGGCCGGGGAAAGGCCGTCGATGGAATCCACATCCGGCTTGTCCATCTGGCCTAAAAACTGCCGGGCGTAGGAGCTGAGGCTTTCCACATAGCGCCGCTGGCCCTCAGCATAAATGGTATCAAAGGCGAGGCTGGATTTTCCGGAACCGCTCAGGCCGGTAAACACCACCAGCTTGTCCCTGGGAATGGTGAGATTCACGTTTTTCAGGTTATTTTCTCTGGCGCCCTGAATCCGAATGGTATCGTTCATTTCTTCTGCTCCTCAATCAATCGTTCCTCTTATTATAACACATTCCGCTCCATCCTACAAGTAGTATTTCAAACATAATTTCGCTTTCCTCTTTTCGCAGGAAACAAATTCCGTCGAATATCGTCGGTTTGACAGAAGAAGCTGCGGAAATGAAATGTTTTTTCGGCGGTATTTTCCTGGCCGTTTATATTGCTTTTTCTCAGATGGTAGTGGTATAATGAACCCGTAAAGCGCCTTCTGCGCAGCGGGGGCAGAAATAGAATAAAGCGAGGTATTTCTTCGATGACTGCTTACGGAGATAACATCAAGATTTTCTGTGGCAATTCCAATCCTCAGTTCGCTGAAACGATCTGCAAGGCTCTGGGTATCCCCCTGGGGCAGGCGGAGGTCAAAACCTTTGCCGATGGCGAAGTATCCGTGTCTTTGAATGAAACCGTCCGCGGTGCCGACGTCTTTTTGGTACAGTCCACCTGCAAGCCCGTCAACGATACCTTGATGGAACTGCTGGTGATGACCGACGCCTGCCGCCGTGCATCTGCCGGCCGCGTCACCGCCGTTATCCCCTATTTCGGCTACGCCCGTCAGGATCGCAAAGCCAAGAGCCGTGATCCCATCTCTGCCAAGCTGGTTGCCAACATGATCACCGCCTCCGGCGCCGACCGTGTTCTGACCATGGACCTCCATGCCGCCCAGATTCAGGGCTTCTTCGACATTCCCCTGGATCACCTGCTGGGCAACCCCTCCTTTGTGGAGTATTATATGAAGAAGTTCCCCGAGGACAAATTCAACCACGACGATTTCGTGGTTGTCTCTCCCGATGTGGGCTCCGTCAGTCGGGCCCGCACCTTCGCCCAGAAGGTGCACATGAGCCTGGCCATTGTGGACAAGCGCCGTCAGAAGGCCAATGTGTGCGAAGTGATGAATGTCATCGGCGACGTGCGGGGCAAGACCTGCATCCTGTACGACGACATGGTGGATACCGCCGGTTCTCTGTGCAACGCCGCCAAAGCGCTGGTAGAGGTGGGCGGTGCCAAAGAGATTTATGCCTGCGCCACCCACGGCGTGCTGTCCGGCCCTGCCTATGAGCGCATCGAAAGCAGCCCTTTGCAGGAGATTGTGTTCCTGAACACCATCCCCCAGGTTGGCAACACCCCCAGCGGCAAGATCAAGTTCCTGGACGTGGCTCCCGTTTTCGCCCGGGCCATTGAGCACATCCACGGCGGCACCTCGATCGCCGATCTGTTTTAAGCCGTGTTTGGAGCGAAACAGGACAGCTGGCTGATTGTGGGGTTGGGCAATCCCGGCAAGGAATACGAGCGCACCCGCCACAACACCGGGTTCCGGGCCATCGACCTGCTGGCAGGCAAGCTGGGCTGCAAAATTGACAAGGCAAAATTCCAGGGGCTCTATGCCCAGGTGAATTACAACGGCGGGAAGCTCTTTCTGCTGAAGCCTCAGACTTTTATGAATTTGTCCGGCCGGGCGGTGCTGCAGCTGAGCGCCTATTACAGTATCCCGCCGGAGCGGATCATCGTCCTGTTCGACGATATTTCCCTTGCTCCCGGCCGCCTTCGCATCCGCGCGGAGGGCTCCGCCGGCGGACACAACGGCATCAAGTCCATCATCGCCGAGGTGGGAAGTCAGGCCTTCCCCCGGGTAAAAATCGGCGTAGGTGCCAAGCCCAACCCGGAATATGACCTGGCCGCCTGGGTGCTCTCTACCTTCTCCGCCAGGGAGGAAAAGGATTTGAGCTTCGCTCTGGAGAATGCCGCCGACGCCGCCCTGGCAATCATTGATCGGGGTGTTCCGGAGGCCGCCAACAAGTATAACGGCAGTCATCCGTAAATCGAATATGGTCGGAAATAACGGAAAGTGGAGAATCCTCCGCTTTCCGCTTTGCCGCGTGGAGCCTGTTTTCCGGCCGACACTTTCTTTTGAGAGGCGTTCCTATGGATCAAGTATTGTTCATGCTGAAAACCATCCCCGAATATGCCGCGCTGACCCAGTCGCTGAACCGGGGCGAAACCGCTGCGGTGACAGGCATCGGTCAAATCAACCGCTCCCACTTGATTGCGGGCATCAGTCAGGAGACGAACAAGCCCATTGTCATCCTGGTACAGGACGAAATGGCCGCCCGCAGGCTCCAGGAGGAGCTGAAATGCTTTTTAAAGACCGAAGTACCCATCCTCCCCGGCCGGGATCTGACCTTGTATGATGCCGCCGTGGTGTCCAGATCCTGGGAGCAGAAGCGTCTGCGTCAGCTCTATGCCCTGGGCCGTGGGGACACACCCATTCAAATTCTGTCCTGGGAATCCGCCTGCCAGCGGACGATCCCACCCGCCGTCCTCAACCGGACGGTGGTTACCCTGGAAACCGGGAAAGAATATCAAATCGAGGAATTGACCTCCAAGCTGATTGCCGCAGGGTACAGCCGCTGCGGCATGGTGGAGGGCGTTGGCCAGTTTGCCCTTCGAGGGGGCATTCTGGACGTATTCTCCCCCGCCTGTGACAAGCCTGTCCGCATGGAATTCTTCGGCGACGAGCTGGACACCATGGGTTTTTTTGATCCCGACACCCAGCGGCGGGAGGAGAATACCGATTCCTGCGTTCTGCTCCCCGTATGTGAAACCCTGCCCCACTGCCACCCCGGCAGCATCGCAGGTCTGTGCAAAGACCTGCAAAGTATGATTGCCCGGCAGCGCAGACGGAAAACCGTAAACGAACCCCTGATCGCAACCCTTTCCAAAGACCTGGAAAAGTACGAAAATGGGTTGAACAATCCCGCCTCGGACCGCTACATGTCCCTGATTTACCCGGAATTCACCACAGCGCTGGACCACATCTCCCGGGATGCCGTTTTGGTGCTGTGTGACCACGCCAGCCTCCAGCGCTCCGCCCGATCAAGAACCGACGAGCTGGGGATGCAGCTGGACAGCATGCTCCAGGCCGGACTGGTGGCCGGAGAGTTCTGCGATTTTTGCTTGCAATGGGAGGATTTCTGTGCCCGGCTGCGGGGCCGGACCGTGGCCTATCTGGACACCTTCGGCGGCAGCGCCTATCCTGACGACTGCCCGCCAGCGCAGCTGCTGCCCATGACCGCCAAGCAGCTGCCCGGCTACGGCGGCAGCATGGAGACCGTTGTCAGCGACTTGACCCATTATCAGAAAATGGAGTTCGGCAGTCTGGTGCTCTGCGGCACCCGCAGAAGAGCTGAGCTGCTGCAGCAGATGCTGGGAGAAAAGGGGCTTTCCTGTTTTCTCTGCATTCCTCTGACCACCCTGCCCAAGCCCGGCCAGATTCTGCTGACGGAGGGTACGCTCCCCTTCGGCATGGAGTATCCCCTTTCCAAGCTGGCGATCCTCACCGAAGGACAGCTGATCGCCAAGGGAGAGCCCCGGCGCAAGGCCAAAAAGACCGGCTCTACCAACCGGCAGAAGCTGAATTCCTTTACCGATCTGACCCCTGGCGACTTGGTTGTCCATGAGAACTACGGTATTGGCCGCTTCATGGCCATGGAGCAAATCAAGGTGGACGGAGCCATCAAGGACTATATCAAAATCGCCTATCAGGGCTCCGATACCCTGTTCGTCCCTGCCACTCAGCTGGATTTGGTGAGCAAATACATCGGAGGCGGCGGGGAGGATGCCAATGTCAAGCTGAATAAAATCGGCTCCGACGCCTGGCAGAAGACCAAGGCCAAAGCCAGAAAGGCCGCCAAGGACATGGCCGGGGAGCTGATTCAGCTCTACGCCGCCCGGAAGCGCCAGCCCGGCTATGCTTTCGCAGCGGACGCCCCCTGGCAGAAGGAATTTGAGGACAATTTCCCCTATCCGGAAACTGACGACCAGCTGCGCTGCATTGCCGATATCAAGCATGACATGGAATCTCCCATCCCCATGGACCGGCTGCTGTGCGGCGACGTGGGTTTCGGCAAGACCGAGGTTGCCCTGCGGGCGGTGATGAAATGCGTGATGGACGGCAAGCAAGCCGCCATTCTGGTGCCCACCACCGTGCTGGCTCAGCAGCATTACCAAACCGCCGTATCCCGGTTCCGGGGCTTCCCGGTGAATATCGATGTACTCAGCCGGTTCCGAACCACCAAGCAGCAGGCCAAAACTCTGCAGGATTTGCGCAGCGGCAACGTGGATTTGATCATCGGGACCCACAAGCTGCTGCAGAAAAGTGTCCAGTTCAAGGATTTGGGACTGCTGATCGTGGACGAGGAGCAGCGCTTCGGCGTCAGCCATAAAGAGCGGCTGAAAGAGATTTCCAAGGGTGTGGATGTGCTGACCCTTTCCGCCACTCCAATCCCCCGCACCTTGAACATGGCTCTTTCCGGCATCCGGGACATGTCCACCATCGAGGAACCGCCCTCTGATCGCTATCCCGTTCAGACCTTCGTCACCGAATACAACACCGCCATCATCGACGATGCCATCCGCCGGGAGGTGGAGCGGGGCGGGCAGGTTTACTACCTGCACAACCGCACCGAAACCATTGACCAGTGCGCCGGCGCTCTCCGGCGGCGGATTCCGGGCATCACCGTGGCCGTTGCCCATGGACAGATGGGCGAGGATGCCCTGGGGGATGTGATGCAGGCCATGGCAGAGGGAGAAATTCAGGTACTGGTGTGCACCACCATCATCGAAACCGGCCTGGACATCCCCAACGCCAATACCCTGATTATTGAGAACGCCGATCGGTTCGGCCTGTCCCAGCTGCACCAGCTCCGGGGCCGGGTGGGCCGCTCCACCCGCCACGCCTACGCCTACTTCA